>DATNFX010000112.1:0-32416 GCA_035606195.1 Pyrinomonadaceae bacterium
CCGACACAACCGAAGTTCAGACCGGCGATTCCACTGAGCGTGATGGTGCCGTTCGTTGCCGTCAACGTGATCTTGATTGAGTTCGCACCCAAATCGACATCAGCGACGGAGATCTGATTGCTGTTAGCGCCCGAGAACACCTTAGCGGTGTCTTCGTTTGTGCTCTGTGGACCAGGCACAGTGTTCACTGGCCCATCGTTCACGGCAGTGATAGCGATGCCACGCGTCGCCGACCCCGGCGTGCTGATGCCATCAGTCGCCGTGAAGGTGATTGTTCGCGAGGCAGTCGGGTTGTCGCTGCTGTTCGCATATGTCACCGAACGCAGCGCCGTCTGATAGTTAGCAACTGTCGTCGTACCAGTCAGTGTCAGCACACCGGTCCCGCTGTTGTAGTTACCGGTGATACCAAGCTGGTTAGTGAATGCGAGGGTGTCCTGAGCACTCACGAATCCGGCAGTAATCGCCACTGTGGCACCCGTCAGGTCAGTGTTGTCGCTGTCCGTGACAGTCAAACCGGGATCAATCGCCACCGCTCCGGCATTCTCTGTGTAAGCGAGGTTGCCGGCTGTGGTGGTTACCACCGGTGATGCGTTCGGCGGATTCACTGTAATGGTGAACGACTGCGCACCTGACGTGTTCGAGTTTGGCGGCGTGTTGCTGCCGTTGTCACTCAGAGTCACGCTGAAGGTGGCCGTGCCGTTGGTGCCGTTAGTAGCCGTGTAAGTAAGCGTGCCCGTCGTGGCATTAATGGCCGGCGGGGTCGAAAACGTGAGCGTGCCCGTTGATCCGGTCGGACTCACGTTAAAGGTCAACACCTGACCGGCTTCGTTAGCCGCTCCCGGTGAAATGTTTGTCGCGAAATTAAGGACTGTCTGCGGTCCCGCATCCTGTGAAACTGCCGGCGGGTTAGCAGCAATCGTGAACGATGGTGGATCGTTCACCGCGTTCACCGTGATCGTAGCCGTGGCCACGTTACTATCACTGAAGCCGTCATTAGCCTTGTAAGCGAACGTATCCACGCCGTTGAAGTTCGGGTTAGGCGTGTAGCTGAACGAGCCGTCCGGGTTCAAAGTAAAGGACGACGCATTGGTCGGACCGGTGACAAGAACCGCCGTTAGGGAAGCCGGTGGCGTGTCAGGATCCGTGTCGTTGGCCAGCACACCACTCGCAGCGTTGACCACCAACGGGGTGTCTTCGTTTGTGGAGTAATTCGGATCGTTATTGGCTACCGGCGGATCATTGACTGCACCGACTGTCAGATCGAACGTGTCAGTCGCGGTGCGTCCGTTGGTTGCGGTTACTGTGACTGTGATTGTCGTAGTGCCGCTCTGGTTGGCGGCCGGAGTGATTTGCAAGTTGCGTGAACCACCCGAGCCGGTGATGACGAGGTTAGCATTGGGTACCAGCGTCGTATTCGAAGACGTTGCCGTGACAGTGGCGATCAACGAGCCGGTACCGTCACCGATATTGAAGGTAACGTTCTTAACCGTGTCTTCGTTGGTCGACTGGTTCGAGATGTCTTCGATTGACGGATGCAACTCGAAGGCGCCGATATCCACGGTCTGAATTACGTTTGCATCCGCCGAGTCGGCGTTGCGCGGGAAGCCCGTGCCACGCTGATCGACAGGTAGAGTCTCGGCGGTGTTTGCGTCACCGTCGAGGTCAAACGTATCGACGGGCAGTACAGCATTGTTACCTGCCTCAATCGCGGGACTAGCTGACAACAACGCATGTGTGAACGTCGTGCCACCGTTATCTGCCAGCGGTCCCAGTTGCGGATCGATTGGCGTTCCGGAGCTTCCAACCTGGTTGCCGTTAACGCCGTTGGTGATGCCCGTCATGTTGGTGCCGTCACCGATCAGGTTGTTGGAGCTCGCTGCCTGCAGCGCGCCCTCGATATCGTTGCGCGTTGTCGTCGCACTGCCTGCGAAGTTACCGGCCACAATCGTGTTGTGCATAGTGACCGTGCCGCCCTGATTGCGCAGGCCGCCGGCCCCACCGCCACCTCCGTTATCATTGTCGCCGTGGTTGTTAGTGATCGTGCTGTTGATGATCGTCGCGGTTCCACCCAGCACGTCGACGCCACCACCGAAGCCATTCGCGTTGTTGCCGCTAATGGTCGTGTTGATGAGCGTCAGACTGGTTGCGCTGGCTGTGCTTTGAATACCGGCGCCATCCGAAGTTGCGGCATTGCCTGTCAACGTCGAGTTGACGATGGTCAGCGTGCCGTTGTTGATCACACCGCCACCATTAGCGACAGTGCCGCCGCCGCTGATGGTCAGTCCGATGATGGCCGCCGTCTTACCTAAGTTGATATTGAACACACGGCTGAGGCCACCGCCGCTAACCGTGATTCTCTTACCACTGTTGTTGTTGATGGTCACGTTCTTCGCTACCGCGAGCTCACCCGAGGTGAGTCCGATGGTATGCGGTCCCGGACCGGCGATGTTGAAGGTTATGGTGCTGCCGTTGCACACGTTGGCGATTGCATCGCGCAATGTGCCGGCGCCACTATCTCCCGTGCTGGTGACGACTGGATTCGTTGAGCACGCAATGACTGTCTGCTGGACAGAGCCCGAGCTCGGATCGAAGTTTCCGTTGCCCTGGTAGTTGGCATTGATAGTGTGCGGCGATCCTGCCGGAGTTATCGTCGACGTTGTACACGTTGCTTGTGAGCTGCCATTCAACGGCTGAATTGAAGTGCCGCCCTCGTTACAAATGATCGGGGTCGCGCCATCCAGGAACTGGACGTTTCCTTGCGGAATCGTTCCTCCCGGAGGAGCCGATGGCAGGTTGTTCGGTGACACCGTTGCCGTGAAGGTAACAGTATCGCCCTGGTTCGTCGGCGAGCCGCTCGTGATGACCGAGGTCGTCGTGCCGAACAAATCGATTTGCGTGGCGGTCTTGTCGCTTCCGCCTCCGACTGTTGGGTCGTCGGTCAGAACACTGATGCCGCCGGTGGCTGTGACTGTGCCCTGATTTTCAACCCGCGGCGGACCGAGCAGGCTCAGGTTCGGCGGATTGTTTACAGTGACCGAGAACTTAACGATCACAGTGCCGCCGGCCGGCAAAGTTCCGATGTTGCCGGTGACGGTTTCACCGGAGAACGGTGCAGCCAAAGCACGCATGGTTCGCGATGCATGGTTGCGCATCTGCGTCTTTTGAACGTTGACTTCATTCTTCTTCAGCTTGAGATGATGCACGCCGACGAGGCTGCCCGGGCGCGCGTTGGCAGCTTGACGCACCGCAGGAACACGGCGTTCGCCTACCGACAGGTACCCGTACATGATGCTGCTGCGAGCACTGTCGGAATACACATCCGCCAACCCAAGCTTGTGTCCGATTTCGTGTTCGATCGCGGTAAGCAGGTCGATGCGACCAGCCGCGACGTTGAGCGGATTCGTATAACGGCGCGTGGCTGAAGACCGATTTTGGAACTCGGTATCGCCTGCGGGCGTCGCATCAACGAACCAGCCTTTTCCTTGTGCGTCGCGATCGACCACCACGCGGTTGCCGTCGGCTTCGCCAAGGTAACTACCATTCAGATCGCCAACCTGGAACTGAATCTCACGGATGGCGTTTACCTGGTCCTGTGACAATCCGGTGGCCATCCAGCGATTCGTCGCCGCTGCCACAATCTGATTGAGTTGTTCCTGAGAAACTGAAGACCCAGTCGGAACGACGGTCTTTTGACTGCTCGAGCAACGAGCTAACGCACCTGCCAAAAGCGAATCATGAGTTTCGTTGAACAGGTTATCGAACAAGGTGCCCGATTTGAGATTGGTTACCAGCGAATCAGACTCGGTAATGAACGAGTCGACTCCACCCGGACCGAGAAGGAGTGGCGTTGTGCAAGCCGCACCGCCTGGATAGTCGCCAGCGTTACCACGTTGCGTAAAGACCTTTCCGCCTGTCGTGTTGTTGGCAATGATGAAATCGGTTACCGCGTTACCTGGGCCACCAACGGCGGTAGCCGATCCCAAATAACCTGGCAATCGATGGTGAGATGAAAAGCGGACGTTGGTTAGGATGCCAAACTGAACTCCGGCACCCTGATCGTCAAAGGTACCGCTAAGTGTGTTGCCGGTCATGTTGATGCAACCATCAACATTATCATCCGCGGCCGCCCCGTTCGCAGTCAGACCGATATTAGTATCGATTCCGTGTGCGACGGCACCAAAGGGGTTCTGAATCGTATTGTTGACGATGTTTAAATTGACATCCGGGCTAAGGTTTCCCGTACCCTTCACGCGGATTCCGTTGCCGTCAAACTGCTGAATGGTGTTGCTCTGAATCCTTAACTGGATCGATCCGGAACCACCGATAAAGTTTACGTCGATACCGGTGCCGTTACATCCGGCGGTTGGGAAGCAGGCAGAACCTGTCTGGCCCGCGGTGCCGATCGTATTTCCTGAAACGGTACCCTGAAGAGTTCCCGTGGTCGGATTAGCGGCTGCGTACAGAATGGATTGCAGCGCCGTGCGGTTGAACTCACTATTAGTGATGTTGTAGGTGCCGCCGCCCGCGTTCTGGGCTGAAATGATGATGCCGCCTGCGTTTGTGTCAAACGAACTATTGGTGGTCGTGCCGCCGAGACTTCCTGACGTTAGCGGCTGAATATCCAGGGCGTTCTGGGGTGAGTTGTTGTTAAAGACAACGCCGGTGATATTGAGCGTCGGGCTGATGTTTGTACCACCGAACGTCTCCAGCAGGAGGCCTTGCTGCGTGTTTAAACCACCGGTGGCATCGTTACCGATCATGGTGGTGCTGGTGTCCTTGGTCGGATACGCGTTGTTGGTGCGCGTGCCGGTGATGTTTATTGTGGTGGACGTGTTGTTGGCAATGTTGCCGATATGGACCTGACGCGCGGCGTTGTTCTTGATGATCGTGTTAGTAATCGTAACCGTGCCGGACAGGTTCTGGAAAATAAGTCCGTCTTCGAACGACTCATTACCGTTGCCGGTGACGGATGAATTCAGCAGCGAAAACCCAGACACGCCATTGCCGTTAATGCCCTGCTGGCCACTGCCTGTGACGCTCAGATTATCGAGCGAGACGTTACTAACATTCTGCAAGTACAGATTCGCCACGCAGCTCAGGTTATTGCCGACGCGGAGGTCGCCACCGCATGTGGCGGCGCTACCGAGGACAGTCTGTGCCGTACCGTTGCCGGTCAGGTTCATATTTTTGAGCGTGACGGTTGGGCCATCCTGGAATCGGACGCCACTGCTGGTCATCGCCGTGACCGTGCCGCCTGAACCACCCGTTGTACCTGTGCCGTTAACGGTAAACGTGCCGCTAGCGTTCTGGACGATGATGCCGTTTGAACCACCGTTCGCGCTGACGGATGTAAGCGTCATCGCGAGAGGCGTCTTGGCAGTAGTCGATGCGCCGGTGATTTCGATCGCCCGGTCATTCGTCGTCGTGATCGTGCCGGAGGCGACAGTGATAGTACCGGCTGCTGTAGTGCCGTCATTATCGGTCGCGAAAAAGGCGCGCTCACCGGAATCCGGAGTAAGGGTCAGCGAGCCGAAGGTGACTCCGCCGCCGTTGTTGGTGAGAATGATGCCCGTGCCGATGTCATCACCGTTGGCATTGCCGGAACCTGTAACGCTGGTGTTGCCGAAGTTAACGTTCGCGGTGGAGTTATTCACCGTGATTCCTGTTCCGGTGGAATTCGAAACGGTAGTGGCCGTGCCGCCGCCGTTGACGGTAAAGGCGCCTGAAACGTCCTGGAGGAGAGCCCCATCCGCCGAACTGTTGGTTGAGCTGATAGTGGTCAGCGTCATCGCGAGCGGAGTGCGGCCTGCCGGACCATCAATGAAGACAGCCGCAGCACCAGTAGTGGTTATCGTGCCGGACGCTGATGTGATGGTATTAGTGTTGTTCTGAGCGTCCAGACCACGCTGGTTGGCGTCGGGTGTCAGAGTGAGACTACCGAAAGTGATCGCGCCTGTATTAGCCGAAAGATTCGCTGCGGCGCCGGCTGAGCTGTTGGAGGTCGTATTGCCGAAGTTAGCGGTAACCCCTGAGCTGGACATTGAGAGTCCGATGGCCGTGTTATTTTGAAGATTTGTGGTGGTGGCCGTAAACGTTCCACTGCCGCCACTGAAGAGCAAACCATTGACACCGCCGTCCGAAGACACGGTCGTGAACGTCATACCCAGAGTGGTACTGGTCAGTGACGCTGCGCCCCCGCCCGCGCCAGTCTGAGACAAGGAACCGGTGCTGACGTTTACCGTGCCCGAGTTATTCGTCAAGATCGCGAACCCGGTGGTCGTGGTCGAACTCAACGAACTGAAGCCGATCGTGCGTCCAGAGTTGTTGTTTAGCCTCACGCCATTGCCGGCCGTCGTCTTCGTAACCGTAGTCGCCGCAAAGGAGAGGTCGGCATTTGAAGAATCGATGTCGATGCCGTTGCCGCCGGGGCTCGTGATGGTCGTCGCGCCCGTAACGCTGACCGCACCACCACCCGTACTGTGAAGGAAGCCAACGCCACTGTTTCCCGAAGTGTTGATGGTTCCAAACGTGCGCGTACCAGCGGAGTTATTCTGCAATGAAATTGCGTCGACACCGCCCGTGACCGACGTGTTGCCAAAATCAAGATTCGCAGTACTGGTGCCAACGAGAATGCCCTGAGTCGTGGCACCCGACACGCTAGTCGAACCGAACTGGAACGAGCCTGCGCCGCTGCTGGCGACGCCGGCGAGACTAATGCCCGGGCCGGTGCTGGACGTCGTCGCAACACTCACAAACTTACCGGCGGTTGAGAGTGTGCCCGTTGTGAGACTGAGCGCCTGCCCGCCGCCGTTGAGCGTGACGTCTGGTGATGTGCTGTTACCAACAATGAGAGTGCCGAAGTTATTACCAAAAATCTTCGGACCGCCAGTGCTGCCTACCGTAAAGCCGCGCAGCAGGTTGCCATTATTAAGGGTGATGCCGTTGTTGCCGGCGGCACTGGTAATCGTAACGAATACGCCGTTAGCTGAATTCACTGCCGGTATCGGATCTGTACCGCTCGGCTGCGTGAACCCGGTCAACGGGATCAAACCCGCCGTTGCGTCCTGTCCAATGAACTTCTGACCTAAACGGAGGTTCGCCGGACCCGTGTAAGCGGTTCCGCTCTCAAACACGAAGATCCAGTCGTTGTCACCTGGCTGTCCCGGGCCAGCAAGGTTCGCCGCGTTGAAAGCCGCTAACGAGACAAACGGATGCGAGAGACGTCCATCGCAGTTTGAAGTGCAGGCGCCGGCGTTGTTGTTGATGAACCAAAGCTTGTTTGCGACGGTGACCGTAACGGTCGTCGAAACGCTCGAGGTGCCGGAGTTGGCGGTGTAGGTGAAGGTATCCGTTCCGGTGAAGCCTAAAGGCGGATCGTATGTGAAACTGCCATTCGCGTTAATCGTTACGTTGTTGCTGCAACCGCCCGTACACGCTGTACTGGACTTGGTCTCGGCAGTCGCAGTCATACCGGCGTTGTTGCCGGTATCGGGATCGAAGTCGTTGCCGAGCAGGTCGGTCGCGCCATCGGGAATCGAGATCTGCACGTTACCGATGGTGTTGTATTTGTCAGTGGCCGCCGCGATGGGAGATCCGGGGACCAGTGTTGTGTGGGCGTCGATCTGATCGGTGAATACCACGCCTGTAGCATCATCAGCGGGACTGTTGGCGCCGCCGTTGTTTATCGTGACGGTATAGTTGATGGTACCGCCCGGAGCTACCGTGGTTGCGGCTGGTAAGCCGTCGTCCTTTGTCGCCGTGATAACGGGCGCAAACACCGGTTCTGGGGCCGGCTGTGGGACTGGCGCATTAACATAAGTGCTTGTGCTGGAGCTCTTCGCCGCCTGCCGACTGGCGCTCGAACTCTTCGTCCCCTCCTGTTTTCCAGCACCATATGCCCGCATCGAGGCGGGAGCAATCGGGGCAAGGGGCATGATGATTAAAAGCCATGTGAGCAAGCAGGCACTGAAAATTCTGAGACTGCTTCTATAGCTAAAGGGGACGGCTTGTAACATGATTATCTCCTGTTGACTTAATGCGTGAAGGCTGGCAGGCGCACGCTATGGGAAAATGCGGCGACAAGATTATTACAACAAATTCGTTTGGTCAATGAAATTTTCGGTTCGAGCGACTTGACTCAGGAAAAGGAGCTCTGGGGCTGCTCACTCTCCCGGCGTAGGGCTAGTTTGTGCCTGGGCTTTTTTACGACGCTCTTTGAGGGTGTTGTCAGCCTCGATATCCTTTATCAGGACATAATTTTGACTGCCACCCTCACCGCCATTAAAAAGCCTGATTGAGAAGCCCGAACACGTGAGCGTTTTCATCTGGGTTTCCATGCCCACGTAGGGTTCCCACTGATCGGGCGCCGGAAGATCCTTGCCTTCGACAAACTTCTCCACGAACTTGTCGATATGAGACCATTCCGGGCCGTTATATTGAATTGTGAAGCTCAAAACGCGACCATCGAGCAACGACAAGCTCACCCTATTAATAGATTTAAAGTCCGCACTGTTTCCATATTTCGACGGCGTAATAGGCAACGAAGAATTGCCAAATTGCCCATGTCTCGCTAGCGCCGCCTTTACTTCCTCATCGTCCTTGCTGCCTGGAAACAGCGCGAGAACCTCATTCACCGTCATGCCGAGTTTGATCCGGTTAATGACGGGAGCTTCCGAAACTTTGAGAGTGCAGGCAGTTCGTTCCGTTACTGGGGAACTGGGCGCCGGCGTCGCTGTTGAAGGAGCCGGCTGATTGCTTGTCAACGGAGTGGGAGAACTGGCCGACCTCGACGCTGAACAAGCAAGCGAAATAACAATCAGCAGGGTAAGCACCGCCTGCTGCACATGAAAAACGCCGGCACGATCGCTCGCTCGCACCGGCGACTTTCTTACTCTCACTTGAATACCCCCCAAATCCTTGATCCGCTTTATGGTCGTTGCGGGAAGATTCCCTGCAGCGCGATGCAGAAGTTCAGTGTCAGATACGGCTGCATGTTGTTGTGTGGTAGCGACCCGCCAGCCGGCGACAGAGTTTGCGGCGCCATTATCTTCAGGTTTTGCGTTGTATTGGACTGGTAAAGAAAACCAGTATCCGCGCGCGCAATTGAACGGTCGGGAGTTGGATCGTTCAGGTCAGCGGTGTTGAAGTTAGCGCGCAGATTATGAGTGTGGACCGGTATTTCCGATACCAGCAGGGTTACGGTATCCGAACCGGACATCTCGCCCAAATCACGCAACGAGAGTCCCTGCCCCTGTCCAGGCTGCATAGGAGCGTTTCCCTGCATATCTGGTAATGCAAAGGTCGACTTTCCATCGCCGCCATAAGTCGTACCTAAGAGAGAGAACAGAGCTGTGTTCTGAGAGATTGGCATTAACTGCCCGTCGCAGAACGCCCAGCCCGTCGGGGGAAAGTTGAATGGGAAGATGCGTATTTCAGCTACGAATTGATCGGACATTTATGCTTCTCCTAGGTCTGGCTCGGGAACACCCCGAAAAGAGAAATGATGAAGTTGATGCAAAGGAAGGGCTGGCAATTCTCGTGCGGCTGGCTTCCACCCTGGGGAGTGACCGACGTGGGTGCCAGGTTAGAAGTCGTAACCGCTTCGAAGTAAATTGCCCTTTGCGTCGACTGCCCAAGCACCTGGTTATCCGGCGTGTTGGAGTTTGCCACCGCCGTACTTGCCAGGAACGAGTGGTTGTGGATGGGAATCTGCTGCGTCGTGAGCGTCTCCTGCTCCGTGCCCGCCATCTCACCTATTTGATAGGTCGTGCCGCTTGGACCAGTGCCCATGTGAATGGGGACTCGGCTGGCAAGATTTGGCAGATTGAACGTCTCCTGGCCGTCTCCTCCATAGGTTGTTCCGATTAACTGGAAGAGTACGTCGTTTTCGGAAATGGGGAGCGTCTGTCCCTCGCAGAACATCCAGCCGTTGGGGGCGAAGTTGCCTGCAAACATTCTGATTTCACCGACATATGGTGACATTTTCGTCCTCCTTTAATTCTGCGATGGGAAGATGCCTTGAAGCGCGATGATAAAGTTCAGCACCAGGTACGGCATCATGTTGTTGTGGGGTTGACTGCCTCCTACATTACTCACGGAGTCGGGGGTCAACGTAGTGAGACTGGCCGCAGGACCATACTGATTGCCTTGCGTAGTTGCCAAAATATTTGGAACACCGCCTGTCACGACGGTGGCCTGATCGGCAAGTGTTGTCGACCCCTGCGCAAAGTGCAGGTGCTGTGGCATCGTTTGCTGGCTGATGGTTACGGATGTAGTGCCTGCCGCTTCTCCAAGTGTGTGGCCATTACCCATGTGAATCGGCACCTGTCCACGAAGGTTTGGGAGGGCGAAAGTGGTCTGTCCGTTACCGCCATAGGTAGTTCCTAGCAGTGCGAACAGCGCCTGATTCTGGTTAATAGGGAGGAATTGGCCATTACAAAGGGCCCATCCCTTGGGGGGGAAATTAAACGACACGATCTTGATTTCGCTAAGGAACGGTTCCGACATGTCTCCTCCTAAAGGAAATTAAAAACAACACAGCGTGACAATGGCTTGATGTTCGGATTGTCGCGTCTTGATAATGGTCCCGAACTCTCGATGTTCGAGAAGGGTCGGGAGGATAGCTTCCTGCTTGTGGAGATCTGGAGAACTAGAATTGAAGCGGGGGGATTCTAAACCGGGTTGGACTGAATTACAAGACGAAAATCTTTAAATTAGCAAATATTCCTGCTAGACCTTTTTGTCTCCGGATTGCGCGTATTGGATGGGCCAATACGATTTAATGAATTCTGCGCCCGATTTTTCTTGGCACCAGGTAACAACTGAATATACTATAGGCCGTCATTTCCACTTCGTGCGGTCCATCTGAGGCCGTTTGCGGTCCAACCATACGCAACCCAGGAGAAGAAAAATTCATATGACCATTCCACGTCGCACCTTTTTGCGAGATGCGTTTCGAACCACTGTATCTGCGGGTTTATTAGTAGCCGCCGCTCGCGCCAGCTTCAGCCAAAAGGGCACTGAAGCAGGCATTCCACTCGAAGCCCAGAAAGAGCCGGTTTTTCTTTTCGCTGCATCAACATTCGAACCATACGTAGGCGACATTTTTACTACTCCCAACGCTCGCGGTGAAAACGTTGAGCTAAAACTCGAAAAACTTCAACAACACACTCCCAAGAACAGTGTAACGGGACTCTCACGCCCTACCACGAGCTTCTCGTTACAGTTCAAGGCTTATGGTGAACTACCTCCGTTTACTTCGATCTACACGATCAGCCATCCGCGCCTCGGCAAATTTGATCTATTCTTGACGCGTCGTAAGACAAAGGCGGGAGATTTGTACTACGAGGCCGTTATCACTCATGTCGAATAGCGTGAACGTTTCATTACGACCGGTTACCGACGCCGATCAGGAATTCCTGGTCGGCGTCTACGCAAGTACGCGCGCTCCCGAGTTGGCCCAGGTAGATTGGGACGACAGCCAAAAGGAAGCGTTCATTCGCTGGCAGTTTGGACTGCAGCGACAGGAGTACGACGCGCGTTATCCCAACGCGAGGTACAACGTGATTCTTGTTGACGATCATCCGGCCGGACGCATCTGGGTAGGAAGTGATGATAAGCAGATCCGTCTGCTCGATATTGCGTTACTTCCTGAGTTTCAGAATCGCGGCGTCGGAGCCATTTTACTCCGCGAGTTGATTGACGAAGCGAAGCAGTCGCAAAAACCGCTCAGGCACATGGTGTTTATGCTCAACGAGAATGCGCATCGTTTTTATGAGCGGCTTGGTTTCGTCGAGATTGAGGATGTCGGCGGTTACAAGCACATGGAGTGGAGAGCCGATCAGGAACATATATAGACCACAGATAACACGGATGACAAATCCGGATTTTTATCCGTGTTATCCGCGGCTAATATTCGAACGCTCAATCTTTGCGGTAGTAGTTGTAAACCGCTTCATATTTGAATCCCTCAGGCTCCTGACCGAGTGCCACGAGAAAAATATCAAACTCGCCCATATCAGGGTGTGACACGCGGTAAATCTGCTGCGGTAGAAGGATTTCCCGCGGTCCCATAAATACGGCCGAGAATCTTTCCATGCCCTGCTCTTCGGTTGAGTCAACTTTTCGCGGTGTAACTTCCACTAACGTCAAATCGATTGGTTGCGGCGCGTCAACCAGAAGTCGAAACTTCGTGTTCAGGTTCCTCGAATATTCAGCTTCAGTCTGCATGTCACTCATTCATTGTTCCTCGCAGTGCAAGTATAAGTTCAGACAGATAGATTCAGATTCCTAATCAATCGCTGCAGGTAGTTGGGATGGATACCAAGGAGTCGCGCCGCTTCGACGGGATTGTGGTTCGCCTCCTCGAGAGCGCGCAAAATCATCTGCTTCTTGTTTTGGACCACAGCCTGATGATACGTCGTTAACGATCCATCTGCAGTGACCCTGCTCTCCAGCAAAGCCTCGGGCAGATCTTCCGGCAGGATCCATTCCGTAGTTCCGAGCACGATCGCACGTTCGATCGTGTTCTCGAGCTCACGCACATTACCCGGCCAATCGTAAGCCGTCAAACAGGCGCGGGCTTCAGGCGAGAAGCCTTTCAATTTCCGATTACACATCGTGCCGTACTTATCCGCAAAATAATTTGCGAGCAGCATGATGTCTTCGCGTCGATCGCGAAGCGCGGGCATTTCGAGAGAAACGACGTTGAGGCGGTAGTAAAGGTCCTGCCGGAACTGACCACTCTCGATCGCTTCTTCAAGATTCTTGTTGGTGGCCGCAATCAATCGCAGATCGACCTTGATGGTTGCAATGCCGCCAACTCGCTCGAATTGTCGTTCCTGCAGCACGCGCAATAGTTTCACTTGCAGTTGCGGCGTCAGCTCTCCGATTTCGTCGAGAAACACAGTGCCGCCATCGGCGGTTTCGAGCCGGCCTTTTTTCTGCGCAAACGCGCCGGTAAACGCGCCTTTTTCGTGACCAAACAGCTCGCTTTCCAACAGCGAATCGTTGAGCGCGGCGCAATTCACGGCCATAAACGGTTTTTGCACGCGCTTGCTGTTGCGATGAATTGCCCGCGCGGCCAGCTCTTTTCCGGTCCCACTCTCGCCACTGATGAGGACAGTGGCGTCGGTCGGCGCCACCTTCGAGATGAAGTGATAAATGCGCTGCATTGCCGCGCCGTCGCCGATCATGTTGTGCTCGATGTTTACATCTGCGAGCAGCCGCTCGTTCTCGGTTTCGAGCCACTCAAACTGGCGCGCATTCTCGATTGCGACCGCAGCAATGCTTGCGATAGCGGTAACGAGCTGGAGATGTTCGCGATTGAACTTGTCGCGTGGCAAGGTGCTGTCGAGATACAACACGCCGAGCTTCCGGTCGAACACGATCAGCGGCACACACATAACTGAATGCGTGCGCGCCGCAATCAAGCTCTCACTGGCAAGATGTTTTTCCTCGGTTCCGTCGCCGGCCAGCAATGCCACGCCATCTCTCAAGACCTTCTGGACGATCGTGCGGCTAACCTTTACCGCCTGATCTTTTCCACGCGCGCGATCGAGTGCGAAAACCCGGCTCGTTTCAAACGAGCCTTCGTTCGTAAGCAGGATGGCGCCACGTTGAGCCGGAACAACTTCAAAGAGCAGTTCGAGCAGTCGTTCGAGCAGATTGTCGAGCCCGCGGATCGAGTTGATCACCGTGCTGACTTTCATCAGCGCGCTTAAGTCGCGGGCCATCTGGTAGAGTGCGTCGTCGAAACGGATCTGCACGGTCGAGCCGCTGATGACCTGGGCCTCGTCGAGAGTCACGTCACTCGATTTCGAAGCCGGCTCGCCCTCGTGCGTGAGGAAAACAAAGTGCGCGTTGCCGATGCGAACACGATCGCCGTGCTCGAGGTTTCGATGCTTGACAGGAACATCGTTAACGAAAGTACCGTTAAGACTCTCCAGATCGGTGATTACAAATCCGGTGTCCGACTTTTCGATTCGGGAATGCCGGCGGGACACTGAAGCATCAGCGATACAGAGGCCGGCAGCGGTATCGCGACCGATAATAAGAGCTTCATCGCTGACAGCGAAGACTGCTCCCTTGAGCTTGCCGGAGACTGCTGCGAGACGAGGAGGCATTTCGGAATACTATCTCTGCGTAATCTTTTTACACAAGAAACATATTGATAAGGAGGTTTACTGCCGGGTATTAGTGCGTTAAGGATTTCGTCACTCTCCACTTAATTGAGGGGATATGGAAGCGAATTTCGCGTTACTACCCAAACGCTAAGGTCCAACTCTCCCCAGTGGGCTTTGTCGGCAGTCTAAGAGACCCGGATCAAACCAAACGAGTTCTTAAAAGGGAGAATCACAATGCCAGCTGAAGACCCAAACGAATATAAACACGGGATCTGGAAGTCACCTGAAGACCCAAAGTCGTATAGAAAAGGGATCTGGTTCAACCAGGCAAGAATCAATTTCGAGCTTGTTCGAGTAAACAAGAAGCTTATTGAGGCTCTCAACACACTTATCAAATCGTTACAGGCAGACCGCTCGACGCAAGGACTAAACGAAATGGATTTCGCCGGGTTTCAAGCCTTATTAATCGAGGCCGGTAATATCGCGACTGATGTTGCCAGTATCGATCCGCCGGGATGCCAGGGACCACCACCATACTAAAACGAGCGGTTACTGAATTCGTGAAACGGGGTTAGACGAGTGTAGCTTTGACCGGGTGTAAAGTTGTGCCTTACAACTGACTACCGGCCACTCTTAATCACAACCACGTTAGCTTTTCCACTTCCGAGTTGACACGCCAATTTCTTGTTGTCGGGTGACCAGGCGTACGCAAAGATCTGATCGCGATTGAAGTTGGTCAACCGGGTGGTTGAACCAGTATTGAGATCGTAGCTCCAGATGTTTGCTTTTCCGTCGACACTCTTCACGTAGCTAAGAGTGTGGTCGTCGAGCCATCGAACATGTTGCCACTCAATAACTGGAATCGGTACTTGCCTTAATGGCTGGCCATCGTCTGCGGAAAAAATAGCAACATCGCGAGTGCCCGAGCTCACATCGTAGCGGGCGGCGATCCATTGGCTGTCTGGTGAGTATACCGGCATCCGGTATTTTTCAGCGATTTTTGCCGGAGGACCACCGTGCAGCGGCACTCGCCAAACATCCTTAGTGGTCGACGACTGGTTGTCGTAAACAACCCATCGATTATCAGGCGAGATAGACGGGTAGAAGTTACCGTCGGTGAAGGTCAGTTGCTTTAAATCGCTGCCGTCAGTGTTCATTCTCCAGATGTTGAACTTGCCAGTCTGCCGGTTAGAGGCGAAGACTACAAACCGGCCGTCAGGAGAAGTTTCGGGCGTATAGTTAGTGCCCGCATTAGTGAGTTGAACCTGGTTTGAACCATCCTCGTTGATTCGGGAAATGTTTAGATGGTTCTGAACCATCGATGAAAACACAATCTGACCGTCACCCGCCCACGCAACGCCGTAGCTTAAACTCCTGCCAGAAAGAATCGGGGAATGGGTTTGGTAATTATCTGCGGCATTGACAACAAACAGATCCCAGGGCCACTCGGTTTTCACCGTTACAATGTTTTCACCGGATACACTTGCCCCCCAATACTCGGCCGAATCATTGGTTATCTTCTGGCTGCTTCCGCTTGGGTAACTTATCCGCAACAACTGAAAAGGGCTTGTGGCTTCGTCTCGAGCGCTGATAACGAGGCTGCTCATGTCTTCCTGCCACGAGATCTGAAGGATCGAGAACCACGACTCAGGACTGAGCGGTTGTTCCTGTCCATTCTTCAAGTCAAACCCCGTCAGCCTCACCTTATAACCATCGTCGGTCCACGATCGTGTGGGACAAACGATTAGATTTCCGTCAGGAGACCATGCCAGACCGTAGACAGAAAACTTATCGTTACCGGTGCGAGTTGAAATAACTTGTTCGTTTGATCCATCAACGTTTGAGAGCACCAATGAATACACGCCTTTGTCATCGAGCCTCACGAAGGCAAATCGATCCTGCTGCGGCGAAAAGGCTATTGGGCTATCTACTCCGTCTTTGATTTTCACGGGTGGAAGGCGGGGGATGAGTGCCTGTCGATACAGAATTCCCGTGCCATTTTCTCTCCGAGTGAAAAATAGATAGTTGTCGTCGCGTGTGAAGGAAACGCCCAGGTATTGAACTTCCGCAGGAGCAACAAATTCTTCAGAGGCGGACGTCTCAGTGTTTGTAATGACAATACGCTGCTTTCCATCCTTCTCGTCCGCGTAGGCAATAAGTTTTCCGTCTGGGGAAATCGTCGTGCAAATGGAATTCCCTTCGTTCGTGACTGGCTTCATTTCGATCGCCATTACGGCAGGGACGGGCCGATTCATAACTGTGTTGATGAGGCGGGATAAGTTTGGGACCAGCACAAGAAGAAAAATCAGAATGCCTGAAACACCTGCGAAGAGTGCTGCTCCCTTATGCGATCGGATTTCAGTGAACAAAAAATCCGTCGTGAACTGCGCCTGGGTTTTTAGGCGCGTGAATATCCCGGAAGGTTCGATCTTGGTCGTTAGCTGTTCGTCACCAGTGAAAGGATACCCGCTTCCCAGATCAATAGTCGTGCCCTGCTGTCTCTTCAAATCGGCAGCAAGTTTCGAAATTGTTTGATACCTACGATCGCATTCTTTCTCCAGCGCCCTGGTGATGATATCGCGAAGCGGACCCGGCACATGATCGGGAAATTTCGGCGACGCAGGCTGGACTGACCTGATGGCAGCAATGGTTTCGTTGGATGTGGCCGCTTCGAATGGCGTCGACCCTATCAGCATTTCGTAAAGCACAACACCCAGACTCCAGATATCAGATCGCTCGTCGACTTTTATCTCACGTAGCTGTTCCGGAGACATGTATTTGACCGTGCCCATCAGCGTGCCGGCTTCGGTGGATATATTTTTTGAAGCCTGAAGTGGAGCTTCGGGTTCCGGCAGAATTTCCGTGAGCTTCGCAAGACCGAAGTCAAGCACTTTCACATAACCATCCGGCCGCAACATTATGTTTTCAGGCTTGATATCACGATGAACAATGTGTGAAGCGTGGGCGCTGGCGAGGGCGGTGGCTACCTGGATGGCGATGTCCAATGCCTGCGGGATTGAGAGTGCTTCTCGCGACAATTGTTCACGCAGGGTTATCCCCTGAATGTGCTCCATCACGATAAAGTGCCGGCCGCTCTCAGTTATTCCGAATTCGTGAATAACACAGATGTTGGGGTGATTGAGGGCGGAGGCGGCGAGCGCTTCCTGTTCGAAGCGCCGCACTCGGGCTGGATCACTTGCGAATTGCGGTGAAATGAATTTGAGGGCGACGTCGCGATTTAGTCTGGAATCTTTGGCGAGATAGATCTGGCCCATGCCACCGGAACCGAGCCGAGACTTAATCGTGTAAGGACCGATTTGTTGACCGGCGGAGAACTCGATCTCTTCGGGAGGGATTAGGGGGGCGATGAGTTCATACGCGGGAGCTTCTAAAAAATCTTTGTTGCTGGCGTCCGCCGTCAACAATGCCTCAACCTCCTCGCGAAGCGACTTGTCGTCGCCGCAAGCCCGGTCGAGAAAGTCCGAGCGCTCTTCGGGTTTAAGCTCGCGAGCCGATTGGAAAATCTCTTTTATACGTAGCCAACGGTCATGGGTGGTCATGTCACTAGGGGGGCGAATCCCAGTAGGTTATTTGACTACTGACTAACGCGAAAAACGCGTTCTAAGTCCCTCAGAGATTATTTCCGTTCCTTGTCAGTTCGCGTTTCAGAAAGGCTTTTGCAGTTCCCCATTCGCGCTCTACCGTAGCGTGTGAAATCTTCATCACTTCCGCAGTTTCCTCTATTGTCAGTCCGGCAAAAAAGCGGAACTCCACAATCCGGACCTGATCTGGATCAACCTCCTGCAGTTTGACGAGAGCTTCGTTGAGCGCCATGAGGTCTAGATCCGGCTGAGAACCGAAATCTTTCATATTTGTCAGCGATACACAAATGCGATTGCCGTTGCGCTTGGAGGTGTAGTAAGCACGCGCGTAATCGACCAGAATGCGCCTCATTAAAAACGCCGCGACGGCCAAAAAATGCGCCCGGTTGCGCCAGCTCGTTCGCTGTTGATCGAAGATTTTTAGGTAAAGCTCGTTCACCAGGGCAGTGGGCTGCAGTGTGTGCCCGGGACGTTCTTTTCGAATGTAGTTTGTAGCCAAGCGGTGCAGTTCGGGGTAGATAAGCGCCGTTAACCGCTCGAGAGCGTTTTTATCACCCTCATTCCACCTCACGAGCAGTCGAGTGATGTTTTCAGACGAACTCGTGTCGTCTTGTTCAGACGAATTCGTCTCATCTTGTTGATCAGGTGAGTCCATAACGGTGAAGTAGCGGTCATCGAGGCTTCCGCGATTCTAGCACCAATTTTCGCCTTTGTTCAGTATGAGGAATCAAGACGAAACATTTCTTGAGGGGGTTTTCGCCTCGATCACGCGTTCTTAAGACAAGCAAGCAGGGTCGAGAGGTCAATGCGCTGAACCAGTCAGATCTTCTAACGCGACCGGATCTGATGTGACCCAGCACCGGTTCAGCGCTGACCTAACTGCTCAAATCTCTTCTCACACGCACCCCCCCGCGACCAAAGCGGCGAATTAGAACTCACCTCTAGCCGCTTTGTGTGCTAGGGGTGCTGTGCTTCAAACGTCACGAACTGTGTTTGGATACAGTCAGTACCGTCCGCGGTAGCGGATGGGTAAACGATCAGGTAAGTGTCTACGACGTACCCATCCGCTACCGCGGACGGTACTGACTGTGTCCAAGCCCGGTGTCCGATTTTTGAGGCCAAGCGCAGGGTCTAGGGGGTGATGCGCCAGTTGTTGTTGGGTGTCGTGGGGATCGTTTTGTTGCGTTCGACCCAATCGATGATCAATTCTCTAATCTCTTCACTTGATCGATAGACCACTGGGGCATTCTTGTACATGTCGTACCCACCACCGCCGTTGACACGATAATTGTTCGTAGCGAGGCGGAGCTTTCGCGTTGGCGCGAGCGGCTGGCCACGAAAGCGAAGGTTCTGAATCCGTTGCCCAATCGGTTTTGAGATGTCGAGGTCGTAGGTAACACCTTCGGCGATGTCGAAGTTGTAAGCCGGAATCTTTTCATCGACCAGATCGCTAGGTTGTTTACCCGGCTCGTAAGGCTTGAAATACTTCGCCGAGTGTTCCAGGGCGTCTTTCAGTTGCTGCCCCGTCACTTCCAACACCGCGAGCGTGTTTTCGTAAACGTACAGACCGGCAATGTCGCGAACACTCACCGGGCCTTTCGCGATGTGAGCCTGGTCGTTGAAGCTCGCCGCCATCGATACATCCGCTTTGCCTGCTTCCAACTGCACCTTCTGAATCAAATCCAGGATTGCCGTGTCGCGGAAACGCGCGTCGCGAGCAGTCAGCTCCTCGGGCGACTGTCCAATCACTCGCGATAGCCAGCCTTGCGTCTCCTGATCGTAAGGCTCCGCAAGCTTGACTACATCCGGATCGGGTTCCACCCGATCGTCTGCATAAATCGTTCGCGCTGACTTCGCATACATTCGCCAACCGCTGCCAGCCTTTTGCAAGTACAAATCGGCGCGCGCGAGATGACTTCCCCAACGATTCGCCTGAGTCAACAGTACGCCGTTGATATAAACCGAAGACACGTCGCGGTGCGTATGGCCCATAAAGATTACGTCGACGCCTGGAACTTCTTTCGCGATTGCAACCGCTTCGTTCTCGTGCAGCACCTGGCCCGGACTCACTTCACCCGTGCGCAGATCTTCTTCGAGTCCCATGTGCATGGCGATGACGACGACGTCAACCTTCTCCTGTTCACGCAGGATCGGCACCCACTTGCGAGCTTCAATGAGGGGTTCATGAAACTCCAGACCGGCATAGTTCGGCGGATTGTCCCAGTTGGGAATTCCCGGCGTCGTCAGACCGAGCACTCCGATTTTGACGCCTGCGACTTCCTTCACGATGTAGGGTTTGTAGTGAGTTTGAGTTTTGCCTTTGTCGTAGGTGTTGGCTGACAACCAGGGAAACCTTGCTTCACTACGTGCTTTCTCCAGAACCTTGAGACCGAAGTTGTACTCGTGATTACCGACTGTCATCGAGTCGTAGTTCAAGGAATTCATTACCAGCATCATCGGATCGATCGGCTTATTGTTTTTCCGGCCGTGAAACGATTCGAGAGGTGAACCTTGAATGGTGTCGCCGGAGTCGATCAGTAAAACATTCGGCTGTTCTTTGCGAACGCGCTTGATCAACGTCGCGATTTTTGCGATGCCACGGTTGTCGGGCTTGTTCGTGTAGTAATCGATGGGCAGGATGTTGCCGTGCAAGTCCGTGGTTCCGAGGATGGTGATTTGAACTCGGTCGGGTGCAAAGCTCCGCCCACAGAGAACCAACGTGAGCATGATGACGAGTGTCGCCAGGGAGTAGATGAATGGTGAAAATTTACGGTTCTTCATAGGAAACCCATCCACAGATTACACACATGAACGCAGATTGCAATCTGTGTTCATGTGGGTAAAATGCAGTATGGTAAAAGAGCTTAAGCAAAGAATGTGTCGGAAATTGATTGCGAATGGATAGTTTAGTCACTTCAAACATTCGTCAGCGGCCGATTCGCACGCTCGTCAGCGTTGCGGGCGTCGCCCTGGGCGTGGTTCTCGTAATGCTCTTCACCGGGCTTGCCCGCGGTATGTCAAACGATCTTCAGCGCCGGGCCACGAACGTCCGCGCGGAGTTGATCTTTATGCGGCCGGGCGCAATCCAGTTTAATTCCTCCACCGCCAATCTCGATACGCGATACGCCGATCGGTTGAAGCAAATTGAAGGCGTGCAGGATGCGTTACCGGTGATTCGCAATTTCGCTCAAGGCACCAAAGGAATCGGTATCGAGCAGCTCGACGGTGTTAACTGGGACGGCTACGCGCAGATGAATGGAATGAGCCTCGTGGGTGGACGCGGACCGCAAGGCCTCAACGAAGTGGTCATTGATGAGACGAAAGCGCGAACCAGTAACTATCATGTGGGCGATGTCATCAAGCCTTTCAATAATACGGATGAGTATCGTATCACCGGGATCTATTCACCTGAATCAGGGCCGCGCGTAAAGATGTCGCTCGAGGCGATGCAAAAAGCCATCGAAGCTGAAGGTAAGTGTACGTTTATCTTTGTGAAGCTCAACAATCCGGATCAATTGCGCGAAGTCGCAAAGCGAATCGATACCGAGTTGCCGGGTAATATGATTCAGCCAACTGCCGAGGTGTTCACGAGTTTTGAAAAGAGTATTCCTTACCTCACTGTTTTTCTTCGTGTGCTCGTGGTTCTGGCAGCGGTGGTGAGCTCGCTCGTGGTAATGCTTGCGATGTACACCACGATCACTGAACGCACGCGCGAGATCGGGATCCTGAAGGCGATGGGGGCGTCGCGCGGTTACATCGTCGGGATCATCGAGAAGGAAGCGATATTGATCAGCGTCATCGGACTGCTCGCGGGTTTCGCAGTTTCGCTTTTGGCCGGATTCCTAATTCACAAAGCGTACGGGCTTGTTTTCGAGTATAGCTGGGCGTGGGCATCTGTCGCAGCACTGATTGGTATTGTTGGAGGAATTCTGGGAGCGCTGTATCCGGCCTGGCGCGCTTCAAACCTCGATCCGGTTAACGCATTAGCCTACGAATAGGTTCTATTGATCCTATAGGACCTATTATTGTTCCAGATCAATAAAAGCCCGATCGCGGCCCAGAAGATGTCGCGGCCTTTCCTCACGATCGCGAGCGTTACGCCGATGTCTTTCGTGAACCCGAGAACCTTCGACACCGATCCCGTTCCACCTTCATCAACACCCGCGCGCAGCGGAATAAACTTAAACGTCACGCTGATAATTCGATTCACTGATTCGAGAATGAACGCCTGCATGAGCGTCGGTGCAATCGGACTGATGAACGAGAGGGTGATGAATACCTCCAACACTCCTGCGAGGTGGAAACACATGTCCAACACAAAGATCAAAATAAAACTGCGCCGGCTCGTCGTGTAGAAACCATAGATGCGTTCTTCGAGCGACTGCGCGCGCGGTTTCAATTTCCCCATAAGCTTCCGAGCCACACCGCGATCACCAAGGTATCCCGTCACGCCGCTGAGAAATCTTGTCTGGCGTCGCAGGATCCGGTAAATGAGCGGCAGGATCAGAAGCGTGGTGATGAGCGCTCCGATGCTGGCGTAGCGTAACGGCTTCGGCAGTGAAAACGTCAGTAACAGGGTCGCCGTGCCGCTAAAGATGAAGAGCACCACCGACAGCGCATAAAAAATATTCTCGATGGCGAGTCCTGATAGACCAACCATGAAGGGTACGCGATCCTTAACGAAGACCGCCTTCGACGGTTCGCTCACCGCCACACTCACGAAAGGAATGATGTTGCCAAGCGCGTCGCCCATCAACCGGGCAGCGAAAGCAGTTCGGAAAGGAAGCCGATGCGGCGCTTCAATGCAGCGAATCCACGCGACTGCGCGAACGATGTAGCGAATGCTTGAAACGGCGAGAATGAGAAGAAAGCCGGCGCCGAGTCGCTGAATGCGCGCGATGATCTCTCCGACGCCCGCACGGCTGACAAAGTAGGCAAACAGAATAAGGCCTAAGAGACCGAAGATGATTCCAAGTGGAGCAAATCTCCTGCTCCGACTCTGATTCTCAGTCAAAACATCGCTCGGCATTGAAGTATGGTACGACACCGGGTCGAGTCTTCAGCAACCAGCATACCCTTATTATCAACCAGGTTTTGTACTGTTAACCGTTTCATTGGTTCACTTCCTTTTGTGCCCATTTGTGGCTTGGTTTATGATGACACGTTCCATTCCGACCACGATAAACGAGCACTATCACTATGAGCGCACCTACACCGACTGTGACACAACCCTTATCAAGCCCACTAACTACACTTTCTGAAGACGAGACAATGTTTCGCGCCAGCGTTCGCGAATTCGCCGAAGGCGAGATACGGCCGCGCGTCGAGCACATGGATGAAGCCGCAAAACTCGATCCGGCAGTCATCCAGCAGTGTTTTAGCCTCGGATTGATGGGAATCGAAACTCCGGAAGAGTTTGGTGGCGCGGGCGCAAATTTTTTCACTGCGATTCTCGCGGTTGAAGAGTTGTCGCGAGTTGATGCTTCGGTCGGAGTTTTTGTCGACGTACAAAACACGCTCGTCAATAACGCGTTCATTCGTTGGGGCACACCCGATCAGAAGAAGACTTATCTGACCCGGCTCGCCGCCGAGAGCGTCGGCGCGTACGCGCTGAGTGAACCCGGATCCGGCTCCGATGCATTTGCGATGCAGACTCGTGCAGTCGAGAAAGACGATCACTACCTGCTGAACGGCCGCAAGCTTTGGATCACCAACGGCATCGAGGCTGAAATTTTTGTGTTGTTTGCCAACGCCAATCCAGAAGCCGGTTATCGCGGCATCACGGCGTTCATTGTCGAAAAGAGTTTTCCGGGTTTTTCGATCGGGAAGAAGGAAAACAAACTCGGCATCCGCGCCTCGTCTACAGTCGAATTGATTCTCGAAGATTGCAAAGTGCCGAAGGAGAACGTCCTCGGCGAACCGGGCAAGGGATACAAGATCTCGATCGAAACACTCAACGAAGGCCGCATCGGAATCGGCGCACAGATGATCGGGATCGCCGCGGGCGCGCTGGAAAGTGCAATCGCTTACACGGCCGAGCGACAACAGTTTGGTAAGTCGATCAACCAGTTTCAGGGAGTTCAATTTCAACTTGCTGAAATGGCAACTGAATTGGAAGCCGCGCGTTTGATGGTCTATAACGCGGCGCGCATGAAAGACGCTGGGGTGAATTTCGTCAAAGAAGCAGCGATGGCGAAACTTTACTCGTCGCGCGTAGCCGAGCGCGTGAGCTCGAAAGCGATCGAGTTGTACGGCGGTTACGGTTACGTGAAAGATTATCCGGTTGAGAAATACTGGCGTGATTCGAAGATTGGTGCGATTTACGAGGGCACCTCAAACATGCAACTGCAGACGATCGCAAAATTAATCATCGGAAAGTGAGCCACAAAAAGGCACAAAAAGCACATAAGGCACAAAATGTCTTTTATGAATACTGATACTAAAGTCTTGAAGCTCGTGCGGAAGTCGGATTCGGCTGTAACGATTGAACCAACTACTCACGAAGGGTTGCCGGACCACAAGCTACTGGTCGAGATGTATCGCACGATGTACCTGTCGCGACGTCTCGATGATAAAGAGATTCAACTCAAGGGACAGAATCGAATCTTCTTTCAGATCAGCGGCGCGGGGCACGAAGCGGTGCTGGTTGCGGCGGGAGTTGTGCTGAAGCCCGGCTACGATTGGTTTTACCCGTACTATCGAGACCGCGCGCTTTGTTTGCAGATCGGAATGACGCCGTTGGAAATGCTGCTTTCAGCGGTTGGCGCCGAAGCCGATCCGAACTCACACGGACGCCAGATGCCTTCACACTGGGGCCATAAGAAACTGAACATCGTCTCGCAGTCCTCGCCGACAGGGACGCAATTGCTCCAGGCTGTCGGCTGCGCCGAGGCGAGTTATCGCTACAGTCTTATTCCGGAACTTCAGAAGCGCGTCTCCAATTTCCGCAACGATGAAGTGACGTACGTTTCACTCGGCGACGGCACGACCAGCGAAGGCGAATTCTGGGAAGCACTCAACACTGCTTCGAATTTGAAACTGCCGGTGGTGTTTCTGCTCGAAGACAACGGCTACGCGATCAGCGTCCCCGTCGAAGTGCAAACTGCGGGTGGCGACGTGTCCAAACTGGTCGAAAATTTTCCATCACTTTATTTGCAGCGATGTGACGGCACGGACCCAATTGAATCTCTGGAAGTGATGCGGCGTGCAGTTGAATACTGTCGCGATCGAAAGGGTCCAGCGCTGGTCCACGCCAAGGTTATTCGACCGTACTCACATTCGCTTTCAGATGACGAAAAGCTTTATCGCCCCGACGAAGAACGCGCCAGCGATGCCGAGCGCGATCCGGTAAAGCGTTTCGGCGCGTTGCTGATCGACGAAGGCGTGCTCGATCAGGACGAGTTACAGCAGATCAAGAACGAAGTCGATCGAATCGTTAACGAAGCTGCCGACGTTGCTTTGTCCGCTGCTCAGCCTCCGAAAGAGACGGCAACGCAGTTCGTCTTTTCACATGACGTCGATCCGTGCTCAAAAGAATTCGACACAGAGGATCGTGTTCAGCTCTCGGGAAATGCAGGAACGATGGTCGACCTGATCAATCGTTGCCTCCTTACAGAAATGGCTCGCGATCCACGCATCGTGGTGTTTGGTGAAGACGTGGCTGACTGCTCGCGCGAACAGTATCTCGATGGCGTGAAAGGTAAGGGCGGCGTTTTCAAAGTCACCGCGAACCTGCAACGCAAGTATGGAAGCTCGCGCGTCTTCAATTCACCTCTTGCCGAAGCAAACATCGTCGGACGCGCGATTGGCATGGCGACGCGCGGGTTGAAACCCGTGGTTGAGATCCAATTCTTCGACTATATCTGGCCCGCGATGCACCAGATCCGCAATGAGCTCGCGTTGCTGCGATGGCGGTCGGGAAACGAATGGAAAGCGCCTGTTGTCATTCGTGTGCCGATTGGTGGTTATCTGAAAGGCGGCGCTGTTTACCACTCACAATCGGGTGTGTCGACGTTCACTCAGATTCCCGGCCTGCGGGTGATCTATCCGTCGAATGCGCTCGACGCAAACGGGCTTTTGCGCACTGCGATTCGCTCAGACGATCCGGTCCTGTTTCTCGAGCACAAGCATCTCTATCGACAGGCTTACAACAAGTCGCAGTATCCGGGTGACGACTTCATGATCCCGTTCGGCAAAGCAAAGAAGGTCCGCGAAGGTAGGGATATCTCGATCATCACGTATGGCGCCCTGGTCCAACGTTCACTCGTCGCAGCGAAACAGATGGAACAGGAAGGCATCAGTGTAGAGATCATCGATCTTCGCAGTCTGGCGCCGTTTGATTGGGACGCCATTGCGGAGAGCGTGAAGAAGACAAATCGCGTGATCGTCGCGCATGAGGATTCACTCTCGTTTGGGTATGGGGCTGAGATAGCCGCGCGCATTTCGGACGAGTTGTTTGAGTATCTCGATGCACCCGTCAAGCGCGTCTGCGCGCTCGACACCTTTGTTGCCTACGCTCCACAACTCGAAGACGCGATCCTGCCATATTCGGGAGACGTCGCTAGGGCAATCGCTGAGCTGAAAGCTTATTAGCCACGGATAAACACGGATAAAATCCGGATTTTCAATCCGTTTTCATCCGTGGCTAAGTTCCCTCACCGTACAGTCCTGTATTGTTCCCCTTCGCACATTAAGTCCATTTCATCCGATTCTCACCATACTCTAGCTGGCATAAATCTTGCGAAATTACGGCTTAGGTACGCCTCTGAGCGTCTCCCCGACATTAGTTCCCCCGCGTTCGACAATTAATCGCGATTGATTAGACATAAGGGAGGTACAACTAATGGGCAAGCACGTATGGAGCGTCCTCGGCGCTGCGATTCTGACTCTCGCACTCGCCGCTGTCGCTCTCGCACAAACAACTACTGTCACCAAGACGGTGCAGAATCCCGACGGCACTTACACAATCATTGAGTATCCCGCTAAGAAAGAAGTGTTGGTTAACCTGACCCCGATCAACGTAACCGGTGCAAAAGGAGTGGCCACCATTCTCCGCGATGACGATGGGACCAGAATCAAACTGAATCTTACTGAAGTTCCCGCAGATCTAACTGCGATGACTCTTTATGCGGTCGATGACAAAGGTGTAGTTACGGCTCTCGGTCCCGTAGCCATTTCGAATGGAACCGGAACACTGATGGCAACCACACCGCTTTCGAGGTTCATGCTTGTTGCTTCGCCAGAGCCGGCCTTGACGGCATACGATGCGAGTACCAAAGTGATGTTCAGAAGCGCAGTGCCCGAAGGCTTCACGGTGATTCCGTTGACGAGCCCTGCGGGTGAGACGGTGTCGGCAGTCGCGGCGCCAAGAGCCGCGCAAGCGCAAACTACGGTAACCGCGACTCCAGGTGCAGTGATCAATTCACTCAGCGGAAACACGACCATCGTAGTTCCGATGAAGGAAACCCAAGTCACTTACACGGCGCCATTGCTCAACATTCCGGCGTACAAAAAAGGCGATGACACCAAAATCAAAGTAGATTTCACTGGTGCGCTAGCAGGTGCGCGCGCGAATGTTTTCATCACGCCGCGGAAAGACGGACCGACCGAGATTAACATGCGTTTCCACGATTTGAAGGAAGCGCCGGCCGGTCAGATGTTTATCCTGTGGGCGGTTTCACCTGACAACAAGTTCACCAAACTCGGTCAGGTCGTAAACGTGAAAGGCCGCAACGAGGCGGAAATCAAGTCAGAAGTAGCACTGTCGGACTTTGGTCTGGTAATCACGATGGAAGGCGCTGAGGGCGCACTACCGGTTGGACCGGCCGTCGGAACTATCCACATCATTCCGTAGTGTCTACCTAATCCACAGATTACACAGATTTCTTCTGTGTGATCTGTGGATTGCTTTTCCTTGTCAAATCCTTCACAAAAACCTTCCACTCCTTAACCATCTTGCGTTAATATGTGGTCTCCCGACTGGCTCTAGCCTGAGCCAATCATCTTTTGCCAATTTGTGACGAACCCTGCCCGTGACCCCTTTCACGCGCCGAAGTTCTCCGTTTTTGTTCGGGTTAACGACAATGATAAAGAGAAGCTATCTCCTCCGCGTCCCCCTTGTATTGGCTCTTCTCTCCGCTAGTGTTGCCAGTGCTCATCTGCAGGAAGGCCTTCCAGCGCTCGTAAAGAAAGTAAAACCAGCAGTCGTAGCTATCGCGACTTACGACGCGAGTGGGGAAGCGTTGATGACGGGTAGCGGCTTCTTTCTCCGTCCGGGCCAGGTGGTGACAAACCTGCACGTAATTCGTGGGGCAGTCAGAGCCGAGATAAAAACCCTCGACGGCAAGGGAAAAGTTTTCCCCGTAAACGGCACGCTCGCAATCGATGAGGAAGGCGATTTAGCGCTGTTGAGTGTTGACACGCCGACCGAGCGGCCGCGAAGCACTGAACTCGCGAGTGAGCTGCCCGACGAGGGCGAACCGATCTTCGTGATTGGAAATCCGCTCAAGCTCGAAGGGTCAGTGAGCGACGGAATCGTGTCGGCGGTGCGTGAAGTTCCCAACAGCTATCGCATCATTCAAATCACCGCGCCCATTTCTCACGGCAACAGCGGCAGTCCGGTTTTCAATCTGAAGGGCCAGGTGCTGGGCGTGGTGACAATCAAAGTCACAAACGGTCAGAACATTAATCTCGCGATTGCGGCGGCTCGTGTGGCGCAACTGGCGCCCGGAAAGCTCCAGCCATTATCGGAGGTCGCGCTGAAGGGTAAGGGCGACGTAGCGGAATCGTTGTACAAATCCGGTTTGGATTCGCTGTGGCTCGGAAACTACGACAACGCCCTCGGCTATTTCGAGAACGCGGCGAACAAGAATCCGAAGCGCGCTGAAACGTGGGTACAGGTTGGTTATTGCAGAGTGAAACAGGGCAAAGCGCAGGAAGCTATCCGCGCTTATCAACAGGCGCTACAGCTCAAGCCGATGGATGCAGACATTCATAACAAGCTGGGCGACGCTTATTACTACCTGGGACGGTTGCGCGAAGCGATCGACTCGTATACCGAGGCCGCGCGCCTGCGTCCTGACAATGCCGAGACTTTTTACAATTTAGCGATTGCGTATTCCGAGAGCGGAAATCCGAGTATGGCCGCGGCCCAGGCGCGGATCCTGCAAAAGCTCGATGCTAAGCTCTACGAGAAGTATCTGCGGGAAACGATGTGATCTGAAATAGGTCCTATAGGACTTATAGGATCTATTCTCCGGTGTGCCCTGTAAACACACCCTCATCGACACTCTTCGGATCGCCCAGCACCACAAAGCGAATATTCTTCATGTACTTCTGCGACACGCGCTGAATATCCGCGGGCGTCACTGCCATCAGGCGCTCGAGGAAACTGACCGAGTTCTTCCATCCACCACCAATCAATTCATACTGCGCCAGCTCGCCTGCCTGCGCTGCATTCGTCTCCTGGCCGAGATAGTAGGTAGTTAAATACTGCGCAATCACAGCATGGATGTCGTCCGCGCCTACCGGCTCATTCTGCAGCCGCGCGATCTCATTCAACATCAATCGAATCGATTGATTCGCATCATTCGCAGTGACGTACAACCCACCCACATTCGCAGCCTGCGTTCGCAGAAAAGCATCCGGCGCGTACGAGAGATTCTTCCTCACGCGAACTTCTTCAAACACGCGGTCGCGTAACAGTGAACTCGCGATGCGCATCGGATATATATCAGGCGACGTCAACGGCGGCGCCGTGAACAATCCCTGGACGTAGTTTGTCTTCAGCTCTCGCGGTGTAACTTCAACCGACGACTTGTCAAACGCGAGCTGGGGAATCACTTCAGGCTTGTAGTTGCCACGTGGCAACTTACCGAAACTCGCCGCCACCAGCTCGCGCACATCACCAGGATTTAAGTCGCCGACGATCACGAGCAACAGTCGCGACGTTTCCATCAACTTTGTGTGGTAACTACGCAGATCCTCGGGCGTCAGCTTTCCGACCGTTTCCGGCGTGCCGTTCGTGTTGTTCAAGTACGGATGACCGGCATACGCAACGCGCTCCTGCAATTTTTGCAGGTACACATCGGGATTGTCAGTGTCGTCGCTGAGTGAGACAACTTGTCGTTGTTGCACGAGCGCGACGTCTTCTTTCGTAAACGAAGGTCGCAAAGCAACGTCAGTGAAGATCTGCCACGAACGGTCGAAGTGCATGCGCGTTGTGGCAAGTGAAAGCACTGAGTAATCGTTGTTTGAACTGCTGCCGATCACGGTACCCATGCGCGACAATTCCGAGCGCATGCGTTCGCGCGGAAAGTTTGTGGTCGCTTCCGTCGCGGCGCTGAGCATCAAGGTCTCGATGCCGGCATTTTGCGCGTTGATGTTAGTTGCTCCACCGCGAATAAAAAGCCCCGCAGCCACAGTCAAGCTTCCCTCACGGCGTTTCAAAAGCACTTTCAATCCGTTAACGTCAAACTCACTGACGAGCGCCGCCTGATTCGCGACTACGCTTTGAATCGACTGTTGTGACTGTGCTTGTGGAGTCTGCGGTCTTGTAGTCTGTTGCGCATGCGCAGAGCCTGTAGCAACAAACAAGATTGCGAGCAGCAACGTGCTGCCAATGATCGATTTCACGCGATTAGACATACCTGATTTCTGTTCCAACTGATTCATAATTGACTCACTATTGTTGCCGGCGTTTACTGCCCCATTAATTCTTCCGGTGTAACTTTGATCCGCGCTTGCGCCTCATTTGACATTAAAGCGAGACCGATGTGGGGCTTGCCTTGAATGTAGGTAGTGATGTAGCGACTGATATCGGCGCGAGAAGTGGCGCGAAGTCGTGGCAGATAACCGCGGAAATACTCGAGTCCCGTCGATGCCCACCAGAAACTCAGCGTATGTGTGTAGTCGCTCAGCTTCTCACGCGAATAGAGATCGTCTGCTTCGAGAAGTGCTTTCGCGCTCTCGAGCTGCTCGTCTGTGTAGTAATCCTTATCGTTGAAGTGAGCTACTTCTGCGTAGAGCGCTTTGATCGCCGCTTTTGCTTTATCGGGTGTTGTTTGTGCGATAAGGGAGATTGGTCCGACGTTGCGCTGTGTGTAGTAACTGAGATCGACGCCTGTGACCAAGCCCGTATCGACGAGGTTTCGCTGAAAACGTGAATTCGGTTGCCGGAGGATGAAAGAAAACACGTCGGCAGCGTAAGTCGCCGGATTGTCTTTGCCGATCGACGGACCATGCCAACTGATGTTGATGATCACGTTCTGCACCTGCTGTTGAATTACCGCGCCTTCGCTCTTCGCCAATGGCGGATGTTCCACGAGCGGGAATTCAACGAACGGATCTTTCTCGCGCTTTGGCCAGTCTCCATAAAACTCCTGCGCCATTTTCATGACGTCAGTCGGGTTTACATCGCCCGTCAAAACAAGTGCTGAGTTATTCGGCACGTAGTAACGCTGTTGGATCAGACGCATCTTCTCGGTGGTCGATCCGCCAACCGTTTCACGGTTTCCGAGTGGGTTTTTACGGCTCGGATACTTGAAGAACAGCCGGTTATTCATTTCCTGGCTGAGGTAAAAGAACGGATTCGACTCATTGCGGTCGATCTCGCCGATCACGACTTCCTTCTCTCGGCTGAATTCACGCTCGTCAAACAACGGGTAACGAGTCGCGTCTTTCATAAACTGCATCGCCGTGCGAAGGTTTGGGCTGGTCGTAGTGAAGTAGTAGTCCACCACTTCTTCGCGCGTGGTGCCGTTGTAGGCGATACCCATTTGTCCGATCGTGCGTAGATAGTCTTCGGCGTTCGCGATGGCACGGTTCTGTTTGAAGAACATGTGTTCGTACAAGTGCGAGAGCCCGTTCAGCTCAGGCGGTTCGGTGTAAGAACCGTTCTTTACAGCCAGTTCGATCGTGACGAGTGGGATTGAGTGATCTTCGAGAATGATGACTTCCAAACCGTTGGAAAGCACCTGGCTGAAGATCTTTGCCTCCGGCAGGCGAGCCGGTGCAGCAGCGGCCGGAGCTGCAGTCGTGGGTTTCGCGGCACGCTGCTGCGGCAGAATCCGAGCCGAGAGCGTGGACGGCGACAGCAAAGTTAAAAGAAGTAAAAAGACAAGCGAGCGACGTTTCACTGATAACTCCATATGCTGGAAATTGATGTTAGTCGAGGGGAAAAGGTTATCTTGCCAGTTGAAAATTGTACAGGAGGCGCGCTTTCCGGCGGAAATTTTGGACAGGATTACAAGATTCTCAGGATGAACAAGATAATCCTGTGAATTCTGCAAATCTTGCGAATCCTGTCACCGCTTTTTACTCACAATCGCGCGTGCTTTTTGGCGGAGGGCTGTTCGGTAAACCGCGGCTTCGGTGCCTGCCGCGTTCGATAACCATTGAATTCGCGGGGTGCCGCGTGGGGTAGTTTCACCCGTCATCTGCATTGAATAAGTGCGCCGGTCGTTCGGCACAAACAAAATCAACCGTCTCAGGCTTCGGTTCTCAGTGGAATCCTTTCCGCTGAACAACAATTCCTGATATCCATCCTCGTCCGCATCGACAAGCTCAGCGCTCCAACTCGCATGGCTAAACCCCTGCCCGTCGAGCTTACCCTGAGCGGTTTGTCGAAACTTGCCATCGCGTTTCTGAAGTAAAAGTAAATTTGTCGTGCCTGCTTTACGTTGACTGTTCACA
>DATNFX010000113.1:0-29760 GCA_035606195.1 Pyrinomonadaceae bacterium
CATCAACGGTGACGCACCAAACGACCCGCCACTCGAGACCTCGCGGTATCTGATCCCGGTCTCCCCGCCCGCTCCCTTGATCGTTAATTTGATCTTGGCTCCGATTGCAGAGCGGTTCGTCTTGAATCCTACGAGTTTTATAGCAATCCAATTGTTCCCCTGACCCGGATTCTCAAAAAGCACACTGTTGTATTTGTCGCCGGGTACAGCTCCGCCGAGGTTCTCGAATATGTCTTCGTCTCCATCGTTGTCGAGATCGGCAAACGATACGCCGTGGCCTTTCTGAAGGTGGCCGGTTCCACTCGACGAACTTATCTCCACGAAAGATTTGCCGCTTTGATTACGGAACAGAAGGTTTGGCATTAGAGCCGTGTACGTTGGCGCGCCGGTCCCAAGATAGAAATCGAGAAAACCGTCATTATCGAGATCACCGAAGTTCGCTCCCATTGCCGCCACGCTGCGGTCAAGACCCGTCTCCTGGGTCACATCTGCAAACCTGCCGTTTCCTATATTGCGGTAGAGCTTCATCGAATCGCCCTGTCGTGCCAGTCCAAGATAGGGTCTTACCCACTCCCCATTTGCAAAGAAGTAACTTGCCACGAACAAGTCGAGTTTCCCGTCATTGTCGTAATCCCAAAACCATGTTGGAAAGCTCCACTGCGGTTTCTCAACTCCCAGTTGCGCAGCAATCTGCTCGAACGTGCCGTCACGTTTGTTGTGATAGAGGAAGTTGTCTGTACCGTAATTAGAGACGTAGAGGTCCGGATACCCATCGTCGTCGTAATCTCCCCAGGCGACGGCTTTCGTAAACGCGACCTGATTTACACCCGCGCGCGCAGAGACATCTTCAAACGTGCCATTACCTTTGTTTCGAAAAAGCTGGCTCGGTGTGCGCTCGTGTCCGATGAAGAGATCCAGCCAACCGTCATTATCGAAGTCGGCCCACGCTGCGGAATGTGTTGCATGATCGATGTTCAAGAGCCCGGCCTCGAGCGTTACATCCGAGAAGGTACCGTCCCTGTTGTTGCGTAACAGCGAATTGCGCATCGGCCATTCCCACCCGCCACGCATCACAAAGATGTCGAGCCAACCGTCGTTGTTGTAATCGGTTTGCACTGAGTTTATCCCGCCGAGTTGCTCGGCGAGGTGCGAGCGCGTGGACACATCCGAGAACGTGCCGTCGCCATTGTTGCGGAAAGCGCGCATCGGCTGGCATGGATCGAAGCTAGTCTCTACGACGTCGAGAAATCCATCGTTATCGAAGTCATCGACAATCGAACCTCCGGCAGCGCCCATCGTGTCGAGTCCGAGCGCGGGAGCGATGTCTACAAACCTTCCGATATTCTCTTTCGATTCGAAGGCTGCCGGAGGGATTAGATAAGCCCTGGGAACTTTATCGGGATATTCGCCAAGTGTCTGGTACGTGACGTTAAGAAGCCAGCGCACCTCCAAATTTGTGGGTTCTCTTTCAAGATAACGTTTGAAATACTCGATTGCGCGCTCCGAACCAGCTCGCAACCGATGGCGCGCGGCGGCAGTGAGCGGAAAGATGCAGACATCAGCATTGCGATTAGTGACACAGTTCTCCACCTCGCCGCGTCGCATGTGGGCAATGCCGAGGGCCGCAAGATCGATGTTCATCATCGCGGCAAGGTCTGCGCTTTTAGTCGAATTCGCTTCCGCGATACGCAACGCCTCTTCAAACTGTGCGATTGCGTTTGTAGTATCGCCTTTGTAGAGGTAAACCGTTGCCGACGCATTGTGGAGGCGAATCGCCTTAGGTGGATCGGCTGACTCACTGACTCCTTGCAATGCTGTCTCGATGGAGCGGGAAGCTTCATCAAGAGATGCACGCCGAATTTCGCAGAGGCTTTCGAGTGTGGTTCGCTCGGCCGGCAGCGTCGCAAAGCTGTCGATTAGACCAAAACCGGAAAAGTCAGGGAAACTGGTCGCGTCCTGAGATTGCGCGGGCGGTTGCATTTGGCCCAGGCCCAGCGACGCACACAGGACCAACGACAGCAAGAGGATTGACAGGGGAAGGAAGCGTTTCACTCAGTCTGAGATTCTCAACTAATGAAACTCCACCGGTCAAGTAAGCCACAGATAACACAGATTTAAATCCGGATTTGTTACTGCGTTTGCCAGGGGAGGTTGAGCGCTGCTTCTTCAGGTGCGGTGTTCCCTGCTTCACTGAACAGGTCGCTCACCGCATCGATCGCGCGGTTGTCTCGTCGATACGTAAAGACGAGGCGGTATTCACCTTGTGCCAGTAACGAACCCGAGGCGTTGGCGGCAGGCGACACGATGAAGAATCCAGCACCATCAGCCCTCCGCAGAACTCGAGTCATAATTGGCGTATAAGTGGTCGTGGCGAGTGCGGCTCGAAAGACTTGCAAGTTGAGGCGTCTCCAGTCCAGTCGTTCCGGACTCTGGATGAGAAACGCGATCGCGCTGCCACTCTGCTCTACGCGCGTCGCCCGCACGACGGGGACAGTCGTAGAAACTGCGGGCAACTGTTTTATCAGAGCGTCATAAGCGCGCGACTCTGCCTCACTGGGCGGAGTGGAAAAATTCACCGCCGCGCCTGTTAGTGGCGCGAGGTTAGCGGCTGGCGCAACTTCCACTCGCCAGGTTTTGTTTTCGAAACTCCCGAGATGATCCACGAAGTTCTTGAAACGTGACGTCAGGAAACTGAAGCGATAGACCACCGGAGCCGTGCTCCGAAAGTCATCGACGTAAATGTCAGTAAATCGCGCACTCGAGTTGCCTGCGCAATGCACGCCAATCGTACCGCCGCTCCCCATTGGAGCCGTCTCGTCAAAAACTAAGCTGCCATCCTGGTACACGCGGAACGATGAATCAACTGCCTCGATACCAATCACATAACCCTGGCCGGGAGTATGCGTGAACGGTTTTGTAGCAAGCACCGTAAAGGCGCCGCCGGAGACTTGGATTAACTCGCGCTTCCCTGCTTGCGCATCCATGACAAAGCGATAGTGATTGCTCGCGTCGCGGTAATGCCAGACTAAACCTATCTTGCCGTCGTTGAACTGCAAATGCACCGTCAAACGATAGCTCGTCCAATTGGCGGGTTGTTCCGGATGGTCCTGAGGCAAGTCTGGTTCATTCAGGTACACCAGCGTTGTTGTTGCATTAATAGTTTGCGCCAGCACGAAGTCTTGCTGCGTGCCTTCAGAGTTGATTTGCCAGTGCGAAGCGACACTTCCTGCTTCGTCACGCACCTGCCATCGTTGGAAGCTGCCGCCTGGACCATTCGCACCAGCATTCGCTTCATACCCGCCAAAATCATCGTGAAGTAGCGCAGGTATGAGGCGTGCTTCGCACAACGCCGACGCCGTAAACACATGCGGTTCGCTCGGCGCGCTAAGAGTCGTGTTCTTGACTATCGCGCCGAGGTCTACGAGTGTGCAACCACTCGCACCAAGGACCGAGAGCCATCGCTCCTCGCGTTCGGAAAGCGTTACGTTTTCGGCGCGCCCCCACTGGTTCGCAAGGACGAGCCGGCGACCCTCGTCATCGCGAATGGCGCCGTTACCGTCATGAAAATGGATCGAGAGATCGCGCCGGCCGAGCCGGTACATCAGGTCCACATAGTTTTCGTCAAACTCAACACCGACGTCGTACGCGCGATATAACAGGCGTGACCCCACGGGATTCTGCGGTGTTGGTGCGTCCACGCGCGGCACAGTCTTTCGCACGTATCGCGACAGATCGTCGAGTGGACTCACGAACGATCCCTGCGAAGACGGAACCGCCTCAGAACCTATGGGCGGTGTGAGCCGCGCAACTCCCGGTGGACCATCAGTACGGAAATAAGCGAACTCCACCGCTCTTTCGTTGCGCGTGTATCCGGAAAGTTGTCCCTCGCCGCGAACGTTCATCGTCGTCACCACCTTGAGCCGGTAGTTGGTATGCGGCTCGAGCACTTCGCCAGTTTGCGACCATCGCGCAAATTCATCTTCGAAATGGCGGACCAACACGTTGCCGCCGACGTCGCAGATCTGCGGTATAAGGACCCCCGTCGAAAAGGTGCTCAGCACGCGATCGCTGCACACCACGTAGCGTTCATTCGGAAGGCGAACCACGCTCGATGGCAAAGACGGGAGATTGCCGAAGATCCGCTGCGGTGTCGGATTGTTGAGGTCGATGCGAATCAACGACGCCTCACCTCGCAGGAGCGTCAGGATGGAGTCTTGCGCAGCGTTGGCCCAACGCAGGAGGAAAATCCCCGGAAGATTATTGGTGACGATCTCGCGCGAGCCGGTAGCAATGTTAACGCGAGTGAGGCGACCAACACCGCCCTGTTCGCTCACGTAAGCAGTGCTCAGATCGTTAGTGACGAGCAGGCCAACAGCCTGATCGAGCCCGCTTGTGATTACGGTTTGTTTCCCCGCTGTCGCGCCCTCGAGGTCGATTTTCAACAATCGCCCGGCGCCTCCAAATTCCACGACGTAAGCTTTGCCGCCCGTTTCGTCCAGTGCGATCTGGTGAGGCGCCGTCATGTCTTTGCTAACGACGGCGGCATTTGTGCGTTCAGCGTTGCTGAGGTCGACTCTTAGCAGGTTTCCGGAACGCTCAGTCACGTATGCGACTTTGCCGCTCGCCGTCACAACGACGTCCTCGGGATTCGTGTAGCCAGTGCCCAAAACCTTATACTCGTTACTGATGAGATCGATCTTAGAGAGCTTGCCGTGAAATTCGACGAAGACGATCTGGTCCAGGCTCGGCACATAGTCACTTCCGATCGCAGCGGCAACGCCTTCCGCAATCGATACAGGCGTCCCCCGATCGCAATCGAGGTTTAGCTGAACGATGTCAATGCCGCGAAATTCGATATCGATAGCATCCACGTTCTGAACGATCGTCCCCTTAAACGCCTCTCCCTTCGCGTTAAGACCAATCGCATTACTAACGCGAACCAACTTGGCCATCATTATGCGGACAAAGTTGCTGGGCTGTGGCAAGTTGATAGTGACTTCCGGAAGTGGCGGTGGGACCGGCTGTGGCGGCGGTAGTGGCGTCGTGGGTGGGGATTTCGGCGGCGCGGATGGCCCGGTTTGGGGAAGGGGCGGAGCAAGCTCTACCTTGAACGAGTGTGTGAGTCCACGCAAGGGCCGGTGCAACTCAGTGATCGACGCACGATGCGTTGTGCGGATTGACAGCTCGGGTTCGGCGGGATGATGCCACGGATTAGGTAGCGCCGAGGTGAGCGGGATCTCCTCGAAGTCCCAGCACGTGCCGGGCAACGTCTGACACGGATAACCGCTATATTCATCCGTAAACCACTCATCCCACGCACGACTGCTGCGCCGCGTATACTCGAACGGAGTTTTGGACCACAGCCATAGTTTTGTCTGTCCAACATTCCGGCCGCCCCCGCCGGGCATTTGCGGGACCGGCGCCCACGAACCAAATAACGTAGCAGGCAGGTTGATGGGCTGATCGTTTTCATCCCGTCCCTTGCCTGCGACGCCTTGCCATGAGCCACCCTTCAGCTTCTCGAGTACGACTCCTTTCAACCCATACCGAATGCGCGCAGGTCCCTGATTCCTTACCGGATCGCCGATGCGTTCAAACTCGGGAACAACGGGCTGTGCATTTACGCCGACGAGCGCATCGTCATTTATATTTCGTGCAAAGGTAATGTGCGGCCTGCTGTCTAACGGTACCACCGGCACAAGCGTCGAAGCGGGAGGAGTGTGGCCGCTGGTCGAACGGAAAAATCCGTCGCCGTTATCGTAATTGGGCAGCAACAGCGGTGGAGTCGCGCCACGCGCTATGCGCGGCAGCGGCCAACTCGTCGTTGCTTTAAAGTGCTCGACGGCGATCTCTTTGAGCGGAAGCGGCAGAGGAGGCGGAGTCGGCTGCGGTCCCCATTCCAATTTGATGTCTACTGCAATGTCGGAGAGCGGCCACGGCAGATCGATGGCAACGCGAAACTGTCCGAGCACGTGAAATGGATCGAAGACGTCTGCTGCGATTCGGGCGTCGACAGTTAATCCAACACTGAAACCAAAAGCCGCGAGCCGCGCACTGCCGTGAAGCCAGAGGTCGCCGTAAAAATGCGCCGGCTTGAAACTCACACGGGCATTTCCGTCGATCCACGCTTCGACATTGACGCTCAATGGTCCGAATTGCCATTGCTGCTTGAAACCAATCCACGCGCCCATTGCGAGTTCCTGGGCATTGAGCGCGACGTATGAGTAGGAATTGAACAGTTTGAATAAACGCGCAGTGAGCCGTCTTTCGCGCGGCTCTTTCAACCCGACATTGATACGCCATGCTTTCGGGTCGTTGAAGTTGAAGAAACCTTCGGCGGCTCCGTTGATGTCGATTAATGTTCCGTTCTGGTCGTAACGGTATTTCGCATCGAGTCCAAGCAGGAAAGTACCGGCGCGTCCATCAAGCACGGCGAGTGCGCGGAAGTTTGCGTCTTTATCAAGGTTAGTCCGTGGTTGTAAAAGGCTCGCGGATCCCTGAATAAGAAGGATTGGACCAGGAAACACAATGGCGAGGAGCATTCGTCCGGAAAATGTATGTCCGTTATCGGAGACCGTGCCGAGTGTGACACCGGCGCCAAAGGCCATACTGCCGCTGCGCGGCATCCACTTTTCAAGACTTGTTACGCCGACCGCGGGCGGGCTGTGATACCAGTCAGTGGTGGATCCAAGCGCGTACCACTCCTGACCCGCAGTCCGTTTTGGCTCCATATTGAGCGCAAACAACCCGGCCATGCCGTACACGCCGAGACCAGTCGCGAAAAGCGGAATGCCGGCAGGAAACTCGGCCGCCAGGTAGAGCGCGAGATAAGTCTGCCCATCTCTTACTCCGAAGACCGCGGTAGCATCGACCTGCATCTTCAACGCAATTAGATCGAGCTTTAGCGCGCCACGGAATTGTTGCAGGTCGCTGCGATACGAGACTTCGCCCGCGAACTTCAGTGTGTTCGGTACTTCGAAGTTGACGCGTACTCCGTTCAGCGTCGTCTGAATACGACCATCTTCGTACCACGTAATGCGCAACCCTTCGACCGACGCGCCCGCGGGCATTGCGGCGATGAGCTTCACGCCGCCAGAGAAGCCAATCCACTTGCCACCGTCTTCCGAGTTACCCAAGCCGAGCTTACTGATCTCGAGCTGGAAGCCGTGGAAGTTCAATGTGTACCGGCTCGGTAGGGTGATGCCGTCTCCTTCAGTTTGAATGCGACCTCGCGTATCGATCCAGAGGCCGGTCATTTGGATGGGTGGAAAATCCAGCACTCCACTCCCGGGCGCGACGCGTCCTGAAATGCCGAGCCTCGGCACGCCACCAGCAGGCGCGTTGAAACGTAGTGTGGCGATATCAAGCGATAAAATATTGCCGGCATCGAGGTGAATTAGATAACCAGGGCTTCCCGCAGTGACGCCAGTTTCCGGTGGCGAAGAATGAGGCAAAGCAGCAACCGCGGTGAGGCCGCCGGCGCCATCCAGACCGAGCGTGAGTCCGACGCGTTTGTTGAAGTATGGGACAAAGATATCGCCACTAATCTCACAGGCGACCAGCGCATTCTGGCGAAACTCGATCGACATCGAACTGATCCCGCCCTTGAAACCGAATAGTTCGCCATGCATTGCACCGGTGAAATCGCTCTTCGTCGCGTCCCATTGGAGCGCAAGGTTAGGCTTGCTGATGACGCCGCTGAACCCACCAGTTCCAAGAAAGACGTCGTCCATGCGAATACCGCTTACTGCGGCGGGAAGTTGCGGGACCTCGACGGTGACGTCATCGAAGTAGAGGCCCGTGAATCCGGCGGGGGTGCGCAGTGGTCGGTTGTTTTCCGGACTCGCAGGCGTAACCCACTGGAGCTTGCCGATCTGCAGCACCACGCCAGTGGTACCGACGATGCAACGCGGTACTGTCACAGCGCCGTTAATATCCAGACGAATATCTCCATCCCCATTGATTCCGAATTCGACGCTCGGCAATACGATATCAAGTGTCGGTGCATCCATATCGGGTTCCGATATTGTCCCAGCTTTCACTGGCCTAAGAACCTTGGCGTCGACACGCAGTGTGAGTGGCACGCGCACTCCGATTTCGAATGGCGTTAACGATACCTGGAGCTCAAAGTCCACGGCGTCGCTCACCGAGCCGATCATCAACGACATGAAATCAAGACCTGGAAGGCGAAGTTCAATTTCGTTTTCGAGCAGGACCCCGATCCTGCCAGTTTGCGTAGCTGTGTCGTAATAGGGTTGAGCGACCCACACCTTGTCGAGTCCGTCTGGCAGCAAGCCGACGAGCGGCCAGTTCGCGATGGCTGCGACTTCGTCGAGTGGAAAAAATGGATGAGTCATGCCACTGGTCCGATCAGTTGCAACTTCGAGTTTGGAGTAGGAAAGGAGACTCCGGTACCCCACGCGGCACGAAAGATTGCCAGCGACTTATCCAAATCTTCGAGTTCGGCTCGCACACTTGCGTCGGAGGGATCCACTCGCAAGTGATCAGCCCAGAGTCGAACGCGTAGATCCTTCACAAGAGAACCTGTGTCAACAGCCACGGCAGTAAGTTCGGTGTCCTGGAATCGCATTGAGCGGTCCCAAAAATTTGCGGAGCCTATTGAAAGGAACTCGTCATCGATCAGCACGACTTTCGAGTGGACTTCCATCCGGTCGACCCGATACATCACGAAATTCGGTCGGACGACAGGGCTTACATGATCGAGAAAGACTGTCCAGATCGAGGGCACGAGAACCCTGTTGTCGTCGTCCTCGCCGCTGGTCACACCGATAACTTTCACTCCTTTCGTGATTGCGGCAGCGACGAGCGGCCAGAGGAGGATATGCGAAGTGAAACCCTCGAAAGAGTTGAGTCCCTGGTCCTCGATATAGACATACCTGGTAGCAGCGCTCAGCGCTTTCCGGAACACCGCTAGGATCTCCTGAAGACCTTCGGGTGGGAGCGTCTCCCAAGGGAGATCGTCGCCCCACAGCATGCTGTCCTTTATGCGATCATAGGACCGGACAATGCGAACGCCACTTGAAGAAACGACGGGTGTCACAATCGCTGTACCTGGGGACGGTACTGGTGGAACATGGAGACTTGCGTCAGTTGTCGGATTGAAGTGTTCCACGATTGGGCCAAAACGAAAGCGAGCGCCCGGCAGTGAGCGCACCTCTTCCCAACGGGTTTTGAAGTCATTCCAGACACTCCGTCCAGCCTCGCCTCTGCATTCGACGCCGACATCGTGAGGAGAATTGTTAGTTGGATGGAGAAACGGGTTTACGTTTTTCTCGGCGAAGTCCATGCCGCCCACGAATGCTCTCAGGTCGCCGGTACTTCTCCTGTAGACTACCGTGTATTTTTGATGCCGTGAACCGAAGTCCCCGGACCAGTCCATTAGCACACGGCCCGCGAGCGGAGGCGCAATCTCCGGTAATGTCGTTACGGTCCGTAAACCTCGAACATTTGCAATATTTGCTCCGACAACATCGCCGAAGAGGTCCAACGCCTCCGCAGTCCGGCTTATCCACCATTCGGTCTCACTGAAGTCAGGATCTAGGTCCTGTGTGTGGAGTACTAACCGTCCGGTCCACACTATGATTCGAACATCTACCTTGAGATCAGCTTTCGCAACCAGTAGTTGATCGAGGCGCTTCGGTCCGAGGATGAGACGAGTCTGCCTCTCAAACAGCCAGCTTGCGATGTAGATCCTGTCATCTGGACCCTCCGTTGCTTCGATTGCGGAATATATAGCGGCGAAATACTCCTCACCGTCCACGTGTGGCAAGACCTCAGTGTTACCGGAGTGCGGTACCACGGTAGGGATCGCGGGAAAGTATTTTGTCTCCAGTTGGTCCAAGGCTGCCATTACGGTGTGACCTCCGGAGATGATGGAACACTGACCTGTCCAAACGCGTCACGAGTCCTCACACGGTAGTCGAAAGCGGCGTCTGTTTGTGGTGGCTCATCCTGATGTGTGTAATGACCAGCCGGCAACCAGGCAGTCACCGCTGTCCAGATCACTCTGTTGTGAAGCCGGCGCTCTAGTAACGATTCGAGATTTGGATCGGAAGCGGTCCACGTGAGCGTCACTTTCTGGTGAACTGCGTCCCAGGCCGGGGGCGCGAGCGTGGGCGGATCGGGCGGTATTTGGTATGCCTGACTTGCGATCAGTTCGGATGGCAGTGAGGAGTTACCACTCACGTCCACGGCAACAAGCCGGTAATAGAAGGTACTTCGAGGGCTGACACTATCAACAAATTGCATGACTGTGGACGTCGAGTCACTTTCTATTTGCCGGTGGAGGACCATTGTGTTGAGACCCTGACCGGCACCCAGCGAATTGGCTCGGTAGAGAAGGTAGTGGTCCAAGTCCTGGTCCGTATTTGCCATCCAGCGCAAAGTGACGATTTTATTGCCACCGAGAGCCTCGAGCAGTACCGGACGTTCTGGAGCTACAACATCGTGTAAGTAGACCGGGGCGCCAGCTACGCTAAACGCGCTGCGATTGTGCGCAGCGTCGACGTAAGCGGCTCGATAGAAATAGCGGTTGGTTGTGTGACCGTCCAACGTGTCGTTGAAGAGTCGCAAGCTCGGGGATGCAAGTGGATTCCCTGGATCGCCGATTCGATAGTCGTCCGCATCGTCTGGGCCGCGGTGGTTTGTGGTGTTCGGGTCATCGGGATCTAATGGTGTGGTCGTGACTTGTGTGAATGCCGCGTCGTTGCCCGGCAGGCCGGCAAGCACGCGGAGGGCATCAGCAGAAAGCGCGCGGTAATAATTAAAGGCCTGCGCTGTTCCGGCTGCATCGTGTCCGAACGTATTTAACTGGTTGAGTTCCGTCTCCACTTGCTGGCGCTTCGCTGCGTTCCAACGTGGATCGATCGTCTCGTCTGGAAAGATCCTCGTTGGGTCAAGTGGCGGCCGCGGTCTTTGCGCCCAGTCGACCTGGAACACCGCTTCGTCAAATCCGCGGAACACATGCGTCATCGTTCCTTGCAACGGTTGCCAACGGAACGTGTAGAACGAAGCGCCACTCTGATCGGCCCGCGTGGCGAACATGCGCTCGGGCATCTGTGGCAACATCGGAGCCGGAGGGGCTTCGCGCAACACCCGAAAGATCTTGGCTGGTGGTCCAACCCTTCCTTCGTTCCCGGCACGCCCTGCCCATGGACCAGTCCATTTTGGATCGTCCGCGGTGTACGACTTATCGTCAGCCGCGGTGACACCAACATGAGCGTAGACTATCGGTTCGCTGCGAGAAGGAGCGAGCGGCACCCCGTCATGCAAGGCCTCGTCCGGCACAGGCAAGATGACTTCATAGTTGCGCACCGGCTGGCCTGCTGCATCTGTGCCGGCTGTCCAGTGCTGGTCCAACGACACTACGTAAAAACGCGTTCCCCAGCTACCCGGCGCTGAGTAATCAATAAAACGCGGGTGCCGGATTCGGTAAATACGGTCCCCTCTCGATGCGCTTGCGAAAGGTTCGTCGAGCACCAGTTGAGACTGCGATGTCACGCTCGCAATGCGATAGGATCGATCGTCAGTCGCGATCTGAAACAACATGCCTTCGAGGCTGGTGGTCCAACCAGTATCCTCTCCTGTAACTACTCTCGATCCATTCGCAACTGAGACCAGGCCGGCGGAGTACACGGGTGGAGTCGCGATCGTGCAGGGTGCGTTTGCCGGAGGCGCGATATTGTTGTTTGGACCGACATTGCGAACTCGCACGCGTAACGGGCTTTCCGCGTAGCTGCCCACGATTACGAACGCATCGGCGCCCGCGTAAAGTGCCGTTCCGGCGTAACTATCTACCGGTCCGGTGCTCGGAATGTCTGTCGTAACATCGCTTTCACTGCTGCCTACGGGCACGACTGTTTGCGTGTTCCCGAGAACAGCATTCAAGCTGCCGTCCTGGCAGTAAATGCGAAATTCGCGGGTATGCGGCGCCTGTTCCATGTGCGACTGCGGCCACTGCCAGCGCACCCGCAGCCCGATAAGATCTTTCTTCTCGAGCTCGGTCAGACTCTGATACCAGCTCGCTTTGTTTAGTCTGGTCCACCATTGGGTGTAAACCTCGTCCTTGATAACTGTCGGATCTGCCGCGTCCAGGGCGAACGCTTCAGTTGCCGTCGGAGGTGGCGGAGCCGTCTTCGTGAGCAGGCGTATTGCACTTGGGTGAATGACTGCATCGCTCGGCGGATCGACGTAATACCACGGGCGTGGTTCAGGCGCGGGAGCCCACTGACGCCAAACACCTGCGACACTGTTCGGCGTGTGACGTCCAAAGATGTCGATACCGCTTACTTGATAACTGTACCAACCATCGCCGAGCGCATTGTCGAGTGCGTGCAGCGGGAACGGCGGCCAATCCGGCGAGGGTGGAAGTGCGTTGGCAACATCGGTAACAAGCACAGGCCAATTCCTGGTGATCAGATCGAAGCGAGCAGGCACGCTCGGCGTTGCGCCATTTCCAAGATTGGCACGCCAGACGTGATACATGACCGCACGTCCGGGAAGAAGCACTCCGAACTCGGTCTTGTTGAGGTTCCACCGTAAGCCGGCATTATTTGCAGCTTCTTCAACGGCGCCGCTTTCGTTGTGACGAGTGCTTCCCGGAAGCGCGTACACTTCGAGTTTTTCCGGACTTGTTAAAGCAGGCGCCTGGGCCATCCGCGAGTTATAAACAATCGATCCATCGACGTTACTGAAGCCGCTCTGCTGGATAACGGCAAGCATGTTATCCGGATTCAACTGCGCCACTCCGTTGTAATCACCAACGATTAGATAGTCGTAGGTCTCTGCCGGATCCGCCGAGCGATCGATCCAGTAAAGGCCGCTCATCTGTGCGACAGCCGGATGCAGTGTTCCGAGAAGAACCATGTCGAGCGGTGATTGAGCAGGCATGCGCGGAGTGTCTGATGTTGTCACCGGTGCCGACAGTGTTCGACTAGCCATCGGCCCAGCGGCCTCTCCACCTGCTACAAGACTTACCAGATAGTCGTAAAACTGCCCGAACCGATCGCGCGACACTGCATACTGCGCCGCATTACGCGTCGTGCCCGAATAGTTCCGGCTCAGCACGAGCCTCGTTGAAGAAACCACCATCACGACGGAATAGACGGTAGCGTCGCCTGTAACTTGCAAAACGCCGTCGAGCAATTCGTTTGTCCAGTTCGTGTTAACGCCCACCACAATCGGCGAACCGTTCGTAACCGAGACGGTCCCGGCCTTCGTGATCGGCACAGGCGCCGAAGTGAATTGTTGTGGGCTGCCATACTGGATTCGCTCCGAAGCGAGTTGCCGCGAGCGCGCGAAGTCTTCGTTCATCTGCGGCGTACACGGATAATCCGGGTGTGTGATTGGCAGGCGCAGCGGATATGTGAACTGCGGTAGTCGAGTCCAACCAGTTGTGACGCCCTGTGAGAGCGGAACCGTTCCGAGATCGATCAGTGCCGCGGGCGCAGACGCAAACTGAACACTGGAAATACCTTCAAATTCGATTTGCGTTGTGACAATGCGTCCAGCGTATCCGCGTATGCGTGTCTGTCGAACCGGAGTCGTCGCGGCAAAGGCAGTAACTTCAACCTCTGATATCGCAGCGCTGCCGAACGATATTTCATTAAGAATCACCCGCTCCTGATCGTCATCCTTTTCACCCTCAGCCAGCCGTTCATCGATTACGACTCGTGTAATCGCCGTCCCGACCAGGAGGAAAGTTTCGGGTTCACGACTGCGCGGGTCGCGCATTGCGGCAACGCCGGCTCGTGTTCCGTCCTGATTGAACGCCTCGATCGTAGGAGTGGCATCAGGAGCATTGCGGCGCCCGGCTCCGGTTAGAGTCACTTCAACGAACGTCGAAGGCTGCGGCAACGTGATGTTGAGCTTGAACTTACAGCCGAGGCCGGTGATGGCTCCCGAGTTCGTCTGAACGGAACGAATGAACGTGTTTGGCCGTGATCTGTCCGTCTTATCGCGAGCCTCGAAGATCACACCATTTTCGGTTCGTGGATTGGGTCCGGCGGATGTGGAACGACCCGTGAAGGTTATTGTGCTTTTGGTTGGCGGCGGATCTCCCGGACGTGAACGAAATCCGATGCGCGCTTCGATGTGTCGAACGGGTTCAGCTTCCGGAAATACAACCGCCAGCGAGCTGCGATCAGCCAGGTCAAACTCCACCGCATCTGCCGGTGGAAAATCTTCTCTCAGGACGAGGTTTTTGTCGCTGACAACACGACCGAGCGGAGTCTCGAGTATGTTGCTGGATAGCGGCCCCTTCGGCAACTTACCCGTATGTTGACTCAACCACGAGACAGTTCCGGTCGCGTGCACGCGGCGAAACAAATAGAAACCGAACCACGGAAATCCCAACTCGCGCTTGAATGTCCAGCGCAGATGAATACCGTCGACTAAAGGTGGTTGCTCAGAATTCGGTGGCGCATCACCCGCGGTGCCGAGACCAACCATTATCAGGTTTGAGGTCGGTAGAGCCATAGCATGGTACTTGGATCGGGTCAGTACAGGGACCGGTAGCGACCTGGTCAGCGATCAGCGTTCGACATTTCTTAATAATTCGTGATCCTATCGTCTGACCAGGTCGCTACCGCTCCCTGTACTGACCCGATCCAAGTGCGATTCCTACTTTTTAGGCAATGCAAATCAGGATTGAGTAAAGGAGGCGATATCTAATGAGTGTTCGTGGGGCGAACGCTTAACTAAGGGAACACGTGGAAGAATATTCTTAGTCACGAGAGAAGTCATCGCGAATCACGCACGCAGTAGTTGAGTTTTTTTAACAGATACCCTGAACTGACGTCGCTTGTATACTGATCCGTACAGCAGCCGGTGCTTCACCGGTTGCTATACGGAACGTCTACTCTGTAACAAAGTGAAGTCGCCCTGAATGCGACCGTCAGACTTCAACTCAGATCCTATGGGTTCACCACTGCGATTCGAGTCTTGACGCGGATGTTGTTTGGTGCTTCAACGTTAGGGGTCTCGCCGTACGTGTCGAACGTGAGGTTCACGCCCGGGCGGAAGACGAGGCAATGGGTTGACCCGCCGAAGTGGAACATGCCCAACTGATCGCCTTTGTCGACGTGCGCTCCCGGCTTCACGATGATCTCACAGCTCGACACCTCGGCCATGCCGACCGCCACCACGCACATCAGTCCAATCTTGGGGTTATCTGCGTTGATGAAGATAAGCGCGCGCGTGGCGACGGCCGTAATAAATGCCTGGGAGTCGTTGGGCGCGCTAGGGTCAGCCCCCGAAGGATTCAGGAAGCCCTGGTCAATGTTCTCGAGGTAGTAGGATCCGTTGACCACGTAGGCCTTGGCGATAGTCCCGCTTACGGGGCTATGCCAGCGGTGATAGCTGAGCGCGCTGAGAAACGCCTGATAGACCGTTCCCCCCGCGAACTGTTCCGTGTACTCGTCAAAGTTGAGCATGTTCTCAAGCGAATAGGGCTGACCCTTGAGCCAGAACGAATCCGAAAGCGCAACGTTTTGCTTTATCGCGAGCGGACCCGACTCGCAGGCATTGACGATTACGTTGTGATCATTTGGTGCGTCCACGGGTCGTATGCCGGGGCGGAAGGTACGGGTGAAGAAGTGGTCCCAGGAGAGGAAGCCGTAGTACGGCAGGTCGTTCGGATTGCACTCGAAGATGTCCTGGAATTTCGCGTCGGGGGGAATCGGGTTGGGTTTTGTTCCGAGTGCTGAGCTGGCCACGCCGACCATCTCTGCCTGGGCTAAGGGACTGAGCCACGCGATGGCGTCGCTGGACGGGTCATCTTGGATCAGCACGTAACGCGACTCCTTTGTCTCCAGAAATTTAGACCAGTAACTCAGGATCCGCTTGAACTGCTGATTGAATAGCGCGTTCGAGAATACGTCGTAGCCGTAGATGGTGCCCATCGGCCAATCGAGCAAGGCATTGATGGGAAATCCGATCAAACCGGCTGGCTGCATACCCGTGTCGCTTGCAGTCTGGTAAGCCTCCGGCGCTGTGAACATGATCTCGTTAAGCAGTACCAGGAAATCTTCGAAGGTCTGTGGTTCCGGCTGCCAGTTGAGTGGCGTATATTTCTTGAGCCGAAATGCCTCGGCGAACATTGCCTCGACGTTCCCCTTGAGTACCGGATCGGAATAGACCATTTGCTGTAGATCCGCAATGGGTTGGATAAAGGTGTGAGCATGCTCGGTTGCGCGCTTCTTTAGCTTCTGAATCCAACGCTCAATTTGCACGTGGTCTTCAGGCAGCCAGCCGCCCGGACGGGCCTTGTTGAGTATCTTATGTGTGCCGTAAATCATGAGAGTTCTCCTCCTCTGATGCGACCGCATTCTCGGTCAGGGTTAAGGCGAGTTTGGAATTGCCACGGCGAGGTGGCCCAGTGGAGATGGTGGCGATATTCTGACGACCGACTGGGAGTTGTCAAGTCTTCTTTCAACTTCCCGATCGGTTGCGCCACAAGCCTCGGGTGAAGTCAGGAAACTTTACCGGCATGCTTCCCTTCGCAACCGACATCTGACTCAGCGGACCGGGCACACTCCACGCCGCTGCGTCGTAAACGTCGATATCAGGTTCGAGCCCTTCGCGCATGCACTGCACCAACCTGTAGCACATCAGGTAATCCATGCCACCGTGTCCACCGAGCTTGCGCGCCATCTCGCCCTGCTTCTTCCAGAGCGGAGATTCGTACCTGTCCTTGTATTTATCTAGCGACTGCCAGCCATGACCACCTTCCTGTCCATCGATGAAGATTCGTGGTGGATAGTCGCGAAAAATTCCTTTCGTGCCCTGAATCAGATTAATGCGATCGTACGGACGCGGTGTGCTGACGTTGTGCTGCAGCATGATCGTGCGTCCTCTCGCTGTCTTGATGATACTAGTGTTGTAGTCACCGGTTTTGTAGATCTCTTTCCACTTCGGATCTCCCGGCGGCACGTGCTCTTTCCGATACGCTTCCAGACCAAGGTGGGTTGAGCTCATCGACACGATGTGATCGAATGTGTCGCCACGATTTATGTCGAGGTACTGCGCCATCGGGCCAAGTCCGTGTGTGGGATAAAGGTTGCTGTCGCGTAACGTATGGTGACGGCGACGCCACAATCCTTCATCCTTGTTCTCAAACAAAATCCCACGCAGGTCATGGTTGTAGGCGCATTCACCATGTACGAGGTCTCCGAACACGCCGGCGCGCACCATATTGAGGACTGTGGTTTCGGCATCGTCGTAACAACAGTTTTCCATGATCAGGCAGTGACGTCGCGCCGCTTCGGAAGCATTTACAAGCTTCCAACAGTCTTCGAGTGTGTAGGCGGCTGGGACTTCGGTACCGGCGTGCTTACCCGCTGCGAGTGCGGCGAGCACTTGAGGAACATGCCACTCCCAGGGCGTGGCGATGTAAATGAAGTCGAGGTCATCGCGCACGACGAGTCTCTCGAAGTCTCGCTCGCCGTTCGCGTAGATGCCTGGAGTTTTTTGTCCGGCTTTCTCGATCATCTGCGCCGCGCGGGTGCACTTGTCTTTCACGACGTCGCAGACGGCGTTTACGACGACGTTTTCGACGGCGAGAAATTCGCGCAGGACTTCGGTGCCACGCAGGCCTACGCCGATGATGCCAAGGCGGACGATGGCGTGGGGCTCGAATTTGACGCCGATCATCGTTCGGTGTCGTGGTTGGGGTTCGTGCGCATCAGTCACATTCGCGATCGTCAGTCCTAAACTCGCAAGGCCCGCAGCCTTCAATAATTCCCGTCGCGAAACAGTTGAATCTTCATCCATAATGACTCTCCATTACCTGCGAATCTCGGTACGTACTGTAGGGGCGGCCCTCCGTGGCCGCCCGGCGTGGAACCCGATCCTTTGCAACACAATCGATCAGGCCTTTGACAAAGAGATCGATTCGACGCCGGGCGGCCACGGAGGGCCGCCCCTACAGTACGTTCAGTAGTTGTTGTTTACCGATCTGTTTTATGCGGGTGTCGGGCCACTTTTCAAGATAAGAATACTCGGGATGGTTTGGTCGTCCTTTGCACGGATTGCGAGCTGCGTTATAGCAACAGATCAACGACCACCGCGGATTCGGACTCCGATTCGCATCAGAGCGATGCAACAGGTTCGCATGAAAGAACAGCGCGCTGCCCGGTTCCATCTCACAGTAAACAAGTTCCAAATGCTTCAGCGCCTCGTTAACCCGATCCATGTCCGCACCTGTTTGATCGCCAGTCTTATTGTGATCAATGCGTCCCATCAGATGCGACCCTCGAATCACCTGCAGGCAGCCATTCTCTTTCGTCGCCCGATCGACTGCAATCAAACAACTCCCCATCAATGGAAACAGACAACTGTTCGAATACCAGTAACCATAGTCCTGATGCCATTCCCACGATCCACCGACAAACGGTTCCTTCAGCATCATCTTGTGGTGATAATGATAAACCTCGCCGCCAAGCATTTGCTCGAGCGGCTCAACAATACGCACACAGCGGACAAAAGCGCTGTAAATGTCGTCTTCAAGCACATCCGTTAACCAGAGCTTGCTGGTTCCCGCGTTCGCATCGCGACGCTCGAGAGCTTCCTGTTCCAGTCGCCGATCACTCTTGGCAATCGTGATCAGCAACTCCATCTCTTCGGCGTCAAAGAGCGCCGGCTTCATCAGGTAACCATCGCGGTTGAATTGATCGAGTTCCTGTTCGGTTAACTTCGACATACAGCTAAATAGCGTCCACAACTTCTGCGGTGTTCGCGAATGGCCATTGCTTCGTCTGCCGCGACCAGATAACAAAACACAGCAATCCCAGCAGGAGGGTGCCTAATCCGAAAGCAATGATCGTCCAATCCGTCGTGGCAAAGACAAACATCCAGCCGAGTAAAGCGAGCAGGTTAGGCAACGGGTAAAGCCAGATTCGGTAAGGACGCTTCAGCTCCGGCTCATTCCGGCGCAAAAGTGTTACGGCGGCGATCTGGCCGATAAATTGGATGAGAATACGCGTTGTGATCAGAGCGTCGATCACCATGCCCAGCGAAAAGAAACTACAGATAATCGCAATGACCCCGAGAACGACAAGTGAGACATAAGGAAAGCTCTTGCGCGGATGGAGCCGGCCAAACACCTTGAAAAAGTAACCATCGATCGCAGCGGCATACGGCACACGCGAGTATCCGAGTAGCAAGGCAAACACCGAACCGAAAGCGGTCCAGAGCACCATTGCCGTGAAGAAGGTCGCCACCCCACTACCGAATACGCGTTCCATGAAAATCGAAACAATGAAGTTTGATTGCGGATGGTCGGCCGCGGGAACAAACTCACGCCACGGCACGACGCCGATCACCGAAAAGTTTATCGCGATGTAGATCAGTGCAACAGCGATCACACTAATAATCACCGAGCGGGGAATGGTTCGTCCCGGTTCTCTAACTTCGTCGCCGATGTAACAGATATCGTAATACCCAAGGTAGTCGAAGATGCCGATGCGCGTGGCAGCCCCCAGCCCGAGAAAGAAACCAAGTGAAAAATTAAATGCGCCCGGTGGGAAATCAAAAGCGAGCGCCGACTTAAAATTGAAGATGCCGGTGACAATCACAGCGAATGTCGTCAGAATCGTCCCTATCCACAAACTGACTGTGAGCTTGCCGATGAAAGTGATGCGACGGTACAGAAGCGTGATATTCAACACGCCAAGCGCGACAATCACCGCGAGTGATTGAACACGGCCCATGTCTTTCCAGATGTAGCCGAGATACTGCGTGAAACCGATGTAACCGGACGCAATCTCCAGTGGCCCACTCAAAATAAACTGCCAGATAAATAAGAAGCCCATGAGGCGGCCAAACGTCTCGCGTCCAAAACCCTCGCGCAAGTAAACATACGAACCGCCCGATCCGGGCATCGAGGCGCCGAGTTCACTCCAGATCATGCCGTCCGAAATGGTTATCACTAACGCAACCAGCCAGCCGAGCATCGCCTGTGGTCCACCCAACGTGGTTAGGAGTAACGGGATGGTGATGAACGGGCCAATGCCGATCATGTTGGTCATGTTGAGCGCTGTGGCTTCGAGTAATCCGAAGCGTCTCAACAGGTGCGGTTGTTCGTTGGAATGATCGGCGCTCATTTATTCTCGAATGAAATGCCTCTTCCTTTGATCTGCGATCGTGCCGTAGCCATCCACGTCGCGTAGTCAGTTCCAGTGCCGCCCGCCAGCTTCGGATCAGCCTTGCTGAACCCCGACTCCTGGTTCGGATCAGCGAACCCACCAACAGGCACGTCCGATCCCCGGTTAAAGAAAGTATTGTCGCGATGATCGAAGCCAGTGACCTTCACGCCTTCGCCGGTCACCTGGTAAAGCATCGTTTCATCGACCACGCCTGAGAGTACGAAGATGTTCTTTCGCAGAACCAGATTGTCAGTTACCGTCAAACGCACTGAACGTTTGCAACCGGGGGCCGGACTGTCGACCTCATTGCCGGGCCGGATCAGCAACACACCTCGTTCGCCGATACCGACGAAAGTGTTGTTCTCGATAGTTGCGTTCTTAGCGGCCCAGATCGAGATCGGCTCCACTGGCCGTTCACCCGGACGAGTGGAAATCACGAGGTTGTTTCTTGCCGTCATGTCGTAAGACTCATACATTGCAAACGAACATGGATCACCATAGCGCCCGTCAATGAACAGATTCGGATCCGTCGAGCCACCGGAAAATGCCGCGCCGGAATTATCGACAAACACATTTGCCTCTATCAGGACGCGACTTCCGCCGCCTTTCGAAACAACGCCGCGATGCGCATTGCGAATCAAATTTCGTCGCACGATCACATCGTCTACACAAGGCAGATCGATGGCCGGTTTGCGTTGATAGTTCTTTCCGTCGAAAAGTTCGTTGTCTTCAATCGTGATGTGATGCGACTGATTGAACTTGATCAAATACAGGCGATCGTCATCCTGCAGTGGGTCGTAGGACGGTGTGCAGCCGGCGGGCGGACATTCGTAGTGAACTTTGCAATTGCGAATCGTGATGTGGCTGGTCCAAAGGTCGCGGTCGTACCAGGAGGACGTATAACCACCCGGCGGATCGTTTGTGTTGACGTGATTGAAGGAATCCTCCGGTTCATAAACACTGTCGCCGTGAATCCCATTGCGACGGGAATTCAGCTTTTTGCCTGAAGCGTCGCGATAGTATGGATTCGGGAAGATGTCGAAGCCATCGATGACGATGCCCTGCGCGAGATGAAATCGAACGTGATCGATGATAACGCCGTGCTTCGATTCGGCGCGGATGATGAGAGGGTTCTTTGGGTCGTAGCGATATAGACCAGTAGTGTCAGGACGGCCTTTAAGCTGTGGGTGAGGATCGGCTGGTTCCAGTTTATCTGCGAGGGTCAGTGTTAGAGTCAGTCCGCCCCATCGGGCCTGAGCGCCTGCTTTTCGATAGTCGCCATTCTTCGCAATAATCGTGTCGCCGCTGCTGACGTGCTGTAGCGCCACTCGCCACGATTTAAACGGCCGCTCGTAACTTCCGTCCGCCGTGCGTGAATCCTGATCAAGGAGATCGACATAGATGGTCTTACTCTGTGCAACCTCTGTGTTCTCTGTGACTCTGTGGTTAACTGATGCTAAGCAAAAGATCACCACAGAGACACAGAGAACACAGAGGTTGCACAGAGAAGCAATCATCTGCTCTCAGCCCCCGCCTGTTGCCAGAGACCATTGAGCATCACGCGCTTGATTCGTCGCATGTCGCTGATGTTCTTCGAAGGATCGCCCTCGACGAGAACAAGATCGGCCTGCTTCCCTGCCTCGACGCTGCCCAGCCGATCGGCGATATGAAAGTAGCGCGCATTTTCCATCGTGCCGGCGACGATCGCCTGCATCGGAGTCAGACCTGACTCCACCAGCAACTCGAGCTCGCGTTGATAAGCCCATCCTCTTTTTGCATGTGGCACGTCTGAATGTGAACCGACAACAATCCGCGCTCCGGCTTTTTGAGCGAGCCCAACAAACGCTTCCATCTGCTTGAATCCGTTCACGTGGTAATCGCTCGTATCCTTATCTCCGCTGCGACGCTCGAAGACGGCGAGTGTCGGCGAAACGATCACCCCCCTATCTACGATCAACTTGAAAAGGTCACGGGCTTGCGGGGTATCAAACTTTATCGAGTCCCAAACTTTGTATCGCCCGTCACGCCTGGCATTGTTGTCGGCCAACACAGCCTGCCGGTATTTCTCTGCGTCTCTAAGCGGAAGCAAAGCAGTGCCGAAAGAGGTGGCATGCTCGATACCGTCGATGCCCGCGCGAATCGCATCACGCGCATCAACGATCTCGAGATGGCCCATAACCGGAACGCCTCTCGCATGTGCGGTTTCAATTGCGACCTTCACGAGGGCAAGTGGCAGACGAAAGTAGACTTTGATCCCGGAAGCGCCGTCGTCAACAAAGCGATTGACAGCGAGCCTTGTCTCTTCCGCGTCACGCACGATGTACGAATCAGCGGGATAAGCGGGTGGAGGCGAATCGAGATGTGGTCCGCAAAGAAACAGGCGCGGAACCGGAGCAGAGGCTTTACGCGCCGCATCGTACGCTTCGATCCACTGACCCGGATCTCGCAACGAAGTCACGCCATGCGACAGATAAAGAGCAGGCAGGGGATCGTCGCCATCGATGTGAAAGTGCGAATCGATCAAACCGGGTAACACCGTCAGCCCTTTCGCGTCGACGACGCCCGCGCCCGCCGGAACCTTCACCGAACTTCGTGCACCAGCCGCAACGATCCGATCGCCGCGAATCACAACAACCGAATCAGTAACGACAGGTCCACCACGTCCGTCGATCAAATTAGCCCCAACGATCGCAATGACCGAAGTCTGTGACGGTGCTTTAACCTGATTGACTTCGCGAAGTGACGGCTGTGCGCACACCAGCGTGCAAGCTACCAGGAGAAACAGTACTGCCTTCATAAGTTTCATAAACAATCTGTGTCTTTGCCTCAAAAGTCTGAAAATCATCTTGGATCGGGTCAGTACAGGGAGCGGTAGCGACCTGGTTAAACCATAGCAGTCACGAATGCTGATCACTGACCAGGTCGCTACCGCTCCCTGTACTGACCCGATCCAAGCGTGGAGTCCGACTTTTTGCGGCGAAGCCAATAATCTGTGTAATCTGTGGATTGCTATCGACTCAGCATTCGCAATCGAAGCCGTCCATCTTTCTGACCCTGGAACGGCAAATACAACACACCAGAATCGTTCGCCGTTGCTATAAACATTCCGCCTGGAACGCCGTTGAATAGACCACCGCGCCAGTTTGCGCGCCCGCCAGTCATTTGCAGTTCGTATTTCGCATGGGGCTTCAGTCCGCTGATGAGCAAGGTCGCTGTCTCGACGTTCGGAATTGTGGCTTCAGCATCAGTGACAAACCCTTCACCCGTTGCAAACAACGTGACGGTACCGCCTTCGATGAGCGAACCGATCAGATTCGAGCCATCAACCAGTTCGACTCTTGGCGCGCGCGGGTCGCCTTTGTCGCCGATCTCGAGTACATGAAGAAAAAAGTCTTCTTTGGCCGGCTTCGCAGGAGAAACTTCGACCCGCCATGCAGCCGGAACTACGGCACGCGTGTTTGATTTCAGGAGTTTTTCAAAATCGTCACCCCAAAACGTCTTCCACATCTTTCGCAGGTAAGGATCCGACGGCAGTGGACCACCTTCCGGAGGATCCAGCGGCCAGTTTTTGCCGGATCCCCACGTGCCCCCAAACTCGTCTCCCGGTGTCCAAAACTCCCAACCTGGTCCACCTCGCGTTATCAACTCATGTTCGCGTGGAAGCAACGAATGAACTCGCAAACGACCACCGCCATCTTCGTAAGTGAACGTCGACGCATTGGCAAAATCGGCGCCGCCGTGACCCGCGTCTTTCCCCTTGCTGGCCGCGATGACAGACGGTTTTCCGACACCATGCAACAGCCAAACTTTCTTGAAGTTCGGATCCGTTGTTCTCACGCGATCGAAAACAACGAATGTATTGTTCGCGGGTGTGTAAGCGATCTCACGTGTGAATCGCTCCATCTTTGACGGCTGATAAGCGTTCGACGCGTCGCCGCGCGCATAGACATACGCCGCGTTCGTGTTATCGACTGCATCCATGTGGCCCGTGGCCCACAAGTCGCGCGTCCGCTCGAAGTCTTCCCTGCTCCGAACCGTATTCCAGTAGCGCGACGAATCCATCCGCTGGCCACCGTCATTGGCAGCCGGCCACAAATTCTCTGCCCAGAAAAACTTCTCGCCCGTTTGGTAAACGAGCATCGAGTTGTGCGCAATCGTGCGGCGGTAGTAATTGAGGTAGTGAGGGCTCTCGGTATCGGTGTAGTCAGCGCCACTCTCAGTTGCCAGGTAGCCCTTGTGATAAATGACGAAATGGTTTTGATCGAGGTGATCGTGTTTTCCGAGATATGGACCGGAGTTGAACTGGATCCAGGTGGAGTCAGGACCAAATCCATCGCGCATAACCAGGTGACCAATGCCACGAAAGAAATAACTGCGTGGAATCTCCGCACTCGTGCTCTCGGCCGGATTTCGCGGCGTGACGTTTGGATCATCCCAGAGAAACTGCGTTACCGCGACGCGCCATTTCGGTTGTGCGGGCCAGCCGCTCTGACGCAGAAACCATGCGGCATACGGATCCTTGAAGCGATTAATCGCATAACCAAAGCAGATATTGTCTTCCCACTGCAGGTACGGAAACTCATTATCGTCGTCGCGAGCGGTCGTGCCGTCCGGCAAAACCTTGTACAGATACGTGTCGGTGTAATGTTGAAACAGCGTGTAGCGCAGCGCCGGATCGCTATTCGCGGTCGTGCGCAACAACTCCGCCATCATCGCGAGAGGCGCAAACGTAATGCGCTGGTAGTCCATCGACTCATGATAGCCACCGTCGGGCGTGAGAAAGTTTGTGAGGTCGAGAATGTGATCGAGAACCGCGCGGGCATGTTTTCGCAGCGGCGCTGCCCGCGCTTCCACCGACGGTTGTCCTTCGATCGCGGTTAATGCAAAAGCCGCGAGCGTCAAGTAACGGACGGTGTAGTTATGATACATCGCGAGCTGAACTTCCTTCAGTGACTGGTCCTGCAACATCTTTTCGGCCGCATTTAGAAGCTCAGCGGCGACGCGATCTTTCAACTCATTATCGAAACCAGGGTAGTTGTAGAGCCAATCGAACGTTAGCGACCATTTGACATACTCGGGATACGTGCGAGAACCGACCTGTTCGGGCGTGTGAGTTTCGCGCATTTTTTGAACGGCGCGTTTCGCGAATGTTTCGTCACCAGTGAGGAGATAACTCAGTGCCCAGCCATCCATGTCGTCGGAAGGACGCGCGCCGGCGTCGTATCTGGCGCGCAGGATTTTGAAGCCTGTGAGCGGATCGTTCTCAGCGATGAGCATGCGCGGATGCTTTATGGTTTGTGCGCAGGTGAGCACGGAACAGGTCAAAATAAACAGTATGATCGTTGCGGCAAGAAAGGTTAGCTTCACAGGATTTTCAGGATTTGCCAGATGCTGCATTAATTGTTACCCGCTAGATATTTCAGCCACTGCTTCGCCATCAGACGGTGATAAGGCTCGGTCATGTGAATGCCGTCGAGACAGATGAACTTCGAGCGATCGGGAGCGTTCGCGAGAATGTTGCCGACCTCGATAACCTGGATTCCCGCTTCTTCAGCAACCCTGCGTGCTCGTTCCACTGTGCCGGGCGTCACCGCCGCGGGATCGTGTACCTCATCGAACATATAGACCTTTACGCCTGCATCGTGAAGCCCGTACGCCATTTGCTTCAGAGCTTCGTAATCCTCGTCAGTTCTCGTCATCACGACGAACAATACTTTGTCCGGTTTCCACGCGAGCACGTCGTTATAAAATCGCTTCTGCGCTCGCGAAGCAGTCAGACCTCCGGCCGCAAATTGTTTGAATTCAACTTTGGGATTCTCACGACGAAAGACCTCGATAACTACGGGGACGAAACTGGATGGTGAAGACCAATGTAAGCCCATCGTGAACGAATGGCCCACCACGGCAATTCTCTGCGGGTTCATCGCACGCAACTGCGGTTCAAGTTTTTTGACTTCGGGTTCCTTCAGCAGCTCGGCGGCCAGCACGCGCTCGTCGCGAATGTGCAGATTCTTTTCACCCCAATTCCAAATCTTTCGCCCCGCAATCTGCCACTCAGCCGCGCTCGTGCCAACCGGCGCTTCACACGACTGCCCTTCGAGTTTGCGACCGACAGCAAGCAAGTCAGCATCAGTTCCCGGCAATTTGAACTGACCCACATAAACAGGCAGACCCAGTCCTATATAAAAAGCGAACTCTTCCTGCAATCGATCACCGTCGCGTTCAACTTCGAGAACTGTTTGATAAAGACTCGCCACGGTGCGGGTCTTCACGTCGCTCGCTTTGGTATTTTGTCGGAGGTAACGCGTGAAGACATTTACGGGAGCGTTGTCGGGAATGCGGAGTTCGGTCAAGAGGATAGGCTGAAGGTCCTGTTCGGGGTTGAAGGTGCTTTCAAGCCCATTCACCCATAGACGCAATTGCTTCAGATCGGTCTTTAGCAGTTTTGCCTGGTGCTCGGAGAGAGCATTGAGTTCAGTGTCCGAAACAGTATTCGCAGCGAAACACTTCTGGCCCTTGCCCGAGCTCTTCGCCAGCAACACTTGAAATGCGTGGACAGCAATCACGTTGGCCTCGACGAGTTTGGCGAGTCGCTGCTCACGAGTTTGTGCGTGAACAGAATCGATCGCCGCACACGTCGCGACAATTGCAATCAGAACTTTGATTCTGCTCTTCATCGGTGCTGCCTTAAGTTTGTCTCACAAGTCGGACGTCGCGCTTGGATCGGGTCAGTACAGGGAGCGGTAGCGACCTGGTCACACTATGGTAGCCAAATGCTAATCACTGACCAGGTCGCTACCGCTCCCTGTACTGACCCGATCCAAGTGCGATTGTGATTTCTCAGAAACGTCATTCATCAGTCTTCAGCGTTCCAATTCGCCAGCAAGCGACTGTACATTCGCGTCGCGAGTTCCAGTTGTGTGATTTCGACAAATTCGTTTGCGGTGTGTGCCTGGGCGATATCTCCGGGGCCGCAGACGACGGTTTGAATCCCGGCGCGTGATAGCTTGCTTCCATCCGTACCGTAATTCGCTCCCGCGAGTTCGCGGTGGAATCCCAGTTCGTCTTGCTGCGCGCGCGCCAAGGCTTCAACTATCTCGGCCTCAGGCTCAGTCTCCATCGCCGGATCGATCAGGTAAGGCGATTCGAATGTTAGTTGCACTGACTCAGGGAGCCTGTCGCGCAGGAAGTGTTCGCAGCTCGTAACAGCTTGCTGCCCATCTTCACCAGGCAACAAGCGGCACTCCAACTCGAACACACACTTGTCCGGAACGATATTGACTGCGTGACCGCCGGCGACTCTTCCTACGTTCAAAGTCGAGTGGCCCAATCGAGGGTGAGGCTGTTTTTCTGCGAGGCGTTGCGCGTATTCTTCGAGTGCAAGCGCAACCCGAGCGCCATCGTAGACAGCGTTTCGGCCAAGCTCAGGTTCTGCACCATGAGCACTCAACCCGTCGACCGCGATACGCCAACGCACAATGCCCTTGTGCGCAATCACGCGTGTAAGCAGCGTTGGTTCACCTACAACACAGGCAGACACCGGCCACGACTTTTCGGTCAGCTTCCACGATCCGGAAAAGCCAAACTCTTCGTCAGCCATCGCTGCAAATACGGCTGGACGCGGGCGGTGTGGCTGATTCGCATATTCGATTAAGGCCGACATCATCGCGGCAATCGACGCTTTGGCATCGCAGGAGCCCCGTCCGAATACGCGACCATTCTCGATAACGGGATCGAACGGCTTGATTGACATGTTGTCGACCGGCACCGTGTCCATGTGTGAGTTGAGCATGATTCCGTTTACATCGCTTTCGGTTGAGTGAACAATCGCAATGAGATTGTCCCGGCCTTCCGACACAGTTTGACGTTCACAATCGATGCGAGCGCCGTTAAGCACATTCTCGATGAAGTTCGCCATTCCTTTTTCAGCAGACTGGTTCGCCGCACCCATCGGGTTCACACTGGGAATAGCGATCATGTCGCGCAGAAGTTGTAGCGTGCTTTGCATTCGCTTGCCTCAAACTCGTACTTGGACACAGTCAGTACCGCCTGCGGTAGCGGGTGGGTGCATGCGCAGCGTTTGTGCCTTGAAGCCTACGGCGTACCCACCCGCTACCGCAGGCGGTACTGACTGTGTCCAAGTCACTGCCAAGCTTTCGAGACAAAGCTTTGCCATTCGTTAATTACGAGCACCGCCACGCAGACTCGCGCCGACGGTTGAATTTGAAGCGCGTTTCAGTTCCGCCAGTTGTGATAGTGCGAGTTCGTTTTGTGGATCGAGCTTGAGGGCACGTTCCAGCGCGATCCGTGCTTCATCGTTACGACCGAGCGCTTTCAAACCAGCGCCGGCAAGCACGAAACGAATCGCGCCCGAAGCAGGCCATGGTTCGGCGTCCAACATCTTTTCGTCGTCATTCAAGCGCGCGAGTCGTTCGTAAAGCTTTCGAGCATCGGCCGCCCTCCCGACGTGTTCGAGTGCCAGGGCTTTGAAGTAATAATGTTCCGACCATGGCTCTTCAGGCTGCGAAGGCGGATTCAATTCCTCAGTCGCGGCTCGTTGCCACCAGCGCTCAGCCTCATCACGTTGTCCCGCCGCCTCGAACTCTCGCACAGCCGCGACGTAAAACTGCGCCTGCGACTGCATCGCCGGACGTCCGACACCGAAGTTGCGCGGGAATTCAGTAACCGCAGCAAACTCAGCTGCCGCTTTCGCGTGATCGCCCGCCTCACGATATTTGCGAGCGAGGCCCAGATGTGCTCTGCGATAGAGTCCGAGCGCAGCGTCCTCTCCCTCGCCTGATGTGAAAGTCGTCCTGGCGAGTAAAGCTGCCGCATCAGAGAAACGACCGGCATCGATGTAAGCGCCGGCCAGTGATTGCACCGCGGCCGATTGAGCCAGGACAGCAGCCGGAGCACCTTCGAATAATTTGACACGCCGATCAGTCGCGCTCATTTCGGCAAGTAACTTGTCGAACTCTACGTAAAGACGATAGTCACCTGGAGAAACGCCGATTGCGCGTTGATACTGAGTAGCCGCTGCTTCACGATTCTGAGACACGAGCCATAAAGCTCGGGCGTAATTTCGTTGCGCTATAGTGTTGGCCGTGTCGAGTCGCACTGCCTCACCCCACGCAATGAGGGCTTCCTTGTCACGATTCTTCGATGCCAGAACGTTCCCAAGGTAGTAAACAGCGCGGCCGTCGTTTGCATTCTGAGCAATCGCGAACCCCAGGACGTCGATCTCTTCGACACGATGAGGGAAGACAAATGCGGGATCGCCTTTCATGCCGAGCGCGAGTTGAGCTCGCGCGCGTTCGCTGTCGCCAATCTTGTCGTACAGGTAGCCGAGTGTGTAGTGCAGCATCGGATGGATGCGGCTCTTGTCGACGGCCAGGATGCCTGATGGTCCAGCCTTAATCGCATCCTCCAGAACGTCTATAGCCTCCGGGCTGCGTCCAATAGCGACATAGTTAAATGCCAATTCCAGCACGGCATCAGGCTCGCGCGATAACAGGTGTCGCAATTGATCAGCTGCTGACTTTTCCCTCGCCGTATCTCCTGCCGCTTTGTTCAGTAAATACTGCTCATGAAGCGCGAG
>DATNFX010000114.1:0-10744 GCA_035606195.1 Pyrinomonadaceae bacterium
GGAGATCGGGATCGACGATTTTCAGGCGAAGCGCTCACCCGACGAACGTTATCGAACGGCTCCGCTCAAGGGGCTTTGGACGCACCAGAAGGGCGGGTTCTATCACGACGGGCGTTTCAGCACGCTGCGCGAAGTTGTCGAGCATTACAACAGCTTCCTCGGCACAAACCTGAGCGACCAACAGAAATCAGACCTCGTCGAATACCTGAAGTCCCTATGAAGCGGCCTAATTCATTGGGCGCCTCGGAACGTACTGTAGGGGCGGCCCTCCGTGGCCGCCCTTGGTTGGCACACGGATTCAAGAATCGACAGTCTCGGGTTGGAAAACACGCTTTAACCAAGGGCGGCCACGGAGGGCCGCCCCTACAGTACGTTCCGTGGCGCAAGGTACGTACGGAGGCACAGTACGCATTGAGGATCAAATGACACTGAGGCTTATACATTCAAAGGTTGCTCCACGAACTGTCGAGCGAGTTGCAGATGCTCGACTCCCAACCGAAACGGGTGAGTTTCGTATCATCGGTTTCCGCTCGCTGGTCTCCACGGAAGAATTCGTCGTCCTCGCAAAAGGCGACTTGCACACTGATCAAACGAGTCTCGTGCGCATTCACTCGCAATGCATGACGGGCGATGTGTTCGGCTCAGTCAAATGCGACTGCGGCCGCCAGCTCCAGGCTGCCATGAGGCTGATAGAGGAAGAAGGCCGTGGCGTCATCGTGTACCAGCAGCAGGAAGGCCGCGGCATCGGCATCATCAACAAGATTCGCGCCTACGCATTGCAAGACGAAGGCGCAGACACGATCGAAGCAAACGAACGCCTCGGCTTCGCGGCAGACATGCGTAGCTACGAGCAGTGCGCTGAAATCCTGCTCGATCTCGGCCTGCGTTCGGTGCGCGTCATGTCCGACAACCCGGCAAAGATTCAAACGCTTCGCCAGGCCGGTCTCGAAGTAGTTGAACGTGTGCGACTCGAAGTGGAGCCACACGATTTCTTCGCCGGTTACCTCAAAACCAAGAAGGAGAAGATGGGCCATCTCGTAAGCGTGGCCTAGCAATCATCATGTGGTCTGAAGAAGTTCACGTCGCGAATAGATCCGACCTCCGCGACGGCGAGATGAAAGAAGTCTCGGTTGGAGAAACACGGATTCTGCTGGCGCGCGTTGACGATAAGTTCCACGCGGTCAGCGCTACCTGTCCTCACTACGGCGGCCCGCTTGCAGAAGGCGTATTGTGTGGTACTCGCGTCGTTTGTCCGTGGCATCATGCGGCCTTCAACATCGTCAACGGCGATCTTGAAGATCCACCGGCACTCGACGCCCTAATCTCTTACGACGTGCGCGTGGAAGGTGAACGGATCCTGGTGAATGTGCCTGACGATGCAAAAGACCGGCGCACACCCGAGATGGTGAGACACGACGCGCTTTCCGATCCGCGACAGTTCGTCATCATCGGCGCAGGTGCGGCCGGCTATGCCGCGGCGCAAACATTGCGCGAAGAAGGTTTCCGCGGCAGTCTCGTTATGATCACGCGCGAAGACCGCGCGCCTTACGATCGTCCGAATCTCAGCAAAGACTACCTGCACGGTCATGCTGAACCGGAGTGGATGCCACTTCGTCCCGAACAGTTTTACCGCGGGCACGATATCAAGCTGCTTCTCAACAAAGAGGTCTCACGCGTCGAACCGCACGCGAAGAAAATCACTTTCGAAAGCGGCGAGACGATGGACTACGACGCGCTTCTTGTTGCCACAGGCGGCGCACCTGTTCGTCTTAATATTCCCGGCTCGGATCTCAAGAATGTTTGCCTGTTGCGCAGTTTCGCTGATGCCGACTCAATTATCGAGACGGCTACGCGTTCACAGCGCGCTGTTGTTGTCGGTGCGAGCTTCATCGCGATGGAAGCAGCATTTAGCCTCCGCGAGCGTGGACTCGATGTGACTGTGGTTGCACCTTCGCAAGAGCCTTTTGAAGCCACGCTCGGCGCGGAAGTCGGTGAGGTGTTCCGGCGTGAGCACGAAGCTCATGGTGTTCGTTTCAAACTCGGTTGCATCGTCTACCGGTTCGAGGGCAATCACCAGGTTGAAGCGGTCATGCTCGACAACGGAGAACGGATCGAGACCGATATGGTTGTTGTTGGTGCCGGCGTCCGCCCGGTTACTCAGTTTCTTGAAGGCGTCGAGTTGGATGAGAGTGGAGCAGTGGTTGTTGATTCGCGGCTGCGCGCCGCTGAAGGAGTCTACGCTGCGGGGGACATCGCCAGTTTTGTCGACACGCGCAGGGGGAAGCGCGAGCGCATCGAACACTGGCGCACAGCGCAGCAACAGGGACGCACAGCGGCGCGCAATATGGTCGGACGCGATGTGGAATTCGATGGAGTTCCGTTTTTCTGGACGCGGCAGTTTGACGTTGGCCTGCTCTACGTCGGCCGCGCAACGTCATGGGACGAGATTGTCTACCGCGGGGAAGTCTCGTCCCGCGACTTTCTTGCATTCTATGTGAAGGACAATCGCGTGCTGGCCGTGGCAGGAATGAACCGTGATGCCGAGATGGCCGCGGTGGAAGAGTTAATGCGGCTCGATCGCATGCCGGCGCCCGAACAACTGAAGTGGAACGGTATAAGTCTCGTGGAAATGCTTCACATTCCCGAAGAAACTGCCCAGTTCACCTCCCGCTATTAGGTGCCTCGAATCATCGGGCATCTTGGAACGTACTGTAGGGGCGGCCCTCCGTGGCCGCCCGGCGTCGAATCGATCTCTTTGTCAAACGACTGATCGATTGTGTTCCAAAAGATCGAGTTCCACGCCGGGCGGCCACGGAGGGCCGCCCCTACAGTACGTTCCTTGGCGTCCTTCACCAAGGAGTTAGATCTATGCAAGTCGCAACAGCAATTCCGCGTTACAGCCCGCGTGTGCAAATCTTCTCCGGTCTGCGGCCGGAAGACATGAGTCACATCACGGCGCACGCGCGCAGCCTGCGAAAAGCGCGCGGTGAGTTCATCTTCATGCCGGGTGATCGCGCTGACTTCGTCTACATCCTGAAGCAGGGCAGGATCAAACTGTCCGTACTCTCCGAATCCGGCAAAGAGATCGCCATCGACATCATTCAGCCTGGCGAGATCTTCGGCGAGTTTGCACTCGTCGACGAATCACCGCGCAGTAACCTCGCGCAGGCACTCGACGACGTGCTGATCTGGGTTTTCTCAAAGCACGACTTCGCACAACTCCTGACAACTCAGCCGAAACTCTCCTTGAGTTACATCCGGCTCGTCGGCGATCGACGGCGACGAATGGAGAAGAAGCTCTCAGACATCACGTCGAAACCGGTTTCTTCGCGCGTTTGCGAACTGCTGCACGAGATTTCTACCAGCCGTCCCGAAACAGAAAGCACCGATCACCTCGTGCCACTCACACATCACGACGTCGCCAGCTTGATCGGAGCTGCGCGTCAAACCACGACCACAGTCCTCAACGATCTCGAGCGACGCGACATCATCGAGTTAGGTCGCGGTTGGATTCGCGTCAAGTGCCTCAAGACGCTTCAGACGTACGTCGGTTTGGTTGTCGCAATTAGTGTTGAGACTTTCTTCCAACTTTTGTCAGCGGAGTGACAGTCGTGTCGCGGGGCTGACATACGAGCGAAGAACCTTCCACGATACTGCGCCTCACATTCAGCAGAGTAAGGAGATCCTACACACACATGAATACGAACAGGGAAACCTCAAAGACCACACTCTGGCTAGCCGCCTTCACGCTTCTATTGTTGGCAGTGGCTGGTCTCAACTTCGGTACGAACGTTTCTGCAGATGGAGGCAACAGTCTTGGCACATCGCCTTTTGACTTCAGCGACGCTGCTTACACCGCACACGGCATCGTACCCGGAAACATCGTCCTGCGCGTGGGCACTGCTGCTCGCGCCGGCGACTTCGTCATCGACAACAGCAACACTGACCCGAATCGCAGTAACGTTCGAACAATTGAAACGACGCCCGGAACGACAGGCTCGAGTGGTTTGACTTACGCCAACATCTTCGGTGTGCTCAACTCCACCAGCTTCGAGCGCAACGCTGCCGGACAACTCACCACGCGCGGCCAGATCGCATTCGATACTGCCGAGCACTTCCGCGTGTTCATTTTTCCAAAGGCATCAAACGGCTCGATCCTCGATCCGTTTCTGCCGAACAAACGACAAGACAACATCTTCGACACGCGCGACGGTTACTTCTCAAACGATCCGCTCGGTATGTGGCTCGCAGTCTGGGTCGTCTACACACCGAAGGCTTTTACTTCTGCAGGAAAGAAAGAGCTCGATCCGATTGCTGCCACTAACGGCCGCGATCTTGACGGCACTGCCATTCTTACCAGCCCATCTCAGATCGACAACCTCGCCTCGAAAGGTCTAGTCGAGCTGCGTACGCGTCCGGTTGACGATGGTGTGTTCCGCTGGGTCATCTGCCCGATTCCCGAAGATCCGCGCGACGGCTTCATTCGTCCGGACGCTTTTATCCGTGACGTGAAGCGCGCTGACGGAACGCCCGTCTTCCCCGCGCTCGGCAACAACTTCCGCTGTTTGCAACAGACAGGTGACTGGTGCAACTAAGCACTTAGCCACAAAAGAGGCACAAAAAGCACAAAACGGTTCCGTCTGGTTCTTTGTGAATTTTGTGCCTCTTTTTGTGTCAACTGATAAGGAGAAAACGCAATGGCGAACATCTCGAAGACTAATCGAAAGGCGGAGAAAGAGAAGCAGCAAGCCGCCAAAAACAGGCGCGAAATCGTCGCCGCGGGTTTGAGCCGCCGGGATATGCTCAGAATGGGTTTGCTGACGAGCGCCGGCCTGCTTGTTTCGATGAACGGCTTGAGTGTCAGAGCGCGCAATAGTGCTGGACACTTACTCGATAGCGGGAGCGGCAGTGGTCCAAGCAGCCCGCCGACCACACCGTTCGTACAGCCGTTCACACGGATGACAGTCAAGCAGCCCGCAGCCACCTTGAATCCCGTACCGACAGTTATTCCAAACACTACCGCCGGTGAAGGACGCACAATCCCGCATCAGGCTTTCAATCAATTTACGCCGACAAGGTTTTATGAAGTCGAGCAGCGGCTTGCGAACATCGTTACGCATCCAGAGTTGCCGCCGCAGCCGCTCTGGGGCTTCGACGGTCTCGTGCCGGGTCCACTTTATGTCGAGCGTTACGGACGTCCCATTCTCGTCCGCAATCACAACAACCTGCCGGCCAACAATGGCGGCTTTGGTAAAAACTTCGTTACGACACACTTGCACAACGGTCACACGCCGGCGGAGTCCGACGGGAACCCGTGCGACTATTTCAGACCAGGGCAGTTTTATGATCAGCACTATCCAAACGTTCTTGCGGGTGTGAACTCAACGCACCAGGACGTCGGCGGCGATATCCAGGAGTCGATGAGCACGCTTTGGTATCACGATCACATGCACGACTTCACCTCACAGAACGTCTACAAAGGCCTCGCCGGTATGTATCTGCTCTTTAACGATCACGACACCGGCGATGAGACGACGGGCTTTCATCTGCCATCGTTTGGTGACGGCGTGAGCGACGACAGTAACTTCGACGTGCCGATGCTCTTCAGCGATCATTTGTACGACTCTGAGACTGGCATTGTCGCATTCGACACTTTTAACTTCGACGGCGTGCTCGGCGATCGTTTCCTCGTCAACGGCAAAGTGCAGCCGGTGATGCACGTTCACCCGCGACGTTATCGCTTCCGCTGGCTCGACGCTGGTCCATCGCGCTTCTATCAACTCTTCTTCACCGATAAGACGAATCTGAATCAGCGAATCAAGTTTCACCAGATCACGACTGACGGCAATCTGCTCGATCATCCTGTGGAAGTTGAGAGCATCCGTCTCGGCGTCGCAGAGCGGGCGGATTTAGTCATTGATTTTTCGAAATACGCTGGCAAGACACTTTACATCGAGAACCGTTTGGAGCAGCAGGACGGGCGTGGGCCAACGGGCAAGGTGCTCGCCGCGGGACAGGGCAACCTGATCCTGAAGATCGTCGTGGATCTGCCGGCCATCGCGGACAACAGCGTCGATCCCGCAACGATCACACGCTTCTACGGGCTGCCGGATAAAACAGCAACCCCGCGTATCACACGTACTTTCAACTTCGACCGGTCAAACGGTCTGTGGACCATCAACGGACGTTCGATGGATCCGGAGTGCCAGGAAGTACGAGCTCGCATTTCGAAGAACTCAGTCGAACATTGGATTGTCACCAACAGTTCCGGTGGGTGGCAGCATCCGGCGCACATTCACTTCGAAGAGTTTCAGTTCCTTTCGGTTAACGGCGCGCCACCTGCTTCAAGTGGTCTTGTTCTGAACGGTCGCAAGGACGTCATCCGTTTGGAGCACAACATGCAAACGAAGACCTTCTTCCGCTTCCGCGACTTTGTGGGTCGTTACCCGTTCCACTGCCACAACGTCGTGCACGAAGATCACGCGATGATGCTCATCTGGGAAATCGTTGACGGTCCGGGTGACAACATCACGAACCCATAAGAGAGGAGACAAGAAAAAATGAGATACACAAACAAGTTTCTCGGTGTTGCTCTTCTGATTCTTGGCGTGATGGTGTCCGGAATTTCGCAAGTCGAGACGAAGCGAGTGAAAACACCGCGCGAGCGGCTCGCAGAGCGAAGCTTTCCCAACGTCACGTTGACGACGCACGAGGGCAAGCAGGTCAAGTTCTACGACGATCTCCTGAAAGACAAGATCGTCATCATCAACTTCATGTACGTGAGGTGTGAAGGCACGTGTCCGGGTACGACTGCGAACCTCGTGAAGGTGCAGAAATTGCTCGGCGACCGCGTGGGCAAAGACATTTTCATGTACTCGATCACGCTCAAGCCTGAAGAAGACACGCCCAAAGTTTTGAAGGCATACGCGAATGCTTACAAGGCTGGTCCGGGCTGGCAGTTTCTCACTGGCGATCCAAAAGACATTGAGTTGTTACGTCAGAAGCTCGGGTTCATCGACCGCGATCCGGTGCGCGATGCGAACAAGTCGAACCACATCACGATGCTGAGATGGGGTAACGAGCCGCACACATTATGGGCCGGATGTCCCGCGTTACTGGCGCCTGCAAAGATCGTGAAAGAGATCAGCCTGGTTGACTGGCCGGCGGCCGATGATGTCAGGAGAGGAGGAGAACGATGAGAGTGAACCGAATAATTCTAAGTGCCTTGCTGGCTATGTTGGTAGTTGGCGCCGCGCAGGCTCAAACTGGAACGACGACGCAATCGACGCCCGCGTCTGCGGTCGGACTCGGACCGGAAGGCATTGCGACCGACGGCACAAGCGTGTTTGTCGCAAACCAGTTCAGCGACACGGTAACAAAACTGCGCGCCAGTGATGGTAGTGTGGTTGGCAGTTACACAGTGGGCCACCGGCCGGTTGCAGTGGCTTTCGACGGCGCGTTTTTCTGGGTTGCAAATTATCTCAGCAACAATGTGATGAAACTCGATGCGAGTGGCGCAGTTGTAGCAACGTACGCCACGGGCGATGGCCCTGGAGGAATACTCGCAACGAACGGCAACATCTGGGTTGCGAATCGCAATGCGAATACGTTGACGAAGCTGCGTGCTTCGGATGGCTTGACGCTTGGGACTTATGAGGTTGGCGAGCGTCCGATCAGCATGACGACAGATGGAAAGCACATCTACGTTACGAATAACAACAGCGATTCGGTAACAAAGCTGAGCGAGTCGAACGGTGTGGTTGTCAGCGTTTTTCCGGTTGGCGACGGGCCGTTCGGCATTGCATTCGATGGAGGTAGTTTGTGGGTCGCAAACTTCGGCAGCAACAACGTCATGAAGCTGACTGCTGAAGGAATGTTGGCCGGCACGTATAAAGTTGGCGATGGACCACTCTCCGCGGCGTTCAGCGAAGGTGTGATCTACGTTGTCAACAACGGCGGCGACAGTGTCACGAAGCTGAACGCTCTCGATGGGACAAGCCTTGGCTCGATTTCCGTCGGGCGCGGGCCTGTCGGGCTTGTGGTCTCAGGCAAAAATGTTTGGGTAACGAACTCGGGGGGCAATTCAGTAACGAAGCGTTAAACCGCAGTTAATCCACAGATTACGCAGATGTTTTCTTAGAATCTGTGTAATCTGTGGATGCGTTTTAAAGGGAAGATGTGTTATTAGACAGTCTCATGTCCGATCAAAAACAATTTGCTGGTCGCGCGGCCATCGTGACTGGTGGCACACGTGGAATTGGCCGAGCTATCTCATTGGAACTTGCACGACGAGGAGCTGACGTCGCTTTCAACTACGCGAAGAGCGCCGAGGCGGCGGAGAGTTTGAAAACAGAACTCGAGGCACTCGGCGTTCGCAGTTTGGCAGTGCAGTGCGACGTCGGCAACACTGAAGCTGCGGCCGCGATGGTCCAACAAGTGAAAGACACTTTTGGACGCATCGATTTTCTCGTCAACAACGCCGGTGTCACGCGCGACAATCTCATCCTGCGCATGAAGGAAGACGACTGGGATGAGGTGCTCAACACAAATCTCAAGGGCGCCTGGAATTTTGCCAAGGCAGCTTTGCGAACCATGTGGCGCCAAGATGGCGGTGGTTCCATCCTGAACATTTCGTCAATCAGTGGTGAAGTCGGAATGGCGGGACAGTCGAATTACTCAGCATCGAAGGCGGGCATGGTCGGTCTGACAAAGGCGTTAGCGAAAGAAGTTGCGAGTCGAAAAGTCACGGTTAACGCGCTTGCGCTCGGGATGGTCGCGACTGATATGGCCGGCAAGTTGAACGAGAGCTATCGGGAAAAGATTCGCGAACAGATTCCTCTTGGCCGGTTTGCGGAGCCTGATGAGGTCGCACGAATCGCGGCGTTTCTGCTATCAGATGATGCCCGTTACATCACAGGACAAGTCATCCAGGTTGATGGTGGGTTGGCTATTTGAGCCACGGATGATACAGATTTAAATCGGATTTTGTATCCGTATTATCTGTGGCTACTTGATCGCTTTGATGTCGAGCGGTTTGGCGAAGAGATTATCGGGAAGTCGCTGATTGTATTGCACTGACTCGTAATTGATCCGCGACGTTTGCTTGCCGTTCACGAAGTGGTCGATTACCCACGGCGCAGTGACACCATCAATCGTGATGAACTTAAAGAGTTGATCCTCTTCGGTCACTTCGACCACGTCTCCCGAGTCAGGATCTTTACGCTCGCGCTTGTAGATGATCTTTGCCGGGAAGTAATCCTTCGCGCCAAACTCATACTCGATCCAAAAGCCGTCCGGATAAGTCAGGCGAATAGTTTCGTTGCGTTTGGCGAGTCCTGCTTCACGGCGGCCCACGTAAGTAATTTTGCCGCCCTCTTGTTTCCAGTAACCCTTCAGGAGATAGTCGAGACCTGTACGTAGCGCGCGTTTGAAGTCGTCGACTTGTGCGGGCGATTGATCGGAGATTTTCTTCACGGCGCCATCAAACATCCAACCAGTGTCTCCGGTGTTTGTTTGAATAGTCTTGATCCCGCCGCCGGAAAATTCCGTGCGCTCGCTATCGGGGTAAGCAATGTAGTCGAGAAAGCGCGCGGGTAGCTGCGATATGCCATCCTTGAACGTGGTGTAGAAGCCTTTGCCGATGACCGTTTGGACGCCCACATACTTCCGCCCACCTACGACTTCAATCGCGTGATCGATTATCTGTTGCGATTTCTCGTCAACTGTTGGAGTGGACGCAGGGGTCTGAGCGAAAACGAGAGATAGTATTAGCAGGAGGATCATTGGACAGGATTACAGGATTCACAGGATGAAATCTTGTTCATCCTGCAAATCCTGTCCATCATGTTTAATTGAACTCAGGCTTATAACCGTCGGTGGGTTTCACCGTGACTTCACCATCTTCGACATCGACCTTGAAACTTGAAGATGTCTTCCACAAAGCCGTGATCGGAAGCTTAACCTTCTCATCGATGTGCCGCTTCAGGAAGCGTGCGCCGTAAGCCGTGTTGTAACCATTCTCAGTCAACCGGTTCACGGCCGCTTCAGTAATCTCAACCGCCTTACCCTGTCGCTCCATCTGCCGCCGAAGTTTTTCCAGATAGAGTCTCGCGATCTGGCGAACTTCATCCATCGTCAACGGCGAGAACACGACGATCTCGTCGATGCGGTTGCGAAACTCCGGTGAAAACCGTTGCTCCGAAGCCTTCATCACTTCGTTCTTCACGGCACGGAAGTCAGAAGCTGTCTTGGTACCAAAGCCCAACGGCTTCTCAAACTTCTTGAAGTTCTCCGAACCGAGATTCGAAGTCATGATGATGATCGCGTCAGAGAGGTAAACCTTCTTGCCGCGGCCATCCGTTAACCAACCCTCGTCGAAAGCCTGGAGGAAGAGATTCATCAAGTAAGGCGAAGCCTTCTCGACCTCATCGAGCAGCAATACCGTGTAGGGATTCTCACGCAGTTGCTCGGTAAGAATTCCACCTCTTTCAGAACCGACGATACCACGCGGCATTCCGATCAGCTTCTCAATACTGACGGTGCCGTCGCTGTACTCCGACATGTCGATACGAACCATCTTCTCTTCGTCGCCAAACATGAACTCGGCGACAGCTTTCGCGAGCTCCGTTTTGCCAACGCCGGTCGGACCGAGAAACAGCAGCACACCGTCAGGCTTGTAATGCGACTCTTTCAATGGACCTTTATTCAGTCGCAGACGCTGCGCGACTGCTTTGATTGCTTCCTT
>DATNFX010000115.1:0-10639 GCA_035606195.1 Pyrinomonadaceae bacterium
TCAGGATTTCCCAGTCTCGATCTGTAAAATCTGCTGACATTGCTACCTTCGGTTAGGCCTGCTCGGCCTGGTTGCGCGCGTGAACTCACGGATGTTGGAAGGGTGAGTAACCGTGTGATTCCGCGGCGGTTAGACAGATACCAGAATGTCAATGCAACTGGCGGCACATTCGCCGCCAGCGAAATATCCCTTCATTGACTAATGGCAGAAAGGGTCAAAAACGTTTCTGGGAACAGAGGGCTGTGCCTCGAGAGTCCGAATCGTTCTTGGATCGGGTCAGTACAGCGAGCGGTAGCGACCTGGTCAGTGATCGGCATGCGACATTTCCTAATGATTTGTAACTCCTATGGTTTGACCAGGTTGCTACCGCTCGCTGTACTGACCCGATCCAAGCGTGGGGTCCGACTTTGAGGCAAAGCCGGGGCAAAGCGAACGTCACGCTTCACTCTGATTGGTTTGAGTTTGCTCGTTCAGGCTCTCCGCAGCCGCTGCCTGGACGGCGGTGCCATAGAGTACATTCGACGCGAATACTGCCGCGACGAATTGGGCAAGCGGTATGAACTTAATCATGCCCCAGGCTTGCTCTATGGGCCAGGCACGTCCACGAATCAGGCATTCGAGGCTGACGAGGGTGAACACCGAGAGTACCCATCCAATGAGCGGGAGAAATCCTATCACTTGCCAGCGCAGAAACGTTGACATGCGACCTGCGGCTACATAACGGTGAACGAGTAGCGAGGCTACGATTGATAGCACGACGTGCCATGCAACGACCGGAATCCACGACAGATCTTCGACGACGGCTTCGTATCTTTCGTTATAGCCATAAGATGCTCTAAAGCTCAGGTAATCGTAATACGCAGTAACCCGAGCAGCGAGAAGATACAGGCTGACGGAAAATAGTCCGGAGCAAGCCCCGGCCATGGCTAATCGCAAATCTCTGCGCAGCTTACTCATTGCGGTGGTCCTTTCAAGTGTCAATGCTGATTGGTTTAGACGCTTGAAAAGCAGATAAGTTCCGGAAGCCGTTTTGTACCTGAATCCGGCCCACGGCAGTGGGCGGATGGTTCAAGTCCGACCTATTCATTGAGCAAGATAAATAGAACGGGCTTGAAGTATCCGCCCACTTCCGTGGGCGGGATTAGAACGTACTATTGGCGAATGGGTTTTAGAAAGGACTTGAACGATCCGCCCACTGCCGTGGGCGGGATTTTGGGTCTTCGTACAAAGCGCCTCGGAGACTTGTGCAAAGCGCCTTGGATACTTAGTTAAGGCTTGATGCGGATGGTGCCGACGTTGCTGACCTGCCCGTGGAGTCTCACGGTTACGGTGCAGGCGCCGGGTGGGAGGCCGTCCGGGAGTCTGAAACTGATCTGACTAAAGTCAGCATTGGCGCCGGACCACACGTTTTCAGCAGCAACATCATGGCTCACGTTGTTGCTATCAACGAGGTTCACCACGACAGCACTTGCCGGTTCCCCGGGCGCGAGTTGAACGTTCCCCACAAAGATCAAAACTCGCGTGTTTCGATCGTTAACAAGACTCAACAAATTTCCCGGATTGACGACCGGAAACGGATCTCGCACGAAGAGAACAGAATCGAGCGCAACCACTTGATTGGTCGTTGGCCCAGCTTGCTCCAGCATCAGTTTCGGCGCGACCTGCGTAACAGCAGAGCATTTCCCAGTAGCACCGGAACCGGCGTTCCCGGCGTTGTAGATCGCAAGAATTTCCGACGCTGTGAGAGCTCGGTTGTAGACAGACAACTCATCCGTGATGCCGTTTACATTCCCAATCTTCACAGTGGCGCCAGGCGTGGCCTGTGGCCGTTGAGTCATCGTAAATACTCTTACCAGATTGCCATTCAAATACATCGCAATGATGTTGGTATTGTCGTCGAGTGTCGCGGCAAAATGAACCCACTGCCCGATAGGTATAGGATTACTGGAAATCCCCGTCCCCTGGTTGCCATTGAACCAGATTATGAATGAGACACTCCCGCTGAAGACATGAACTTCGTAAGAGCCCGTCAGGGGAGAAACGTTAAGTGAACGCTGCACCACGTAACCGCCCGTGGCATTGAGCTTCAACCAGCCCTCGATGCTCATCGACTTGGTTAGTGTTAGTGAGGGTGAATCGGGAACTTCAGCGTAACCGCCACCGCCAACGTTTGAGAAGTTGCCGAGGAAGCCGCCCCCCACCTTTGCGCCGGCAAAGTTCGGATTTTTTACAAGTGCGCCATTGTTGGTCCCCGTTTGATCGAGCGCATTACCCTCACCTTGCCACCACGCAACCAACCCTGGCGGCACCGGCGCGCACGACGTAGTAGCGCCTCCCTGCTGAACCGTGAAAGTTTGACCGGCAACCGTGAGAGTTCCGGTTCGTGGTGACGAATTGTAGTTAGCGGCAACTAAAAAACGCAGCGGCGTGGAATCTTCCTGAACGGGTTGCAGCCAACTGCTATTACTCGTAGCTAATGGTCTGCATCCAGTCAGAGTCGTCACGGGAACGCTTCCTTCGCCGCCAGTGGCAGTAAAACTTTGGCTGCTTTGATTCAGGCTGAAGGTACATCCCACATTGAATTCAACTTTGATATCCAGACTTTCCGGCGTTGTATTTCCTTTGCCCAGTGCGGTGATTCGAATTCGATTCTCGGTGTCGTTGAAAACACTTCCTATTTGGAGAGGGGCATCCCAAACGCTCTCGGTGGCAGGGGTCATATCGAGAATCTCAGTTTCTCTGAAATCACGACTACGATAGTCCCAATTGATAATCGCGCCATTCATGCTGGGCGGCGTGTCAGTGAATAACTGTCTGAACTCGATCCAATAGTTCTTGTCTATATTCTTTCTTATCTTGAGCGCTCGAATTCCCGCCGTCGCCGTATCGTGAGCAAAGACTCGATAAACTCCGTCCTGAGTTATCACCTGCACGTCCGCATCAGTTATCCATTCCAAACGTCTCTTGTACTGCGTGGTAAAGTGAGCACGTGAATCAAACCCTCCGCCCATCACGTCGAACCAGTTTCCGTATTCGACATTGCTTCCTGGACCAATCGTTGAACCATCCGTAGTGCGCCACAGGTTTGCGTGCAGGAGTCCGTAGTTATGTCCGAGTTCGTGAGCAGTTACTCTCAAATCGAAGGCTCCGTTCAACGCCGCGCCCCGCGCGCCAACGAACGCTATGCCTCCATAACCAAACCCCGAGTTGCGACTCATCGCAAAAAGATCGAGATTGAAGTTGTCTGGATCAAATCCAGCCGCACGCGAGGCATTTTCCGCGTCTGTTCGTAACGCCCCGAAGTTGGTGAAATAAAACGATTGTGCCTGGGGCATTCTCACTACCGGCGTGACTGTCACCGCGAGTGACGTCTGATGGAGAGAGTTGCTGACGTAGAATGGGCTTACTTGATCGTTGATGAGACTCTCGGCCCTGGAAACAGTTAGGGGCTGATTTTGGAAGTCAATGGGTTCGCCTGGCCGATCAGGGAAGTCGAGGCGAATGAACAGAAGCGTTTTGTCTCCCTGCGTCCACGCTGATGATGCCTCGACGCCGTTGGGACGAACTGGGCCAATCTTTTCTTCCCACGCGACCTGGTCTTGCACGAAGGTTTCGAGTTCCGACGGCGATGAGAAATTGACGAGCTTACCTCCAATCTCTGCCTGCGCGGGCTGTATTCTTCTCACCGGCTCTTCGTCGACAACCATATCTCCGTCGAGCACGACTCCCTGCAGCGGAATGTTGAGTTTGGTAGTAATGTATTCGCGTCTTCCATAAACCAGGGCGCGGTACGTCGTAGTTCCGATCGTGACTTCGCGTTCGATTCGCGAGCCCGTCATCATCTCGGGTGAATGATGGTCCTGATGAAGCATCACCACGTAGACACGGAAATCACCGTAAGTATTTACCGGAGTCTCCACCTGACTTTTGATCGACGCGGGTATTCGTCGATAGACGTCGCTTGAAACCGCATGGTCTAACGCCGATTTGGGAGACAGCGACATCAGTTCTTTAAAAAGCGCTCGACGAGTGGCGGCCAACGTCTTTCCTTTTTCGATATCGACGTCGTTGAGTGAGTAGTTTGGGTTTCCGACTTTTTTGACCCAGTCATCAAAATCGGAAAGTACCGGGGAGTCGAGGATGAGCTTCAGCCGCGCCTCTTGAGATTGGCTGGAAGACGACGAGGATGAGCCAATGATCCAAAGCAGCAGTGTTGTGAGTAAACCGAAACTGATCCAGTGAACGGCTCTCTTGAAAACTTTTGGAGGCATGAGCAGTTCCTCAAAGGCCGGATTTTAGCTAGACGCAAGGACTAAACGATTGACCTATTCACAGATTCCGCAGATTATAAACCAATCTGTGTAATCTGTGGATACCAGGAGTGGAGAGATGGTAGCCAGGAAACGCTCACGAAAGTCGAAAGCGCGGAAAGCCGCGAAGAAGACCTCGAAATCCAAAGCACGCAAGAAGTCGCCCGAGTCAAACAAGGCGATGCGCTTGACGTTCTCTTACGAAGGAAAGAATGTGAAGCTGGTTTCACAGCAACGCATCGAAATGATCGTGCCCTCTTCCGACGTGCTGAAGGGCTATGGGCAGAAAGGCTTTTGGGCCGAGCTGAAAAGCGAACGCGACAAGACTCTCTACCGCACGGTGTTGCACAACCCGACGAAGAACGATGCTGAAGTCTTTCCGGAAACGCCCGGTGGAGAAATCTCGCGCCAGCCGGCGCCGAAAAGAAAAGGCGTATTCGTCGTGGTTGTTCCCGACACCGCGAAAGGCGAAGAGGTAATACTCCGTCGCAGTGCGCCCGAAACAAAAGGACCAATGAAGGGTATACGCGCACTCGCCAGTAAACCGGCTGAAGAGATTCTGCGTTTCAAACTCAAGAAGTAGGAGCACCTCATGGGCACTTCAGATGGCCAAGTCCTCGGAGCAACGAGGATCGTCGAGGCTGGACCTCCCGAAAAGCGCTGGAATGTCGCCATTGTATCTGAAGGCTATCGCAGCGATGAGATGGCCCAGTTTGCGACAGACGCGCAACAGTTTGCCGATGTGTTACTCGCTACCGCTCCATTCGATCGTCTCCGCGCTGCAATTAACATCTATCGTATCGACGTGACGTCAACAGAAAGCGGCGCGAAAGATCCGAAGAAGTGTCAGGGTGGCACAGGAGCGAAGCCGCGCACTTACTTCGATGCGTCGTTTTGTTCGAACGGAATTCGTCGACTGCTGATCGGAAACAACGGCCGCGTGCTGAAAGTGGTGAGTAAGCTCGTGCCGCAATGGCACATGGCGTTTCTCGCGGTTAACAGTCCGATCTCGGGAGGGTCAGGCGGATCCGTCGCCACGTTTTCAAAAGCTAGTGGCGCTATCGAGATCGCAATCCACGAGATGGGCCACACGGCGTTCGGCCTGGCTGATGAATACGAGTACTACAGCGGTTGCGCAACAGACAAAGGACACGACAAACACTCGAAGAGTGAGCCGAGTCAACCGAACATCACGACCAACAAAAACCGCGCGACCGTAAAGTGGCGCAGCCTGATCCAGGCGGCGACCCCGGTGCCGACAACAAGCAATGCAAACTGTAAGAACTGTGATCCGCAACCTTCACCCGTTGCGGTCGGAACAGTCGGACTCTTCGAAGGCGCAGACTATTTTCACTGCGGCGTCTATCGCCCCGAGTTCGACTGTCGCATGCGAAACATCAATCGCCCCTTCTGCGGCGTCTGCCAGCAAGTAATCGTGAACAAGTTGACACCGTTTTTGCCGGTGTAGGACCTTTATTCGCACTTGGACACAGTCAGTACCGTCCGCGGTAGCGGATGGGTCAACCATCAGGATTAAGAACCCATTAACAAATCGAGCATCTCGACTCCGTACCCATCCGCTACCGCGGACGGTACTGACTGTATCCAAGATGGATAGAAAAATTCTATTGACACGATTCAAAAGTAGGCTTACAGTGCGCTCCTCAGTTTTCACTGAGCCTTTCAGGAGTCGGTGCCACACCGAATCCTCACTTGATCCTTCCACTCTCTGACTCTTCCGAGCATCGGGCCAGAGGCGATTTCTAGAGGGTTACAAAATGGAATATGAACGACTGAGGTCGTAACCCGTAACTCCGCTGAGTTGTACGAGTCCCCCAATTCATCACGCTCGCTCGAGTCGTCGAACGATGCGCCGCAGTGTGTCTCACGTACCCGACGTCCGGAGGTTCAATATGGCTATCCACTTCGAGAACTTCGTTAGCATCAGAAAACAATATCCGCGCCGCACCAGCCACCTGGAAATAGCTGATCCAAGCACTCGGACCGAGCGCGACTATCGCGATTTGCTTTCCGAAGCCAACGTCAACTTCTTTCATCGCGAGTACACGATCGCGCTCGAGAACTATCTCGCGCTTCGTTACCGCATCCTCGTCCAAAGTCATCCGGAGATGCCGACCGCTCCGAAAGGCGGTTACTGGTTCGCGGACTTCACGTCGGTTCCGATCGACTCGAAGCGTCTCTTCGAACTAAGCCGCCGTTATCTGGTGAATACAAAACCCGGTTCACCTGTCGAGCTAAACAGTGGAACGAAACGGCTGATCCAGGAAGGCGAGTTTCCCGTCAATCAGGCAGTCCAGAAGATTGCCGGAACACTCGGACTCGATCCACAAGTTGCGAGCAAGGCCGAATTGATCGATCGTCGCAACGCCGCGCGCGATCTCGTTTCCGACGGCGACTTGAATGGTGCGCTGAAAGTGTACTCGGATGCGAAGGACCGTGCGACAAAGAGTGGCGAACTGAAACTCGCGGCGGAGTTGGCGAGTGAAGCAGGCGCGATGGGCGCCACTTATGCCGACGGCGCAAATCGTATCAATGCCTTGAAAGCTGCTGTCACCTCGTTTGCCGAGGCTGAAAAGCTCTACAACGTGCTCGGCGATCCAACAGCCGCTGCACTCGCAAAAAACAATCAGGCACAAGCGCAGGCAGAGATACCAGCTACTGGTCCAACAGTCATTACCGGCCCAGTGGTGACGCTGCCGACGCTGCCCACGATTGCCGGTCTTGCCGTGCTGCCACAACCCAGGACAACAAAATTCTTCAGCATGCCTGACGGCGGCGTGGTAAAGACTGCCGCGAGTGTGCTCGCCGAAAAGCAGGTTCCCAAAGCCGCTGAGCGACGGGCCGGTATCGTTACGTCCGCCGGCAACGCGACCATTTCACTTGGCCGGGCTGACTATGAAGCCAACCTCGTCTCCAACCTTTACAGCCAACGCGTGAACGCGACAGTAGTCGAAGGGCTGGCCTTCTTCGAAGAGGTCGAGACTAACTTCGTAGCTTACATTCCTCATCTCTACTTCTTCGTATTACCAATTGCTATCGGCGACACCTACCACGCGCTTGGTCGTTTCCAAAAAGCAATTGACGAATATCGATCCACACACGCATATCCATTCCTCAATCGTGGAATCGAAGTGCCGTACGTCTGGTTGAAGATGGCAAAGACTGCCCTGGCCTGGGGCGATCAACTGTTCCGCCAGAATCAACCAGCCGCCGCAAAAGTGCAGTATGAAAAGATCATCAATACTGACCTGACTGTGCCGAACAATTCGCCGCTTTATCAGGCTGCCGCGATGGTGCCGATGCGGGCGATTGCATTGGACGTGGTCAAATTAATTCGCGGACAGGCCGCTTCGGTGAACCCGGCGGTTGCTTCGCTGATCATGCAGGCGAACATTCAGTTGCGGAAGATTGCGCAGGGTTTGAACTTCCTTGGACTCGGCGTGGATGAGTTTCCGATTCTGCGTTTCAAGTACCTGCAGGGCGTTGCCAACTATCTCGCCGACAACGCGATTCAAGCTGAACGAACCTTCATGCAGTTTCGCTCCACGGCCGAGAGCCAGAAGATGGATCGCATTCAGCTGGAGAGTTCAGTTGCACTGAACGAGACCGCGTTGAGGGTGGAACAGAAGCGTTTGCAGGATGCGAGTCTCGACATTACTGCCGCGCAACAGAACCGCGACCTCGCGAATTTGCGACAGACCCATGCACAGCAGTCATTGAACGACTGGAACACTATCGGATCGGAACTGGCGAGTGTTAACGCAGCTCTGGCATGGGCCAGCAATGCTTCTAACGACCAGGACATCAGGTACACGGGCGTTCAATACGACGGTGAAAGCCACAATTTCAGTACCAACGTCGAAGAGTTTTATGACGTAGTTGGTGAGTGGCGCGAGAACCTCAACTTCGAACTGCAGCGCCGCCGCCTCGATCGGCAGATCTCTGAAGCTGCCGGAGAAGTCGCCATTGCCAATACGCGCGTGCAGCAGGCTCAGGTGCGCTTTGAAACTCAACAACTAAGCGTGCAGGTGGCACAGCAACGACTCGAGGGCTCGCGCGAGATGCTCGAATACTCGCAGGACCGGATGTTTGATGAAGACCTTTGGTTTCGTCTTGCCGCGGAACTTCAGGATCTGACGCGCAGCTATCTCGACATGGCCATCTATGCGGCGTTCCTGATGGAGCGCGCTTATGGGCTCGAGTTCGATCGCAATCTCAATCGGATCCGGCTGGATTACGGTATCGGCGGCGTTGAAGGGTTGCTGGGCGGCGATTATCTGAAGCGCGACATCACGTCGTTCACCATTGATTACATGGAACACGCGCAGAAGAAAAATCCGGTGCGCCTCGCGATTTCACTGCGCGATGAATTTCCGTCGGCATTCAATCTCTTCCAGCGTGAAGGCGTGTTGCCCTTCCGAACTGACCTCGAGATCTTCGACCGCCGTTATGCGGGAACTTATCGTCGCAAGATCAAAAAGATCGAGATCTTCGTGGAGGGTTTGGTGCCGCTGGAAGGCGCTGTCGGAACTCTCTTGCACCAGGGCATCGCGACCGAGTGGCGCCAGACGGGCGCAAACTGGGCCAAGCACAACCGTCTGGTCCCGGCTGAACGGCTGCTGCTATCCAGTTATCAGTTCCGGCGCGACGTCACAGTGTTTCAGCCCTCGGAGGAGATGCTGGAGCTCTTCGAGAACCTCGGGCCGCAGGGTAACTGGACGCTCGAGTTGCCACGTTCGAGCAACAACATCGATTACCAGACGATCAGCGATATCAAATTCGTGATTTACTTCGACAGCGATTTCAGTCCCGCACTGAGAACTTTCCTGCGAACTTTTTATCCGAACGACGGCGGGCGCTCGCTCATTCTTTCGTCTCGTTTCCACTTCCCGGATCAGTATTTCCGGCTCGATGCTGATCGGCGAGTTACGTTTGAGCTCCATCCGGCGCGCTTCGCGTTCAACTACACCAACCTGCGAATGAATGCTTTCTCCGTTCGGTTGGTGCAGAAAACCGGTGGGCCGCTCGGTAACGTGCCATTGACCGTGACTCGAACTTCCGACAATTCAAATGTCAGCGGCTCGACGAATGCACAGGGCGCGCTGCGCAGCGACCCGGCGACGATGGCGCCCTTCGCCGCATGGAAGAATGCTTCACCCGTCGATTCGTTCACCGTCACGTTTGGCCCAGGTGTCGACCTAAGCAGAATCAGCGACATTCAAATCGCGATCGACTACACGTTCACCTATCGCGCCGACAGCACGCTGACGCCGTGAGGGCTTTGCACAAAAAGTGTGGTCTTAGCCTGCAAAGCAGGCGGAAGCATAAAGCCTGGGGCGCAAGCCCCAGGTCAAGATCACAGATTTTCAAGCCCGCGAATGCGGGCGACAGAATGAACGTAAAATGCCAACGATTTACAGGCCAAATGAGCTGCCGCCCATTTCATGGGCTCGCAAATTATTTGATTCTGATCCTGGGGCTTGCGCCCCAGGCTTTACGCTTGCGCCTGCTTCGCAGGCTGAGAGCCGACCGTTGGTGTAAACGCCGTGAGGAAGAGTCATGGAGAAGAAAAGCGGTACAAGTGAAAACGCTACTTCACTGCCCAGCGGCGGTGGTGCGGTTAAGTCAATCGGCGACAGCTTCCAACCCAACCTCGCGATGGGGGGCGGCTCTTACAAGGTGCCGGTTGAGTTGCCGCAAGGTCCCGGTGGTTTCTCGCCCAAGATCGATCTGATTTACAACACCGGTTTTGGCAATGGACCAATGGGAATGGGTTGGGTCGCGTCGGTGCCTTACGTCGAGCGCAATCGCACCTCGCCGTTCCTGCCGCAAGGTGAGATCGAATACTCGTTGTCAGGGGCCGAGACGTTAGTGCCCGTGAGCGACGGTGTGTTTGTGCCTTTCATCGGGCAGACTTCACAACGGTTTCGCTTCGACGGCACTCAATGGACTTCAATAGCTCCGAACCTGGTGGCGATGCGATTCGGTTCAACGGCGGCAAGCCGCGTCGAAGGTGTTGTTGACGGGCAGCCTCGAATCGTTCGCTGGTTGTTGGACCGCGTCACCTTTCCCGGTGAACGGCACGTTGATTTCGAGTATGAGACTGACGGCACGCAGCGTTATCTGCGTCGCATTCGGTGGAGTGTTTTCCGGTTGGAGTGGGAATACGAGGACCGGCCCGATGCCTTCTCACAATTTGATGCCGGCTTCGAAGTACGCACACGCCGCCGTCTGCGACGATTGGCGTTGCACCAGGATCGGCTTACACCGGAAACGTTAACTCGTGAATTTCTTTTCGACTACGTGGC
>DATNFX010000116.1:0-3844 GCA_035606195.1 Pyrinomonadaceae bacterium
AAAGAACTCTTCAGCGTACTGGCGGCAACAAACAGGCAGCGGCAAACCTCCTCGGTATCTACCGTCCGCGTCTGTATAGCAAGATCAGAAAATATAATATTGACGTGCCTTCGCTTGTATCAGCATGATCTAGGCCACAGATTGACACGGATTGATTACGGATTTGATCCGTAAAATATCCGTATCATCTGTGGTTACTTTTTTCACGATGACCAGGCCCCCCACTAGTACAAGACTGCGCGGCCTCGACGCACTTCGAGGCATTGCGGCGTTGGGCGTTGTCTTCTATCACGCCGTCGAGCAGGGCGAAAAAGCACTTCCTCAGAATCTCTTTCAGTATCCGGTTCGCGCGATCCAATTCGCCAGCTCATTTGCTTACATCGGTGTATTTCTGTTCTTCGTGATCTCGGGTTTCTGTATTCACCTGCAATGGGCCAAAGCTCGAGCCGCCGGAACCGAGCCTGACATCCGCTTTGGAGCGTTCTGGAAACGAAGACTTCGCAGACTCTACCCGCCATACATCATCGCGCTGGTCTTGTTTTTACTGTTGGCTGCATCGACGGCCACCATCAGTCTGACGCATTTTTTCTTTTACGACATCGGCATGCATCTGCTGATGCTTCACAATCTTGATCCCAAAACTTGTTACACGATCAACGGCGTGTTTTGGACTCTCGCGATCGAAGAGCAACTCTACCTGGCCTATTTCCTGTTGCTGTTTATTCGCGTGCGCTGGGGTTGGGGCGTCACGCTCGCCGTTTGTCTGATTGCGCGTGTCGGATGGATGGGATTTGGTCACCTCGTTTGGCTGAAGACAGGTTTCGGGGTTCCGGTGCCCGAGGCAGCCGCAGTCCACTGGTTTACCTGGGCGCTCGGCGCGATCGGCGTCGAAGCATATTTTGGATTGATAAAACTGCGCGGCTGGTCACGCGATCTGCGTCTCGCGACTGTCCTAATCGTTGCGGCATCGGCGATCTCGTCGTCGTTGTCTTATATTGACAAAGATACATTTCTGCACAACGGCGCGTGGTTTTTGATTCATCCGTTCTGGGGTCTCGGATTCTTTATCGTCGTGAACCGGATGGTGCTCGCCGAGCAGAGTTGGGTACGTCAGGCGAAACTGCCTTCGCTGGTCTCGATCTGCGCGACGATTGGAATCTTTTCGTATTCGCTCTACCTGACGCATGAGCTGGTAATCATGCAGTCGTGGCAGTGGACCAATCCAAGGTGGTTGCAGATCCTGAATGTTGCTGTGTTCACGGTTCCGGCAACGATCATCTTTGCGTGGGGGTTTTTCTGGTTCTTTGAGAAACCCTTCATGACCAAGCGCACTGCGATATCGCCGGCTAAAAAACCATCCACAGATTACGCAGATTTGTCTGTGGAATCTGCGTAACTCACGGAGGAATTCACGCGTGCGTTTCTTAAAACTCATCGCACTTGTTTTCACCCTCATTTGCGTTGCTTTCTTAATTCAAGCTCAACAACGACCTGGTCCAGGAGCGCAGCCGTTGGCCTCGCCAACTCCGACACCCACACCGCTGCCGCCGCCAACCGTCAAAATTGAAAACTATCGCGCTGCCGCCGCACGCATCATCGGTGCTGCTCTAACGAGCGACCACGCCTACTTGCGGCTCGCGCACCTGACGGATCATATCGGCAACCGGATCAGCGGCTCCAAAAACCTCGAACGCGCAATCGAGTGGGCCGTCGCCGAAATGAAACGCGATGGTCTGGATAGCGTGCGCGCGGAAAAAGTGATGGTCCCGCATTGGGTACGTGGTGAAGAGAGTCTCGAAATGCTGACGCCGCTTCCCAGAAACCTGCAAGTTCTGGGGCTGGGAAACAGTGTCGGCACTCCGCCAGAAGGTATTTCTGCTGAAGCGATCGTCGTACGCAACTTTGCCGAACTGGACCGCCTCGGCGAACGAGTGCGTGGAAAGATCGTTGTCTATAACGCACCATTTGTAGACTACGGAGTAACTGTAGCCTATCGCCTGCAAGGCGCTTCGCGTGCGGCGCGCTATGGTGCTGTGGCAGCGCTGGTCCGCTCGATCACGCCTGTTAGCCTGCAGACGCCGCATACAGGCGCGATGAACTACGATCCAAGTCAACCGAAGATTCCCGTCGCAGCGGTCACGATCGAAGTTGCCGAGTTTCTGCAGCGGATGAACGATCGTGGCGATCGGCCGACACTGCGGCTCAAGATGGAAGCGAAGTTTTTACCTGATGCGGAATCAGCAAACGTGATCGCGGAGCTGAAAGGATCCGAGAAGCCGGATGAAGTGATTGTTATCGGCGGCCATTTTGATTCGTGGGACGTGGGCCAGGGCGCGCACGACGATGGCGGTGGTTGCATCGTCGCGTGGGAAACCGTGCGACTGCTCAAAGAGCTCGGACTGCGACCGCGACGAACCATCCGTGTTGTGCTCTATACGAATGAAGAGAATGGACTGCGCGGCGGCAACGCTTATCACGACGCCCATCGAGCCGAGATCGCGAAACACATCCTTGCGATTGAATCCGATTCGGGTGTCTACCGGCCTGAAGGCTTTGGCCTTGTGGCAACGGCGCCGCTACAGGCGCGGTCTAACATGCTGGAGATCGCAAAACTCTTGTCGGGAATCGGCGCCGATCGGATTGCGGAAGACGGGGGTGGCGCTGATATTGGTACCATCATGCGTGAAGGCGTGGTGGGCGCGAGTTTGGACGTGGACGGCACCCACTACTTCGACATTCACCATACACAAGCCGACACGCTCGACAAAGTGAATCCGCGCGAGCTCCAAATGTGCGTCGCGACGATGGCGGTGAGGGCTTACACGGTGGCTGACATGCCTGAGTCTTTGAAATAGGTTCTATCAGTATTAATCGATGAGGTAGGTGGCCACGCTCGTGGGTGTCTCGAAGCAGCGAACTTTGTAGATCTGCACGCGATCGTCGCCAACACGCTTCGCCACGCGCTCGAGCACGTACTTCGCGAGGTTCTCGGCAGACGGCTGCAGTTCGTCAAACGGCGGCAGCTCGTTGATGTTTCTATGGTCCAGGTAAGTTACGACTTCATCCGCCGCTGCCTTTAACTCCACAAAATCCACCAGCAATCCGACGTTATCCAGCTCGCGTCCACGCGCGTAGATTTCGATTTTGTAGTTGTGGCCGTGCAGATTCTCACACTTCCCCTTGTAACCGCGCAGTTGATGCGCGCTGGAGAAGTTTCGCTCAATCATGACTTCAAATTGTCCCGGCATAATTAGTCTACAGATAAGATACTCGCAAGATCGTCGATTCGCGAAGTCACGCGACACGGCGGCAGGCTCTGCAGAAAAGTTCGCCCATAACCCTTGGTGCGCAAACGCGGATCGAGTATCGCCAGCACACCTCGATCGGTCGTGCTGCGAATCAAACGTCCCAGTCCCTGCTTCAACGCGATGATCGCCTGCGGCACGCTGTACTCGTAAAAACTCGAGCCACCGCAGTCTTCAATGTATCTCTGGCGCGCCGCCACGATCGGATCAGTCGGCACTGCAAATGGCAGTTTATCGATGATCACACACGACAATTGTTCACCACGCACGTCCACGCCCTGCCAGAAACTCGACGTCGCAAACAACACCGCGTTTGGAGTTTCACGAAACTTCTTGAGCAGTTGACCCTTTGACGCACTACCCTGGACCAGGCACGGGTAGTCGATCTCAGCCCAGACGTTTTCAAACAATGACTGCATGCCGGCAAGACTCGTCGACAACACAAATGCGCGGCCTTCGGTCGCGTTCAGTATTCGCGCGACTTCGGCGGCTGCCGCAGAGCCCCACTCGCGATCACGTGGATCGGGCATTCTCGCCGG
>DATNFX010000117.1:0-11822 GCA_035606195.1 Pyrinomonadaceae bacterium
GTCCGCATCGGAATCGTTACCGGCGACGACATCATGGCGCGACTCGATGAACTACTCGCGCGTGGCATCGAGTTACGCAATATGGATACTGACGAGTCCTTGTCGACGGTCCGCGACAGAATCCAGAGTGCGAATGCATATCTCGGCGCCGCGCCGATCGTTGAGGCGTTGAATCAGGGTGCGCAGATCGTGATAACGGGTCGCGCCACAGACACGGGGTTGACTCTTGCGCCGCTGATGCACGAGTTCGGCTGGGCCGCCGACGACTGGAATCATCTTGCAGCCGGAACAATCGCGGGTCACATCATCGAGTGCGGTGCGCAGGCTTCGGGTGGAAACTGCCAGTACGAGTGGCGCAGCATTCCAAATCTCGCCGATGTCGGATTTCCGATTGTTGAGGCTTCGCCGGACGGAAGTTTTGTAATCACGAAACACGAACGAACCGGCGGCTGGATCATCATTCCTTCGATTAAGGAGCAGCTCGTCTACGAGATGGGTGATCCTCACGAGTACATCACACCGGATTGCGTCGCTGATTTCACGACGATTCGACTCGAGTACGAAGGTAGAGATCGTGTTCGCGTCTTCGGTATCGAGGGACGACCAGCGACTGAGTTTCTCAAAGTCTCAATCAGTTACTCTGCCGGCTTCAAAGCGGTGGGAACGTTGGTCTATGCCTGGCCCGATGCTTACGACAAGGCACAGGCTGCGGATCGCATACTGCGGGCGCGACTCGATCGACTCGGGCTGAAGTTTGAGCAGGTGTTGACGGAATTCGTGGGCGTTAGTGCGACGCATGGACCGCTCGCAGGACGACCCGGCGCGGACATTCCTGAAGTGCAACTGCGCGTCGGTGTACGCGGGCAGGATCGGAGTGCCGTGGAAAGATTTACGAAGGAGATTGCGCCACTGATCCTCACTGGTCCGCCGGCAGTTACGGGCTTCGCCGGAGGACGTCCGAAAGTCGAGGAGATCGTTGCTTACTGGCCCGCTCTGATTCCAAAAGAAGAAATTACGCCCAAGGTAGAGGTGCTTGATACGTGAAAGTACAACTGACAAGACTGGCTCACGCGCGTTCGGGTGATAAAGGCGACACTGCGAACGTCGGCTTGATTGCCCTCAGCGATGAGTTGTATCCGATTCTCGTTCGCGAGGTTACGGCTGAGCGTGTGAAGCAACACTTCAAAGGCGTCTGCCATGGCGAGGTCGAACGGTTTGAGTTGCCGAATCTCGGGGCGTTGAATTTTCTGTTGCACGAGAGTCTGGGTGGTGGCGGCACTTTGTCGCTGATGACGGATGCGCAGGGGAAGACGTTTTCGACAGCATTGCTGCGGATGGAGGTCGAGGTCACCGAGCAGGAGGCCGCGGATCTGCACGGATGAGTACGGATTTCCCAAATGACACCGTCGTACTTTATTCCGTTGAAGGTGCGGTCGCGCGTATCACGCTTAACCGGCCGGAAAAGCGGAATGCGCTCAACGATGCGGTTATCGCGGGGCTGAATCACGCACTCAAGAGTGCGGCGGCGGACAAAAACGTCAGAGTGGTTGTGATCTCGGGAGCAGGTAAGGATTTCTGCTCGGGCGCAGATCTGTCGGCGCTTCAGAAGATCGCGGGAGCTTCAGTTGCCGAAAACGCCGAAGATGCTCGCTCGCTGCTGGAACTTTTCTTATTAATACGCCAGCTTCAGGTGCCGGTCGTGGCGGCTGTGACGGGAAGAGCGCTCGCGGGCGGATGTGGTTTAGCGACTGCGTGTGATCTTGTTCTCGCGTCTGCGTCAGCACGTTTTGGGTATCCAGAAGTAAAGATCGGGTTTGTGCCGGCGATGGTCATGGCGATCTTGCGGCGCAACGTGTCAGAGAAACGCGCGTTCGAATTGATCACGCGCGGAGCCGAGATAAGCGCAGACGAGGCGCGAGAGTTTGGACTCGTGAACCAGGTGTTTGCGGATGAGAGTTTCGAAGCGGATGTAAAAACGTATGTGAGCGAGTTTGAGAAGATGAGTTTATCGGCGATGGGCCTCACGAAAACTCTGCTGTATCAGATGGATGGACTCGCATTTCCCGAAGCACTCGAAACCGGCGCTGACGTCAACGTTATTGCCCGACTGGCGGACGACTGCCAACAAAGCATCGCCAAATTCCTGCAAAAAAGTTAGGCGCAAGAGTTCGAAAGACATTTAAGACTAAAGCGCTTAATGAACGCCCAAAAAACCGGTAGTCGTCCATAAATTCGTACATCGAGATCACAAGGAGATCCGGAAAGACAGAAGAGGTTTTACTTTAACGCCTCGTTCTCTAGTTCTTCACTCGCGTGGCTTTACGTTGGCTTGGAGAAACTTGACGATGTCTTCGGTTGAGGTGCCCGGCAGAAAAATTTCGGCCACTCCTTGCTGCTTAAGCTTGGGCAGATCCTCTTGAGGAACGATACCGCCGACGAGGACCAGAACGTTGTCCATGCCTTTCTCGCGGAGCAACTGAACAATGCGTGGGCACAGGGTGTTGTGTGCGCCACTCAATATCGAAACACCGACCGCGTCGACGTCTTCCTGAAGAGCCGCAGCGGCGATCATTTCCGGTGTTTGTCGCAGACCCGTGTAGATCACTTCCATGCCGGCATCGCGCAAAGCACGAGCAATAACTTTCGCGCCCCGGTCATGACCATCGAGTCCGGGCTTTGCGACAAGAACTCTAATCTTTCGAGTGGACATAGGTGCGGGTTAAAAAGCGGGCTCTTCGTAAACTCCGTAGATGTCCCTGAGTGCTGAGCAGATCTCACCAAGCGTCGCGTAAGCTCTGACTGCCTCGATCGTCGCGGGCATCGTGTTCTCGTTCTTCCGGGCCGCAGCTCTGAGTTTATCGAGAGTGTTTGCGACTGCGCCGTCGTCGCGACGTGTGCGAGTTTGCTCGAGGCGTTCTACCTGATGCGTGCGAACTGATTCGTCGATCACGAGGATAGGAATTTCGGAGGGCTCGTCGGTCATCGTGTATTTATTCACACCAACAATGACCTGCTCGCCCCGTTCCACGGCCTTCTGATACTGGTAAGCGGAATCCTGGATCTCGCGTTGTGGAAATCCTTTTTCGATTGCCGAAACCATTCCACCCATCGCGTCGATCTTGCGGAAATACTCGAGCGCTTCCTGTTCCATCTTTTCAGTCAGTGACTCGAGAAAGTACGAGCCGCCGAGCGGATCTACCGTGTTAGCGACACCGGTCTCTTCAGCAATGATTTGTTGCGTGCGAAGTGCGATGAGTGCCGCGCGATCGGTTGGCAGCGCTAACGCCTCATCATAAGCGTCGGTGTGCAAACTGTTGGTGCCGCCAAGAACGCCGGCGAGCGCCTGGATTGCGACACGCACGATATTGTTGAGTGGTTGTTGCACCGTCAGCGAGACGCCAGCGGTTTGCGTGTGGAAACGCAGTTGCAAAGTGCGCGCATGATTACTGCCAAAGCGTCGCTTCATCTCACGGGCCCAGATGCGACGGGCGGCTCGGTACTTCGCGATCTCTTCGAAGAAATCGTTGTGCGCGTTAAAGAAGAAGGACATGCGCGGGACAAACTGGTCCACGTCCAAACCGGCTTCGACACCCCACGCCACGTACTCGATGCCATCTCGCAATGTAAAAGCGAGCTCCTGCACTGCCGTCGCGCCGGCTTCACGGATGTGATAGCCACTAACTGAAACAGGATTATAACGAGGCACATGCTCGGTGCAGAATCCGAAGGTGTCGATCACCAGTTTCATCGCCGGTTTGATCGGATAGATCCATTCCTTCTGCGCGATGTATTCCTTGAGGATGTCGTTTTGCAGTGTGCCTGAAATCTTGTCCCAACGCGCTCCCTGTTTTTCCGCTACTACGAGATACATCGCGAGTAGCACGGACGCGGGTGCATTGATGGTTTGCGAGACGGTGACTTGTTCGAGCGGGATGCCGTCGAACAGCACTTCCATGTCAGCCAGCGACGATACCGCAACACCGCATTTGCCGACTTCACCCTCGGATAGTGGTGAGTCAGCGTCGTAGCCCATCAACGTGGGAAGGTCGTAGGCTACTGAGAGTCCTGTTTGACCTTGTTCGAGCAGGTACTTGAACCTGGCGTTTGTCTCTTCCGGAGTGCTGAAACCTGCAAACTGCCGCATCGTCCAGAGTTTGCCGCGGTACCCAGTGGCGTGGATGCCACGTGTATACGGAAACTCACCCGGAAAGGAAATGTCTTTTGCGAAGTCGAGGTCTGCGATGTCGGCAGGAGTGTAAAGGCGTTCGACCTCTTCGAGTGAAACACTCTGAAAACTCTTTTTCCGTTCAGAATGTTTATTGAGCGCGGGGCTTTCTTTTATTTCAGACATCACCCGGATATTAGCCGCAAGAAAGGACAAGATGCAAATTTAGCCACAAAAAAGCACATAAGGCACATAGCTGATTGGACAGCGCCCGATGGACTCACGCGATTCTCTGAACACCTTTAACTTTTGTGCTTCTTTGTGGCTGAGAGGGGAGCGCGGCTGCGATGGCAGTCACAGCCGCGCCGGCTCGGAAGGTTACCCGGGTACGTGGATTTTCGAGCAGAAAAAACTACGGGCAGGTTTGGGCAGGCATAGAAATCGATGTTTGCGGTTATTAATCATGTTCATTCCACTGGAACGACAAACTCATTGCTGCGAACCATGTTCAAACGCGCACGAGCGGCAAGTTCAATACTCCGCGGATCTGTTCGCAGTCGTTCCACTTCTGATTTCAACGATTGATTCACATTACGCAGCGCCTCGACGTCCGTTTGCATCGAGGAAAGTTGCTGCGCTGCAACCTGGACTTTGGCGCGAGTGCGCATGTTTACCGTCACACAGACGGCGAAAGTCGCCAGTAAAATCATTCCAAAAACCACCCATGACGGAATTATTCCGCCGCGCCGGCGCACGTCTGTGCGCGTGCCAAGGATGTCAACCGAGATCTGTTGTACCGAGGCAAGGGAACTCGTGCGTGGGGTCACACGCTGCGCCCTGATTCGTTCGTCCACCCAATATGTATTTGCTACCTTGCTCACCTCAATTACCTCCCAGTTCCTTTGCCGTTCAGATTTTGCTCAGTCCGTACTTTCCAGCTCCGTGCCAATGCGGCAAAGGTGAAGGCTTACGCGTCGGGTGCCTGTCATCCCTGTTCCCGAGCAGATTGTCTGGGCTCAAAGTTAAGAGGCTGCTTAATCCAAAGCTGTGGGTTTGGCCACAATATAGCTGGCTCCTCGTGGCCAGCAGCCCCAACTAAATGTACTTTACGGCTTGTCAATGTGTTGCCGCTCAACAACTTAGCGGCGATGTTGCCGGACTGTAGCATCGGTGCTTAAGGGTGTAAAGACATTTCTCTTCAATGATTTAACCCCGTAAGTTGAACATTTACTTGAACTAACAGCGCTTAAGCGTTGAAATTGGCGAACAGGCGGCGAACGAAAATCATGAGACCCAAATACCGCCTCAACTGGAGGAAACTCTGTAGTTAAAACTTGTTGACAGGTTTAGGCGACCCCACTAGACTCATAGACCTGCGGGCTGCCAAAAGCCCTTGGCTCTTCGGATTGCAACTGCTTGTCCCGTGCGGCACCTCACTGAATCGAGGATCCCAGCGTTTTTTCGAGCACATTTTAAGGAACGGTGTTGATGTCTGACCCTTCGGTTCTAAGTCTGGATGCGCCTGCCTCCGAGTCGAGTTCCCCAAGACTGCCTATCAGTTCAATCGTCAGGGCCGTTTGTGAAGCGGCAAATGGCGGTCCCGATCTGCTCTATGAAGTAATGATCAAGATGAGTCTGATGGTGGAGGCGACCGCGCCCACCTATGGCCTATCAATCTGGGCCACCTCCGATTCAGGCAAACCGACGTTGCGCTGGGCTGAAGGACTCGAGGAAACGGAGATCGCGATCGGCGAAACTGCGGTCGCAGAGATTTTCTCGAGCAAAGGCCGGCCGCAATCCGCGCAGGAAGGCGACCCGGCGATCTGCCTCTTACTGGCATTGCCTTCAGCTGCACGTGAGGGTGCGGCCATTTATGGTCGTTGTGTTCGGCCCCTGACAGCGCAACAAGCGAAGGAACTGAACGCGCTCAGCGACGTCGCACACCTGGCCCACTCGCATCAATCCACAAATGTGGTTCCTACTTCTGCGAGGCCGGTAACTGTCTCTTCAGCAAGTTCGCTGCCGGGAATGGTATTCAGCAGCCGCGCCATGGCTGATGTAGCGCGCAACGTCGAACGTATCAAAGATTCTCATTCGACGATCCTTGTGACGGGTGAGTCTGGAACCGGAAAGGAACTGATTGCGCGCGCGATTCATCGTGTGAGCCGGCGTTCGGAAAGCGAGTTCATTCCTTTTAACTGTTCGGCTGTTCCTTCGGAACTGATAGAAAGCATGTTGTTTGGCCATCGTCGCGGAACGTTCACGGGTGCGATGTCGGACCAGGCGGGATTAATCCGTTCTGCGGAAAATGGAACGCTCTTTCTTGACGAGATTGGTGACCTGCCGCTCGCGTTGCAGCCAAAGCTGCTCAGGTTCCTGCAGGAAGGTGAGATTCACACTCTCGGTGAGCGTGCGCCGCGCAAAGTTAATGTGCGCGTGATAGCCGCCACACACAAAGATCTCGAAACACTCGTAAGTGAAAAACTCTTTCGCGAAGATCTCTACTACCGGATCGCGACGCTGACGTTGAAAGTTCCTCCGCTCAGAGAGCGGCGCGAAGACATCTCCACTTTGATCTCACATTTCGTGAGTCACTACGCCCGGAAGAACGAGCGACCGATTTCTGGAATTACTGCCGACGCGATCCAGATTCTCGAGACCTACTCCTGGCCCGGCAATATTCGTGAACTCGCGGCGGAGATTGAACGCCTCGTGCTTTACGCCGAAGACGATGGCTACATCCGTCCCGAGAACATCAGCCAGCGAATCCATCCGCGCAACGGGCAAACCGAAGTGACGGGCGAGAAACTGGACGATCTGCTGGAAAGCTATGAGCGCCGCGTTATAACTGAGACTCTCAAGCGACATGATTGCAACGTCGCTAAGGCAAGCGAAGCGCTCGGCTTAGGATCGAGACAAACCCTCTACAAGAAATTGAAGCGGCTCGCGATCGACATCGGCGACTTCCTCCAGGAAGACACTGAGCCAGGTATGCAATACCGGGCTTAGCCACAAAAAGCACAAAAAGCACAGAAGGCACAGAGCATGATTTGCTTTGTGCCTTTTGTGCTTTTTGTGGCTTACCAGTTGTCAACTGCGGGCGACAACGCGCGATATCAATAAAACAAAGCTTCCTCACTCGAATTACACCAGGTTTCTACTTTTGGACCACTCGAGCTTGTCAACCACAGGCTACAAAAAACTCTACAGATCACAAAAAAGCCTCAACTGGACCACTGGCACACCGGTTGTAAACGTGATGCTCGTCGCGAAGCAAACGCATCGCATCACTGATCGAGTAGACAAACGCACATGAAAGCTAAAACCACTACAAACGTTGCATCAGTCGTAATGCTCGCAATCCTCTCTCCGTTTCTGGCCCTGGCAATTCTCGTCAGCATCCAGACCGCAGGAATCAAGGATAACGAACTCCTGCTATTGATGCTCACGTTGTTGAGTGCTGTTCTCAGTGGAATCAATGGCTTCGGCCGTCGCACGCCTAAAGCTGTTCCACTTTCGACAGCGAAAACAAGTAGTGACCCCCGCCTTCATTTGTCCGCTCGTTCGAGCAACAACGCCTAATCGAATCTAAAAGGAGCAACAACATGATTAAGAGATTTTTCGCTGATGAAACCGGTCTTGAACTTTCTGAATACGCAGTTGCCGCAGCCCTCGTAGCATTGGCTTGCGTCGTCGCTTTCCAGACGTTGGGAACCAACATCGGCACCAAGATCAACGAACTCGCCGGCAAGATTAAGTAGTTCTTTCAGTCATTCGCCCGGCAGCGCCAGGATTGCTGGTTGCTGCCGGCTGAAGGGAATCATTCGGTTTTATTTCGGGAGGATGATCAATGTTGAAGAGTTTTTTGAAAGATGAGTCTGGTCTTGAACTATCAGAGTACGCAGTTGCCGCAGCGCTCATCGCGCTCGCATGCGTCGTCGCTTTCCAGACGTTGGGAACCAACATCGGCACCAAGATCAACGAGCTGGCCGGCAAGCTTCAGTAATGCTGAAGGTCCAGGCCTTCACATGCTTCGAAGGGAGGAGCAGATCCATGATCAAGAAATTTCTTAATGACGAAACCGGACTTGAACTATCTGAATATGCCGTGGCTGCTGCTCTCGTAGCGCTCGCGGCGGTCGTGGCGTTTCAAACACTTGGAACCCAGATCGGGGCGAGAATTGAAACGCTCGCAGGTTACATCAAGTGACCTGCAAGTAGTGAACTGCCATTGTCGGTGGCGCGCCCTTGTGAAGTTCATTCCACGGGTGCGCCGCCACTTTTCTGCTAAACCCCCAGGACCACTTGGAAATGCTTAGCCCAACCGCAATAACTTTCGAGATTTTTCTGGTGCCTCTCGCCGTGATCATTATCTATCACGACGTTCGCTATCGCCGCATCCCCAATCTATTCGTGCTGGCGACACTCATAACCGGATTCATATTTAACTTAACGCTGGGTGGTCTAACGGGTGGTCTAAACAGTCTGACTGGGTGTGTTTTCGCATTTATTCTGATGTTTTTCCTGCACGTCTTCGGAGCTATGGGCGCGGGCGACGTAAAGCTGTTCGCCGCTATCGGCTCCGTGATTGGTGCTCAACTTGTATTGCCGACATTTGTAGTCGTGGTGCTGACAGGCGGTGTGCTCGCTCTCGTTTCTGTTGTGCGATCGGGAGCGTTCAAATCGACCATGCAACGCGTACTGCAAATTCTTGTTGGCTTACTGCCGGGCTGGCCAATGCCCAAATTCAGCGTTCCCGCTGATTATCGTCTAACCATTCCTTACGGTGTGGCGATCACCATCGGCGCCATTATCGCAACCGCGATATTTCACCCTTAAAACGGTCAACACCCAGGCTTGACCTGGCAGAACGGAGAGTTGATTCCATGCGAAACAAACGTTTCTTCATAGTCCTGGTAGGAGCACTCATTTTCGGAGTGCTCGCTGCCGTTTCAGTCAGCAAGTATTTGTCGAGCGCACAGGCTTACTCGAAGAACCTTAATAAGATTGCGGTGGCCAAGGTTGCCATTCCAATCGGGAGCAAGATCATTCCCGAGCAGATCATGGTGGTCCAGTTTCCAAAGGAATCTACTCCCGACGGAGCTTTCGAAGCTCCGGAAAAACTGGCGGGCCGAGTGGCTGTGATAAACATCGCTGCTCGCGAGCCCATCACCGAATCGCGATTGGCGCCGGAAGGAACAGCCGCTGGTCTTTCGGCGATCATTCCTGAAGGCTATCGCGCGATGACAGTGAAGGTCGACGATGCCGCCGGCATCTCCGGTTTCATTCAGCCGGGCACACTCGTCGACGTGGTCGTAGTTATCGATCCGCGCGAAGGTTCCGGTATGCAGGATCCCATTTCGAAGATCGTGCTGCAGAACATCAAGGTCCTGGCCAACGGACAGAACATCGACAAGCCGAAAGACGAACGCGAAGCCAACAGCGTGAAAGCTGTAACGCTTCAGGTTACGCCGGAACAGGCAGAAAAACTCGCACTCGCTTCCAGCGAAGGCAAACTGCAACTCGTCATGCGCAGCCAGATCGATCAGGGCGACGAGCAGACTCCGGGCGTCAACAAGCGCGGATTGTTGTCGGGTGAGAAAGCCACGGTAGCTCCCGAACCGGGCTCACTGAAGAGTGAACAGCCGAAGACCCAGTCGACGCCGGTTCGCAGAGTTTCAGTAGCAGCACCAAAACCAGCAGCAACATCGGCCCCAGCTCCTCAGCCCACTCCGCGTGCGTCAGTGGAAATGATCGAAGGCGCCAAGAAGCGCAGCGTCGAGTTTCCATAGATCACTCAACCCTAATTTGAACACTTGAAGTTGATCGCATTGACGATCGCTTGAAACAAAGGAGCATAAGATCATGCAGAGCCGTTCCCCAATTTCACGCCGAGTGAGTTTATTACTGGCGTCCCTGATTACTATTTTTGCTACCTCCATCGCGCACGCGCAGGAAAACTCCTACAAGGCGTCTTTCAGCCAGAACAAAGAGGCGGTTGCCGTCAACGTTCTGGTGGGACAGTCGCGCGTGATCAATTTCGATCGCCCGGTCGGACGTTTCTCGGTGTCGAACCCAGACATCGCCGAAGCCGTGCTCATTACGCCAGATCAGGTGCTCGTTAATGGAAAAGCTTTCGGTCAGGTCAACTTCATCGCATGGGAGCAGACCGGCGGTCAGTTTTTAGTATTCGACGTTTACGTTCGCCAGAATCTTTCCCTCCTCGATTCACAGATCCGAGCGCTGTTTCCGAAGGAAGATATTCGTCTGAGCCAGGCAAATGGATCAGTCGTGATCTCCGGCAGCGTCAAGGATTCAAATGTAGCGGCACAGGTGCAGAGTGTTGTTGAAGCTGCGAACTTCAAAACCGTGAACATGCTGACGTCGCCGACTTCGAACGCGTCACAGATTCAACTCGAAGTTCGCGTCGCCGAAGTGAATCGCAACAAACTGCGTGACTACCAAACGTCCTACGCTGCGTTGCCACAAGGAGGAACTGGTGGTTACCTGAACAGTGGTGGAGCACCGAGCATTCTGGACAAAGTAAATGCACCCCCACTGGAACTGTTTACGATTGTCCAATCGCCGCTCAATCTCTTTCTCTTCAATCGCGCAATCAATACGGCTGCGTTCCTGAGGATGCTTCGTCAGGAGGGTGCTTTCCGCCAGCTGGCTGAGCCAAACCTGATCGCCATGAACGGCCAGCAGGCGAGCTTCCTCGCAGGCGGTGAGTTCCCCGTACCGGTGCTTCAGAATGCGCAGGGCAACGCCATCACTATCGTTTGGAAAGAGTATGGCGTCCGGTTGAACTTCAAACCAACGATCATCGACGAAAACCACATCCGTCTGGAACTCGAACCTGAAGTTTCCACCATCGATTTCAATAACGGCGTTCGCTTCAACAACTTCCTGATACCGGCTCTCCGCACTCGCCGCGCGAAGACAGGCATCGAGTTGAGCGACGGCCAATCGTTCGCGCTTGCCGGCTTGCTCGACAACTCAGAAACCAAGACGCTGTCGAGAATTCCGCTCGTGAGTGACATTCCCGTAATCGGCAATCTCTTCAAATCGAAGTCATTCGAGAAGAAGGAAACCGAACTCATGTTCTTCGTGACTGCGCACATGGTGAAGCCAATGAACGGCGACGATATTCCCAACATGCGCGGTATGGATGGTCTGAAGGGCAACTCGCCATTGGGTCTCGAGCCGAAGGGCGAAGGCATCCAGGGCCAGAGCGGTTACAAAGTTTCGGGACAGAGCGAACAAACTCCAGCCGCCGCACCGGCCAAGGTTGAAGAACCCAAAACCAAAACCAACTCCGACAAAACACAATCAAGCACCTCCGGCGCCGTCGGTAGCGTGCGCAACAATCAAACTGCCCTACCAGTCGCAAAGGCTGTAGTGATGGACTCCAATCCGGGTTCCATCAAGCCCTGGTGACGATGGTTTATCTCTCTTCCTCGAGCCGATTTCGTTCGCAACTGATGAGAGGGAATCATGAAGAACAGACCAGTAGGACAAGCGGAAAAGAGAAGACGAGAGCGAGGTTCAGTACTGGCAACATCCGCAATCGGGATGTTGGCAGTACTGCTCGCAGTTGGTCTCGGCATTGATATCAGCCGGTTGTATCTGACCAAAACAGAACTACAGAACGCGGC
>DATNFX010000118.1:0-6875 GCA_035606195.1 Pyrinomonadaceae bacterium
CTCTCGCCGCAGTCGCTGCAGGCGAACCAGGGAAACATCGATCGCGCTATTCACTTACTCGAGCAACAACGCGGCAGTGGTGGTACCGAATTGATGGCCGCGATTCAGGAGGCGATGAGCTTGCCGCGACAGGACGGCATCTCGCGCAATGTTGTCGTCGTCACAGATGGTTACGTTTCAGGCGAGCAGGGCGTGTTTGAGCACATTCGCGCGAATCTGAATCGTTGCAACGTCTTCGCGTTTGGAATCGGCGGCTCGGTAAATCGTTACCTGATCGAGGGTATTGCAAAGGCGGGCATGGGCGAGCCGTTTATCGTGACTGATGAAAGCGAAGCTGAAGGTGCTGCGACGAAGTTCCGCGAGTACATCGAAACACCGGTGTTGACTGACATCCAGGTTCGTTCGATTGGCTTCGACACTTACGACGTGAATCCGATGCGCTTCCCGGATCTTCTGGCCCAACGGCCGATCATTCTGTTTGGTAAATGGCGTGGTCCAGTGGCAGGCACGATCGAGCTCACCGGCAAAACCGGCCAGGGCGACTTTGTGAGCCGCCTCGACGTCGCCAACAGCCAACCGGATCAGAACAACAGCGCGTTGCGTTATCTGTGGGCACGTTCGCGAATTGCAGAGTTGTCTGACTACGGTTCATCGGACCTGGCTGAAGAGAATATCAAAGCGATTACTGCGCTTGGTTTGAAGTACAACCTCTTGACGCGATACACGTCGTTCATTGCGGTACGTGAAGTGGTAACGAATCCAAATGGTTCGGCTCAGGATGTGAAGCAGCCGTTGCCTCTGCCGCTGCACGTGAGTGAGCTCGCCGTTAGTACTGAAGTCGGAAGTGAGCCGGAGTTGATCTGGCTGATGGTGGGCTCGCTGCTACTGGCGACGATCATGATTCTGCGGAGACGACGGTGGTTTGTATGAAACGGAAGTTAATCTGGAGCGCACAGTTGCTGGTTGTCGTGCTGTGCGCTCTGGCGCTCAAATCTTATTACTCCACCGCGACTCCTGATGAGTTGCGGTGGATACTCGCTCCGACTACTGCTTTGGTTGAATTGTTGAGTGGAAGATCTTTTGCGTTTGAGTCGTATGCGGGTTACATGAGCAGCGATCATCGCTTTGTCATTGCTGTCTCGTGTGCCGGAGTCAATTTCCTGCTCACGGCGTTTTTGATGCTCGGGCTGCGGCTTTTATGGCGGGAGCGGTTTCAGGCAGTGAGCTGGAGATTTCTTCCGGTCACTGCTGTCGTGGCTTATATGACGACGGTTATTGCAAACACGGTTCGTATTTGCATTGCGTTGGAGATTCAACAGCATTCGGTGCAGGTTAGCGGGTTGTCGGGGAACCAGTTGCACCGGCTCGATGGGATCGTGGTGTATTTCGGGTTTCTGTTGCTGTTGTTTGTGTTGACGGAAAAGCGAAACGCAACACCAAACCGCCGATTGGTTTTGTTTCCACTCGGGATTTATTACGCCACGACGCTCGGGATTCCGTTGCTGAATGGCTCTTACAAGCAGGGAATCGCGTTCTGGGAACACTCGCTGTTTGTGTTAGCACTACCACTGATGCTTGCATTTTTTGTAGGGGCGGCCCTCCGTGGCCGCCCGTGGTTTGGGTAAGGGTTCACGAAGTCACGGTCTGGGTTTGGCGAACACCTATCAAAACCACGGGCGGCCACGGAGGGCCGCCCCTACAGTACGTTCCGCGGCGTTCGAATTCTGGCAGGGTATAATTGCCGATGAATGCAACCGCTCAACTCGAAACGAAGTGCTGCTGTCGGTCTCGTCGCGTGGCTTGTGTTTTTGCTTCGGCCCACGGCGGACACAGCCTCGACCGAGTTGATTCACCGGATCGTTCTCTTTGGCGTGATGGTCATCGTGCCCTGGGGTCTTTCACTCGTCCCACCGTCTGAACGCAGCGGCTTTAACTTCTGGTTATACAACATTGCAGTCGCGCTGCAGTCGCTTCCAGTCCCACTCACTGTTATCTCATTTTATCTCGACAAGGGAATATTGGCAGGATCGTTAGTCTGCGGCACGCTCGTCGTCTATTCATTGATCGCGTTGTATGGTGTGTCACGACTGATCTCACGTCGCAGTCTTTTCCCAATAGCAGAGCTGAGTATCGATGCCGGTCTAATTTATCTTCCGGTTGCAGGCGCATGGCTCCTAATCTACCGCCTGGGAATTCAGCCGTTCGGCTTCGGCGAGATCATCATCCTATTAACGGCGGTCCACTTTCATTTCGCAGGCTTTGCGACACCGATTCTTGCGGGAATGAATGGAAGAGTCCTGTCGACAAAAAATTATCCACGGCCAATCTTTGCGTTCTCCGTTTTCGCAATCGTGGCGGCGATGCCCCTCGTCGCCGCGGGAATTACATTATCGCCGGTGGTTGGTTTAGTCGGAACACTGCTTCTCTCCACCGGGCTTGTTCTACTCGCCGTGCTAACGATTGGTTGGGTCACACCCACCATTACCAATCGAGTCAAACAAACCCTCCTAATCATCGGAGCACTCTCCAGTTGCTCGGCAATGGTGCTGGCGAGTCTCTACGCCTACAGTCTTGCCACACACACTTTAATTCTCACGATTCCGAGGATGGCGATGACGCACGGAATTCTGAATGCCTTCGGTTTTGTCACGTGCAGTCTCTTTGCGTGGTCACCAATTACTCACAAAGACCTGATGAGCCCGAAAGAAGCGCAACAACTCCAGCCGCGTGTGTGATAAATTCTGTCCCGTTTTTGCACCTGCTTGGTCCTGAAGGTCCCACTATGGACGAATCTGGGGCTCACGAACTCACCGAACTTTTACTTGCCTGGGGAAACGGCGACGAAGAGGCACTGGCGCGCATTGCGCCGCTCGTTCACGCCGAACTCTACCGGCTTGCTAAACGTTACATGAGCAGAGAGCGTCCGGATCACCTGCTGCAAACGTCGGCTCTCATTAACGAAGCCTATGTGCGACTGATCGACTGGAAGGCGGTGCGCTGGCAAAACCGCGCGCACTTCTTCGGCGTTGCCGCACAGATGATGCGCCGCATCCTCGTCGACTTCGCGCGCAAGCGTCCGAAACTGGATAAAGACGTCGAAGCACTCAACATCTCGCTCGATGAGGCGATGACCGTCACTGCTGACAAAGATGCAGATCTTTTGGCCCTCGACGAAGCATTAAAGGGTCTCGCGGGGATTGACGAACGCAAGAGTCAGATCGTGGAGCTACGCTTCTTCGGCGGACTCAGTGTCGACGAAACTGCTGAAGTGATGAAGATTGCGCCCATCACGGTCATGCGCGAGTGGAACAAAGCGAAAGCCTGGCTCTATCGCGAGCTTGCCTCAAATTAAGTCAATGGATCCCGACCTCTGGAAAAAAGTTGACGCCCTGTTGGACCAGGCACTGGCCCAACCGCCCGACCAGCGAGAAGCGTTTGTCGTCGAGGCGAGCAAAGACAACACAGAGCTGCGCGACGAGGTGCTGAGTCTGCTCAAGGCTCAGGCACAAGCAACAAACTTCATGGACCGCTCGGCGATGAGAGTCGCAGCCGAATCGCTGGCGCAGGATTCGAACCTCACGACGTCTTTTTCACTGATTGGAAAACAGCTTGCGAACTACAAGATTGAAAAACTCCTCGGCGCCGGCGGCATGGGTGAGGTTTATCTCGCGCGCGACAGCAAACTCGATCGACTCGTCGCGCTCAAAATTCTCCCCTGGCATTTCGTAGCTGATACCGAGCGCACTGCTCGCTTTCAACGTGAGGCCCGTGCACTTTCCGCTCTAAATCATCCAAACCTGGTAACGATTTACGAAGTCGGCGAAGCAGGGGGCATACATTTCATCGCGATGGAATTCGTCGAGGGACAGACTCTTTCTTCTTTGCGAGAGAAGCTCGGACTGAGAGAGAGTCTTGCCCTCGGGGCCCAGGTTGCAGAAGCGCTTTCCGCAGCACATCAGGCGGGCATCGTACATCGTGACATCAAGCCTGAGAACGTCATGGTGCGTCCGGATGGTTACGCCAAAGTTCTTGATTTTGGTCTGGTGAAATTAAGCGAGGTTGCGGCGGGTGAAGATGCGCTAAGCACTCAAGTCGGCGTTGCCATGGGAACGCTCGCGTACATGTCGCCGGAACAAACGAGTGGTGAACCCGTCGATCATCGCACAGACATCTGGAGCCTCGGCGTTGTGCTCTATGAGCTTGTGACCCGTTGCAAACCTTTCAAGGGCGAGACGCGACAAGCAACCATCAACGCGATTCTTTCGAGTGATCCCAAAGCAGCGACCGCGCTCGATGGAACACTCCCGTCAGACGTCGATTTAATGCTGAACAAGGCTTTGGAAAAGGATCGCGAGCTTCGTTACCAAACTGCTTCAGACTTCCGCGCGGACATTCGCCGTCTGCTGCGAATGATTGATTCCGCTGCGACGATCTCAAATCCGAAAGCCGTCACCGGCTCGTTGCCGCAAATTGCGCGGCGCTCGTGGTTCTGGCCCGTTGCAATCGTCGTCACGCTGATCTTCGCCGCCATTCCGCTTGGTTTGTATTTCACGAGAGCAAAAACGACGGCTCCCGATTGGTCACGTGCGTCGCACTTACAGTTAACAAATCAACCGGGTACCGAATACTTTCCGACGCTTGCTCCCGATGGCGAAGACTTTGTCTTTTCCAGCGAGCCGGAAGGCAATTTCGATCTGTTCCAGCAGCGTGTTGGCGGGAAGAACGCGAGACCGTTAACACCGAATACACCTTCAGACGAATATGAGCCGTCGTACTCTCCAGACGGCAAGCGCATCGCGTTCTACTCCAACCGCGAACCGGCCGGCGTGTATGTCATGGAAGCGACGGGTGAAAATGTCAGGCCCGTAATTCCGCGTTGTCACCATCCTGCATGGTCTCCGAATGGTAAGGAGATTGTTTGCAGCAGGATCGGTCATAGTTTGCCGTCAACTCGCAACATCAATCCCAGCGTGTTGTTGATTGCCGACGTGGAAACCGGCGCCCAACGGCAGCTTTGTGAAAACGACGCGATGCAGCCGTCATGGTCTCCGAACGGATCTCGCATCGCGTTTTGGTTTAATCCGCCGAGTGCAGGCAGGAGCGACATCGCGACGATTTCGAAAGCCGGCGGAGAAATCGAAGTCGTTACTACAGATGCCTCGACGAATTGGAATCCGGTGTGGTCCCCCGACGGCAAATTTCTTTACTTCGCCAGCGACCGCAGCGGCAACATGAGCTTTTGGCGCGTGCCGATTAACGAAGAGACTGGAAAAGTTTTGGGTGAACCGGAGGCGGTATCAACTCCCGCAACATTCAACCGTCACATGAACTTCTCGCGGAACGGCAAACGGCTCATCTATGTGCAGACAGACCGCCGCGCAAATATTCAGGCCGTCAAATTTGATCAGGAGCGTGGCAAAGTTGTCGGTGAACCAATATCGATCACGCGCGGTGATATTCGAGTAGTGCGACCGGAACTGTCGCCCGACGGCAGTCGCTTCGTGATGAGACTCCTGCGCGGGACGCAGGAAGACATCGTAATCGTGCAACGTGATGGAACCAACTGGCGAGACCTGACAAACGATAAGTTCTTCGATCGTTACCCGCGGTGGTCGCCAGACGGAAAGAAGATTGTGTTTACTTCGGATCGAAGCGGTCGTTACGAGATCTGGACCATTGACGCCGACGGCACGAATCTTCGTCAGGTCAGTTTCGACAGTCCTGGAGATGCAACGTTGCCGCTCTGGTCTCCGGATGGCAAGCGTTTGCTCTTTCAACGGAATCGCGTAAATGTGATTCTCGATCTCAGTAAAGATTGGTCGTCGCAAACGCTGCAACAACTACCGGCGTCAGAGAAATTCTTTGCGGTGTGGGACTGGTCGCAGGATGGGAAGAAATTGATTGGGACATTCACTGACGGGCAAATCGGTTATTACTCGTTTGAGACAAATCGATATGAGAGAGTCGAGTCTAACATCGGTGGTTACCCGATGTGGCTTCCTGATGGGGCAGGTTATATCTGTATCTCGGGAGGCAAGGCATTTCTCGGGAATGTTTCGACGAAAGGCGCGCGCGAAATCCTGGCATTGCGAGACGCGCAAATTCAAGGCGTTGCCGTCTCGAAAGATGGTCAATACATTTACTTCTCGGCTTACACGACTGAAAGCGATATCTGGCTGCTCGACCTGCAGTAGCAAACAACGATTTGGGCGTAACTGTAGGGGCGGCCCTCCGTGGCCACCCGTGGTTTGAGCTAAGGCGATTCAAGTAGCGACGGCTTTGGTTTGGCGAACACCATTCAAAACCACGGGCGGCCACGGAGGGCAGCCCATACAGTTGAACCAATGCAGCTAAATTACTTTAGCGGTTTCTGTAACAACCAATTGAAAATCGGATGCTCGACTTCCTGCAGGTGATTTTGTGAAAACACGTAATCAACGTGCCCGTAGTCCGCTCTGAAGTTGATGCTCACATCCGCGGCGCTCATCAGTTGTGCGGTATCAAGCATTGCACTCCCGAATCCGTGTCCGCCGGCATACATGATCACCGGTCCCGTAAAGCTGCTCAAGTTGTTGTTGAACGTCGTCTCCCCGGCCAGACCACAATTGAGATCTCGAAACATTCTCGTGGTCGTATAGTCGTTAAAAACGGCTATGTTGTCGTGGAGTATTTGTTCGTTTGCGAAGAAGAGCCGATCTTCAAGGAAATTCCCCGCGAGATTGAAGTAACCCGGTCGCGGTGTCAGTGGCGATAACGGTGGTGCGCTCAATGCCAGAACAAACGCCTGGTGATTGGTGATTCCCGGAGGAAAACCGGGAAGCATCGTGGGTGCATTTGGAGCGACCTGTGAGAGTTGATTCAAGAACTTAAACCCT
>DATNFX010000119.1:0-10983 GCA_035606195.1 Pyrinomonadaceae bacterium
TGGGCGTGCTGATTGGTGGACGGTTCACGAGTGAGCTGCTGAAATCGGGCGCTGAACGCGGATCGATTGAGGGACTGTTTTCTGTTACTCCGAATCCGGAGTTCGAAAGCATTCTTGAGAACGCAGGACTTGAGCAAACAAACGAACTCATAATTCGGCGCGAGATCGCTTCCACTGGACGAAACAAGATCTTCATTAACAATCAACTCGCTACGCAGTCGCTCTTGCGTGACTTGCGACCATATTTGGTCGACATTCATGGCCAGGGCGATCAGCAGACGCTCTTCAATCCGGAAACGCATCTTGAAATACTCGACGCTTTCGCAGGCAATACGGCGTTGCGCGGCGAAGTCGCGGAAGCGTATCAGCGATGGAATGTGTTGCGACGCGAACTGGAGTCGTTGCGTCATGATGAAGCGGAGAAGTTTCAACTGGTCGATACGTTGAAGTTTCAGATCGCTGAACTGGAGCGCGCACAGTTGTCGCCGGGCGAAGATGAGAAGCTCGAAGAAGAGCGTCGCCGGCTCGCGAATGTTGAAAAGCTGACGACGCTTTGCCAGTCGAGCTATACCCGCATCTACGAGGATGACGACGCGGCAGTGGCACGCGTGCGACTGACGTTGAAAGAGGTCGAAGAGCTCGCCGAGTACGAATCAAGCTTTCGTGATTACCTCGAAGGATTGGAGAGTGCGCGCGCCGTGCTCGAGGATCTCTCTTTCTCGTTACGCGATTTCGCCGACCGGCTCGAGTTTTCACCGTCACGCCTGGCTGAGATTGAAGACCGGCTCGCAGAGATCTCACGACTCAAGCGCAAATACGGCGGATCGATCGCGGCTTCACTCGAGCATCTGGCGCGTTCGGAAGATCGTCTGCGACAGATCGAAACGTCGGATGAACGTGAGCGCGAGTTGAATTCGGAGCTTGCGGCAGCTCGCGAGCGCTATCTCGATCTCGCGCGCAAGTTACACAAGGAACGCGTGCGAGCGGCGAAGAAGTTTGAGCAGGCGGTGGAAAAAGGAATCGCGGAAGTTGCGATCGACAATGCGCGTTTTCAGGTGCAGGTGAACGACAGTGTTGAGGCGGCCGGACAGAAAGGCATCGACCACACTGAGTTTTACTTCTCTGCAAACGTCGGCGAGGAAGTCAAACCGCTCGCGCGGGTGGCGTCGGGTGGCGAAGCATCGCGTCTGATGCTGGTACTGAAGACGGTCGCAAACGGATCGCAGTTTCCACGCACGATCGTGTTCGACGAGATCGACACGGGCATCGGCGGTCGGGTCAGCGAGGCAGTTGGTATTAAACTGAAGAAGCTCGCACAGACGAATCAGGTGTTATGCGTCACGCACCAACCGCAAATTGCGCGGTTTGCCGACAGTCATCTAGTCGTGCAGAAAGAAGCATTGAAGGGCCGCACGCAAGTGAGTGTTGGACGCCTGGACAAGGCAGGCCGCGTCGAGGAAATAGCGCGCATGCTCACCGGCGCGGAGATCACAGACAGCGCCCGCCGCCACGCGAAAGAGTTGCTGAAAAATTAATAGGTCCTATAGGGCCTATTTGACCTATATTTTGGATTTATGAGTACAGAACCAAACAAAGTCATTTATTCAATGGTCGGCGTCAGTAAGTTTTACGACAAGAAGCCGGTCCTCAAAGACATCTATCTTTCTTACTTTTACGGCGCGAAGATCGGCGTCATCGGCCTGAACGGCTCCGGCAAGTCTTCCCTGCTCCGCATCCTCTCGGGTGTCGACAAAGACTTCAACGGCGAAACGGTCATCTCGCCGGGCTTCACCGTCGGTTATCTCGAACAGGAACCATTGATCGACGATGCGCGCACCGTGCGTGAAGTCGTCGAAGAAGCAGTTCAGGAAACAGTGAACCTGCTCAAAGAGTTTGATGAGATCAACGCGAAGTTTGGCGAAGAGATGTCTGACGACGAGATGTCGGCGCTACTCGAACGCCAGGGCGAGGTTCAGGAAAAACTCGACGCGCTCGATGCGTGGGATCTCGATTCAAGGCTCGAGATGGCAATGGACGCGTTGCGTTGCCCCCCGCCTGACACGCCTGTAAAAGTTCTCTCGGGCGGTGAGCGCCGCCGCGTCGCGTTGTGCCGCCTGTTGCTGCAGAAGCCTGACATTCTTTTACTCGACGAACCGACAAACCACCTCGACGCTGAGTCAGTCGCATGGCTCGAGCATCACTTGCAGGGTTATGCGGGAACCATCATCGCCGTGACGCACGACCGCTACTTTCTTGACAACGTCGCCGGCTGGATTCTCGAACTCGATCGGGGCGAAGGCATTCCGTGGAAGGGTAACTACAGCTCCTGGCTCGAACAGAAGCAGGAGCGCTTGCGACGCGAAGAGAAATCCGAATCCGAGCGTCAGAAAACGCTGCAACGCGAGCTCGAATGGATTCGCATGTCGCCCAAGGCACGCCACGCAAAAGGCAAAGCCAGAATCAACTCCTATGAAGAACTGTTGCGACAAGAGAATGAGAAACGTCGCGAAGATCTCGAGATTCACATCCCAGCTGGACCACGTCTCGGCAATGTTGTGATCGAAGCCGAACACGTAAACAAGGCTTACGGACAGAATCTTCTGGTCGACGACATGAACTTCGCGTTGCCGCCGGGTGGCATCGTCGGCGTGATTGGTCCGAACGGCGCCGGAAAGACGACGCTGTTTCGAATGATCACAGAACAGGAACCACCTGATGCTGGCACAATCCGAAAAGGTGAAACTGTAGTGCTCGCTTATGTCGATCAGAGTCGCACGCTCGATGCGAACAAGTCGATCTGGGAGGAGATTAGTGGCGGTGAAGACGTGCTGAAGCTCGGGAACCGCGAAGTGAATTCACGCGCTTACGTGGCGCGCTTCAACTTCTCCGGATCTGACCAGCAGAAGAAAGTCGGCATGTTGTCGGGCGGCGAACGCAATCGCGTTCATCTCGCGAAGATGTTGAAGGAAGGCGCAAACGTGTTGTTGCTCGACGAACCGACAAACGACCTCGACGTCAACACGCTACGCGCGCTCGAAGAAGCGCTCGAAAACTTCGCGGGATGTGCGGTGGTCATCTCGCACGACCGGTGGTTCCTCGATCGCATCGCGACGCACATACTGGCGTTCGAGGGTGATAGTAAAGTGGTTTGGTTCGAGGGGAACTATTCCGATTACGAGGTTGATCGGAAGGCGCGACTTGGTGCAGCCGCCGAGACGCCACACAGAATCAAGTATCGGCAGTTGACGAGGTAGAGTATAGGTCCGATGTGTCCTATAGGACCTATATCATCCGAGAAATCCGTGGCTAACTACATTCGAGGCTCATATGAAGACTAGTCTTATTGCGGCGCTTTTGTTATTGGGATTCATGACCCAGGATCCCGGCGAAATCCGAAACTTCCTGCGCGTCAACAAAGACTTCTGCACCGGCGGCCAGCCCAAACTCGAGCATCTCGAGAAACTGAAAGCCGAAGGCGTTAAGTCGATCATCAACCTGCGCCAACCGAGCGAACATCGCGCCGCCGAAGAAGAGGCGAAAGCAAAAGAGCTCGGCTTGCGCTACTTCAATATCCCGGTCGCTTTCGGCAATCCGAATGAAGAGCAAGTCGCGGAGTTCCTCAAGATCACAGACGACCCGGATAATCGTCCCATCTTTATTCATTGCACGGCAGCGATTCGTGTTGGTGCGTTCTGGATGATCAGACGCGTGCTGCGTGATGGCTGGAAAGTCGAAGATGCCGAAGAGGAAGCCAAAAAGATCGGACTGCGCGAGAGTCCACACTGGAATGAGTTTGCACGCAAGTACATCGAAACACATCGCAGCAAAGCATCGCTACCAACACTCCCGGCACAGCCGCTGAAGTTCGGCGCCTTCCTGGTGCGTTTCGATCCGGCAGGCACATTGACACTCGAAGGCAATGGCTGGCCCAAAATGAACGGAACCTGGAAGAGTGTCGACGCTAATCAAATCGAACTGGCGATGAGTGGTGGCCCAGGCGGCTGCGATGGTCCGGGTAAGTATCACTTCAACATCGAGGGCAATCATGTTTCGTTTGACGTCGTCGCAGACAACTGCGTGCCGCGAAAGATGATTGTCGATCGCAGCACGTGGATCCCTGCGACTGAGATTGTCGCGGTGCCGCCGCGAGAGATCGTCAACGTGGCGAAAGCACGTCCGCCTGCTCGTCCGATGGCGAGTAACAAAGGAAGCTGGCCGTCGTTTCGCGGGCCAAACGCCTCGGGCGTTGCAGAGGGACAGAACCTACCCGATAAATGGAACGGCAAGACGGGCGAGAACATCCTCTGGCGCACGCCGATACCCGGACTCGCACACTCCAGTCCAGTCGTTTGGGGAAATCGAGTTTTTGTAACTACCGCCGTCAGCAGCGATCCGAAGGCGTCGTTTCGTCCGGGTTTATACGGCGATGGGGATGCGTCGAAAGACCGCTCCATCCATCGCTGGATGATCTATGCACTCGACAAACAGAGCGGAAAGATCCTTTGGCAACAAGTCGCTTACCAGGGCGAGCCGATGGAGAAACGTCATATCAAGTCGACGTATGCGAATTCGACGCCGGTGACTGACGGCCGCATCGTCGTCGCGTGGTTCGGATCGGAGGGTGTGTACGCGTACGACGTTAACGGGAAGTTTCTTTGGAAAGTGAACATGGGGCGCGTGGACATGGGCGCGTACGACATTCCCACGTACGAATGGGGCCCAGCCAGCTCGCCCATCATCTGGAAGGATCTGGTAATACTCCAGTGCGACACACAAACTGATTCGTTCATCATCGCCTTTGACGCGAATACGGGCCGCGCAGTCTGGAAAACGAAACGCGAAGAGATTCCTTCGTGGGGTACGCCGACAGTCGCAACTACCTCAAAGGGCGAGGAGCTGATCGCCAACGCCTCAAACTTTATTCGTGGTTACGATCCACGCACAGGAAAAGAATTGTGGCGACTTGGAGGCAGCTCAAAGATCACGGCGCCGACTCCGATCTTTGCTGACGACATGCTCGTCGTAGTGAGTGGTCGTGGACCAGAGCGACCAATCTTCGTCGTCAAGGCAGGCGCGCGCGGCGATCTCACTTTGCCGGAAGGAAAAACCAGCAGCGACACAGTTGTTTGGAGTCGCACCGGTCGCGGTTCTTACATGCCGACGCCGTTGATCTATAACGGCATTCTTTACGTGCTCGCGAATAACGGCACCTTCGATGCGTACAATCTCAAAACGGGCAACGAAATTTACCGGCAACGTTTGCCACTCGTGGGTAGCGGTTTCAGTGCCTCGCCAATCGCTTCTGACGGCAAGATCTACCTGTCGAATGAAGACGGTGAGATCCTCGTCGTGTCTGCGGGTGAAAAGTTCAATCACATCGCGACCAACTCGATGGGGGAGTTGCTGATGGCAACTCCGGCGTTGTCGGACGGCGTGATGTACGTGCGTTCTGCTGAGTCGATCTTCGCAGTCGGCCGCAAAAAATGACCACCAATCGAATGGAAGCGTTCAGTGATGGTGTGATCGCTATCATCATCACCATCATGGTGCTTGAACTACGCCCGCCGCACGACACGAGTCTGGCTGGTCTGCGTCCACTGATTCCCGTGCTGGGAAGTTACGTGATGAGTTTTATCTACCTGGGCATCTATTGGAACAATCATCACCACCTGCTCCACATTACCCAACACATCGACGGGCGCGCGTTGTGGGCCAACCTGCATTTGTTGTTCTGGTTGTCGCTGGTTCCGTTTGTGACGGCGTGGATGGGCGAGAATCACTTTTCGCAGTGGCCTGTGGCGCTTTATGGCGCGGTGTTGTTGTTGTCCGCAATCGCATACACAATTCTGGTGCGTGCGCTGTTAGGAGCGCCGGGGAATGAGCTACTCGCTTCGGCATTGGGGTCCGATTTTAAAGGGAAGCTCTCGATGGTGATCTACATCGTCGGGATTTTGTTGTCGTTTGTGAGCCCGTGGATCGGGTTGGCGGTTTACGTTGCGGTGGCGGTGATGTGGTTGATTCCCGATCGACGTATTGAGCGGAAGATCAGTTAGCAATCCACAGATTACACAGATTATTAAAAAGGAATCTGTGTAATCTGTGGATGGTTCTTCTAGGGTTGGACCTGGACATTCCCTCCGCCGTGAACGATATCAACGAACGAATAAGCTGCCGCCGAAAAGCTCTCACATCCAACAGTCTTGCTTTGATTCGAAGGAATGCCGACGTCGTCCGGGCGCTCGAAATCTTTCGCGATCCAGCTCAATGATGCGCCGTTATCGTCCTCGCGCTCGCCGTCCTTTGGTGTCCAGCCGGTTGTTTGCGGAAGATAGATTCCCCACGTGAGTTTGTCGTTGAGAGCGTTGACACCCTCGCCGTTGTCTTCCACGACAAGCAAAACGCGCAGGCCGACGGCGGCCAGAATATTCGACTCAGAAATCACACCGCCCATCACGGCCCGGTTGCCTGTGATCTTCAAGCAATCGAACTTTGCTTTTACGAGAGCGCCGGGACTACCTGAACCGTCGGAAGTGTCCGGGTCACCAACGGGGACGACAGACGGATCACTAAACGTCATCTCACCAACAATCGTGCCCTTGTTCTGTTCTCTGGCGTTAAATTCGAGATATCTCGGTTGGCCGTCTTCTAAGGAAAATTGGAAATTACCACTGGCGGAAGGACCATCATTACCGGCAAAAGTCAGCGACGGCAAAATTAGAGTCACCACCGCTAACACCGCAACTGCGGCGAAAATAATTCTCTTCATGGGAGGCTCCTAGTCTAGGCGAATTTGGCGGGCTTTATAACGGGTGGGACCAGCAAAGTCAAATCCACAGATTACACCGATTTTGTTCTGTGTAATCTGTGGAATCTGTGGAAAACTACTTGGGTGAGACTTTAAGATCGCCGGCGGCGGCTTTGATCTCGGGAAATTCGTAGGAGCCGAGCGGGAAGCTCTTGCAGGTTACGACCTTGCTGATGTCCGAGGGAATTCCAACGTCGTCCTTCCGCTCGAAATCTGTAGCAATCCATTTCAGCTCTGCACCCTTGTCGCCTTCAACTTCGGCGTCCGAGGGAACCCAGCCCGTTGCGGGCTTCTGGTAGATTCCCCAAATGAGATTGTCCTTGTCGAGCCCATTGTCTTCCACGACGAGCAACACACGCTGCCCGATGTTGCTCTTGACGTTCGAGTCGTAAATCTCGCCGCCGATCACCGCCTTGTTCTCAACTACCTGCATGCAATCAAATTTGGCTCTCACCATCACGCCCTGGTTCGTGGAGGTTTCCGAAGAGTCGGGATCTTCGACCGGAATCGCAACCGGATCGCTAAAGGTCATGTCGCCAGTCGCCTGGCCGTCCGCACCTTCCGTGGCATTAAATTCAACGAATCTTGTTTCCCCGTCTTCTAATACAAACTTGAAACTACCGGTAGCCGAAGAACCTTCAGCACCGGCATGAACCAAGCCTGGCAAAGCAAGACACACAACAAACAACGTTAGAACGAAACCGCCTATAATGCTCTTCATTGAGAGGTCTCCTCGAGTTGGAAAGATTTTATGGTAGGTCGGTGTATGAGGACTTTGATGCATCAAAGCCAATTCGCACCACACGACAATGAACAAAGTTCAGCACTATTCCCTAACGCGTATTTTTCTCCCCGCTTTGGTCACACTATTTTTGATGCCTCTTTTCGCCGGGGCGCCGTACGTTTTTGGTGCGGCGCAACAGGGAGGTCGAATTCGAGGCAAAGTCGTTGCCGATATTCCCAGCCAACGCAAAGCTCTGCCGGGGGTTGTCGTTACTCTGAGCAGTGATCGACCTGGAGATAAGAAACTTCAGAACGTCAGCGACATGGAAGGTCAGTACGACTTTCCGGGTCTGATTGCCGGGGAGTACATCTTAACGGTGGAATTTTCTGGTTTCAAGAAGTATGAGAAAAAACTGAGTGTGCAGATTGATGCGACTGTCGAACAGGACCTGCTTCTGCAGCCCGTGCCGGTTACCGAATCGGTGACCGTGATCGACGATCGAACAGACGCCAGCAAAACAGAAACAACGACACCTTCAGTGATTACGAATGTGGCGTTGCGTGATGCGCCGCTGGTCGATCAGAAATTTCAGGACGCGTTGCCTTTACTTCCCGGTGTCGTGCGCGGACCGGACGGAAACCTGAACATCAAGGGAACACGCCCAAGCCAGAGCGGCATACTTGTCTCGAGTTTGAATGTTACCGATCCCGTCACGGGCGCGCCGGCGATCGAGTTGCCGCTCGAAGCTGTCGACACAGTGCAGGTGCATTCGAATCCGTACTCGTCGGAGTTTGGAAAGTTCACGGGAGCGGTGACGACGATCGAAACACGTTCCGGAAGCAACGATCTGCGTTACCTGTTCACTGGCACGTTACCGCGGCCTCGTTGGCGCGACGGCAAGCTTTTCGGCATCGGCGCCGCGACGCCACGCATCGCTATCGGCGGCCCCATCAAGAAAGACAAGCTCTTCTTTTTTCAGAGTGTGGAATATCGTTTCGTACGCACGAACGTGCCCAGCCTCGAAGACCTCAACGAGAATCAACGCGACATCAAACGCGAGAGCTTTGATTCGTTTACGCGGATTGATTACGTCGTTAACAACAACAACCGGCTGACAGGAAGCTTCTCGATCTTTCCTCAGAAGATCGACTACTTCAATCTCAACACTTTCAATCTGGCTGACACGACCGCAAACTTTCACCAGCGCGGGTGGTTTCTTGCGCTCAACGAGCAGGCGACGTTCAAATCAGGAGCATTACTGCAGTCGAGTTTTAGCGTGAAGCAGTTTGACGGCGACATCTTCGGCAACAGCGCCGCGATTTATGAAATTACTCCCGACCGCAACCTCGGCGGTTGGTTCAACAGGCAACATCGAGAGAGCCGGCGCTACGAGCTACTCGAAGTCTTCAATTTTTCGCCACTGAAAGCGCGCGGAACCCATTCGTTCAAAACCGGCGTCAACTTCAGTCACACTTCATTCCACGGCACCGACACGAGTCAGCCGGTTACAATCCACCCAAACAACAGCTTTTTTCCACGTCAATTCATCCTGTTCTCGGGTAATGGCATTCTCGAACGCAACCAAAACGAATTCTCTGCCTTCGTCCAGGACAAGTGGATCGTAAACTCCCACCTGGTTTTTGATCTGGGGCTGAGGTACGACCGCGACAGTATCGGGAAGAACAACAACCTCGCGCCGCGTGTGGGCTTCGTGCTAACGCCGACTGATTCCGATCGCACCGTCGTGCGCGGTGGTGTCGGCATCTTCTACGACAAGATTCCGCTCAATATCGGTTCGTTTGAGCAGTATCAAAGTATGCGTGTGTTGACTGTTGTGCAGGCCGGGGGCCTTTTCGAAGTGATCGAAGATCGCGACATGCAAAACACCGCTCCGGCGCAGTTAGAGAATCCTTACTCGCTTGCCTGGAACCTTCAAGTCGATCATCAACTGACCGAACGGCTGTTGCTGCGTCTCGGCTATGAAGACCGAAACACACGCCGTGATTTCGTGTTGGAGCCGACCTTCAACCAACTCCTCCTGCAGAACAACGGGCGCTCACGTTATCGCGAGCTACAAGCGGTCGCACGCTTTCGATTTCAGGAAGGACGTAATATCTTTCTGTCGTACGTGCGTTCGGAAGCGCGCGGGAACCTGAACGACTTCAACACCTATTTCGGAAATCTCAAGCATCCGGTGATTCGTCCCGACGAGTATGGCAAGCAGCCGTTCGACGTTCCGAATCGTTTGCTTTTCTGGGGTGACTTCGCTGTGCCTTTCAACCTCGTCTTGTCACCTGTAGTCGACTGGCACACTGGCTTCCCATTTTCCACCGTGGATCAGCTGCAAAACTTCGTGGGTCCACGAAATGAGGGCGGGCGCTTTCCAAACCTGCTAACATTCGACCTGCTCGTAATGAAAGCACTAAAGATTCGTTTTCGCGGCAAGGAATACAAGGGTCGCGCCGGTTTCACCATCTTCAACATCACCAACCATTGGAATCCGCGCGACGTGCAGAACAACATCGCCAGCGAACAATTCGGGACCTTCTACAACAGTCCCGGCCGCAGTGTGCGATTGAAGTTCGAATTTGTAAAATACTAATCTGCGTAATCTGTGGATAAAGGGACAATCGAATATGAAACTCCTGCTTGTATTTATTGTCTTACTACTCGTCTGCCATGTGGCTCTCGCCCAAAACGAGACGCCGTCAAAATTCGAACCGACAAACGACGGGTTCAACTACGTACGTCGCACGGTGATGATTCCGATGCGCGACGGCGTCAAGTTGCACACAGTCATTCTCGTTCCCAAAGGCGCTCGCAACGCTCCGATCCTGCTGACGCGGACGCCATACAACGCCGACGAGCTGACCGGTCACGCTGAGAGCTCCGATCTCGGATCGATCCTGACCGGCTATGACAACGCGACCGACGTGATCGTCGAAGGCGGGTACATTCGCGTGGTCCAGGACATTCGCGGCAAGTACGGCTCTGAAGGCGAGTACGTGATGAATCGTCCGCTGCAAGGCCGTTGGAATCCGACGAAAGTGGACCATGCCACCGATACTTACGACACTATCGATTGGCTCGTGAAGAATATTCCCGAGACGAACGGTCGCGTCGGCATTCTCGGAATCTCGTACGACGGCTTTCTACCGTTGATGGCCCTCATCAATCCGCATCCGGCGCTGAAGGTTTCCGTGCCGATGAATCCGATGGTTGATGGATGGATGGGGGACGACTGGTTTCACAACGGCGCGTTTCGCCAGCAGGGCATGAGCTACATCTACGACCAGCAGGCAACGCGCGCCAACGACATCAAGTGGTGGACCAGTCACTTCGACGACTACGACATGTTCATGGAAGCCGGCTCGGCAGGTGAGCTCGGGCGGCGCCGTGGTCTGGAACAGGTCGGCTTCTGGCGCAAGATTCTCGAACATCCGAGTTACGACTC
>DATNFX010000120.1:0-4474 GCA_035606195.1 Pyrinomonadaceae bacterium
TCGTTCGATCGACGTGAGCAGACGCTCGAGGCCGTCGATGTCCATCGCCTCTTCCAGGCAGTCTTTGACTGTTTGATCGACGAGCGGATGCGCTGGAATCTCTCGTTCGCCGGTCAGGTTTTCTGCACACGCCACCTGGTCCGGGAAGATCGCTGTCAGGAGATCTTCAGCATCCATGCGCTGCAACTGCGGTGGAATCTTGCGCCCGCCACGACGCCGCAGCACCGCGAGTGAACGAGTCACATTCCAGCGCCAGCGGATATTCCACATCGGCGCATCAAGCAATGCCTGGCACAGAAGCTGTCGCACCGTTTTGGAGTTCAGGTAGTGGAAAACGTCGTCGAGCGGAAAACTATGCGTTGGCCCAAGTGACAGAACAATCGCATCTTCCGTCGCTGCCGCCTGCAATTCAAAATTGAACTTCCTACAAAATCGCTTCCGTAACGCCAACCCCCAGGCCCGATTAATGCGACTGCCGAACGGCGAGTGCAGCACCAACTGCATGCTGCCACTGTCGTCAAAGAATCTCTCGAGCACGAGATTCTCCTGCGACGGCATCACGCCCAGCACGATCTTCGCGCCAGCCAGATAATCAACCATTTGCTCCGCCGCCGATTGCGACAACCCCACTTCATTCGTCAGCCACGTCAAGGCCGGTTCGAGATTAACCCCAGATCCGTCTTCTCCATCCGCCTTAATCCGCGTCGCGACTTCTTCTCGCAACCTTGACACCGAAACAGACAACTCCTGTGTCCTGGCAGGCGCTTCACCCAACCAGAAAGGAATCGACGGCGGCTGTCCATGAGCATCCTCGACGCGAACCTTCCCTTGCTCTACTCGAAGCACACGCCACGAAGTATTTCCGAGTTGAAAGATATCGCCCTGCAAACTCTCGATCGCGAAGTCTTCATTTACAGATCCGATCACGAGTTCGCTGGGCTCGAGCACGACGGCGTAGTCAGCCGTGTCTGGAATCGCACCCCCGGAAGTAATAGCAGCCAGTCGCGCGCCTCTGCGGCCACGCAGCCGCTGATTAACTTCATCATGATGGAGATAAGTCGATCTCCGACCGCGCTTCGTGGTGAATCCTTCCGCGAGCATGCGGACAATCGCATCGAACCGTTCCCGTTCCAGATTGCGATAGGGATATGCGCGTCTGACAGTTTGGAACAGATCGTCTTCCGACCACTCTTCCGCCGCTACAGCAGCCACGATTTGTTGGGCCAGAATGTCCAGAGGTTTTTCAGGAATCTCTAAACGGTCGAGCTCACCACGACGAACCGAATCGATGATGGCTGTACATTCAACTAACTCATCGCGCGAGAGTGGAAAGATGCGACCTTTGGGAAACCCGGCGACGGTGTGGTTCGACCTGCCAACGCGTTGCAGGAAGCTGGCAATTGAGCGTGTTGAGCTAAGCTGACAAACGAGATTCACATCGCCAATATCGATACCGAGTTCCAATGAAGCAGTGGCAATGAGGGCGCTCAGCTCGCCCGACTTCAGTCGCTGCTCGGCCATCAGACGTTGTTCACGAGCAAGGCTTCCGTGGTGCGCAGCAATGTTCTCCTCGCCAATTCGTTCACCAAGGTGACGCGCGACGCGTTCAGCCAAGCGCCGTGTGTTCACGAAGATCAGCGTGGTGTGGTGCTGGCGAATCAATTGTGCGAGTCGATCGTAAACTTCATCCCAAACTTCACCCGACATCACTGCCGACAAAGGCGACTCAGGCAGCTCGATGGCGATGTCGAGTTTTCTTGCATCACCACTGTCGATGATGGCGCAGTTTGGAGTGTTGTTGGCCTCGATATTTTCGGTGCCGACGAGGAATCGGGCGACTTCTTCAATCGGACGCTGCGTGGCGGACAGGCCAATGCGAACCAGGGTTGGATTGCCAATTGCCGATTGCCGATTGCCGATTGTAGTTGCGTGATCAAGAACTAGCTTTTGCAATCGTTCGATGGAAAGCGCCAGGTGCGAACCTCGCTTGTCGCCGACAACCGCGTGAATCTCGTCGAGGATCAGAGTTCGCGCAGTCTGCAGCATGCGCCGTCCACCGTCACTGGTCAGCAGAATGTAAAGCGATTCCGGAGTAGTGACGACAATGTGCGGCGGACGCTTCGTCATCGCCGTGCGTTCGGAAGCCGGTGTGTCGCCCGTGCGAACGAGCGTGCGAATATTGACCTCAGGCAGGCCGAGCGCTTTCAACTCCTCCTGAATTCCTTCGAGCGGAACCTGGAGATTACGTTGTACGTCGTTGCTGAGTGCTTTCAGCGGTGATACGTAGATGACGTGGGTTGAATCGTCGAGCTGACCTTCGAGACCGAGTCGAACGAGATCATCGATAGCTGAGAGAAATGCGGCGAGAGTCTTTCCGGATCCGGTTGGTGCGGCAATCAGCGTGTGCCGGTGTTTCTTAATCTCGGGCCAGGCCCGCAACTGCGGCTCGGTGGCTGCGGGAAAGCTGCGCGCAAACCAGCGCGCCACTGCTGGATGGAAAATTTCGAGATTCATAAGGGACGAAGATTATACCCCGTTCACCTCCGGCTTGCATAGCTGGGCCACGCGCCCACCCGTGAAACAGCATCCACAGATTACGCAGATTACTCGAATTGTTTTTTGAATTGCTCGAATTGTTCTTTCAGTTTCGCGACTTCGGCGGTCAACGCTTCGACCTTTTCTTCGAGGCCTGTACGTCGGGATGGGCTGGGTGCCGGAGTTTGATCAAGGGCTTGGATGTCGATCTCACCTGAAAGCAAGTGAGCAAACCGTCCATCTTTCTGTCCAGGTTGTCGCGGCAACCGTGCGACCAGCGGATCAGGATCGCGAGTGATGAGTTTGTTGAGAGTTTCTTCAACTTCCTCCAGGCTTGAAAACTCATGCAAGCGCCCGCCATTGCCCCGCAACTCACCGAGTGTTTGCGCGCCGCGCAACATCAGGACGCACATCAACGCCAGCTCCGGATGACTCAGGTGCATGACCTCCGGCACCACGTGCTTGTACTTCGGCACGCGACTCGTGCTGCCGTAAAACACATACGCCAGATTTTTTTCGCGCAGACTTTCCACTGCATCTGCGACCTGGTTCTCAGCGTAGGCAGTGACGGGATTGCGGTTGTTCTTCTGATTGCACGCGAGCGTCAGCGCGTTGAGCGTTAAAGGATAGTACTCCGGCGTGGTCACTTGCTTCTCGATCAGCGACCCCAACACACGCGTTTCGATGTCTGAAAGGAATGTTTCCATGTTGAAAAAATAGGTCCTACAGGGCCTATAGGACCTATATTTGACCGCTGTTTATGATTCTATTGATCGTCGCCCTCGGCCGTGCTCGGTCTTTGTCCTTGCCCACGGCCCTCCGAGCGTCCAACACTGAGGTTGTCGTAGTTCAATGCCGCATTGAATATCAGGAAGAACTCGCCCTGTGTTTGATGTCGCCACATCGGGTTCGTGGCAAACATCACGACGTGACCGCGTCCGACCGGCACGTCGACGATCGCGGGTTTGTTCACTAGTTCATTACCACCTGCGAGCATGCCACTCACAAGCAGGTTCTTCTCGTCATTCGCAAACCGCAGGACGACGCGTGGTCTTAGCTGTGGCGGCGTAAAGAATGGACTCTCGCGCAGATCGGCATCCGGGTCGGGGCGGTTATTGGGATCGAGTGGTCGCGGTTGCGGCATGGCCTGAATCACATCCGGGTCAGTAACGCCACCACGTCCGGAAGCACGGTTGGCACCGCCACCACCTCCCTGGCCTCCACCACCTGCGCCGCCGCCTCCACCAAACCCGCCACCTCCGCCGGCCTGCACCTGAAACAGCGGCGCCTGGCTGAAGTAAATCGGCAATCCTGAATCGTAGCCATAAGCAATCGGACTCTTTCGGTCCGAGAAGGTTGAGTTGTAAATCGATCCACGTGCCTGGAGTTTATCTGCCTGCTGAATCGAGACACCGTTCGTAATGCCATAATCGATCGGTACCTGAGCGACAGTGCCGATAGTAATAAACAAGCCCCCATCCTCGATGAACTTTTGCAGGTTGGCGACGCCGGCCACATTCATTCCGCCACGCATGTCGTCAGTTTGATCCGGCGAGTTGGCAAAGTTTGGCGTTACGGTAGATGCCTTCCAGGGGATCGGATCGCCACGTTTCGGCATGCCGTTGACGATTGTCTGCGCGGAACCGCCAACAGGCGGGAAGATCAAAACGTCAAACTTCTCACGAAGATTCGGCGTGTTGCGAATGACGTGATCGGAAATGTACGTGTATGGGATCTGCAACTTGTCGAACTCGATCCGGTACCAACCTTCATTTTGAGTATTGGTCCAGGTATGAACAATCGCGATGCGTGGCACTGCCAACTCGTGACTCTTCACGTCCGGCATTTTGTCGACCCCAATCGCTTTGAGACCCAGCTCAGTTACAGCCGACTCCAGTCGCGCGCGCAAGTCCGCCGGATTGCCGTCCTTCTTCAAGAT
>DATNFX010000121.1:0-3028 GCA_035606195.1 Pyrinomonadaceae bacterium
CAGGAAGAGCAAGATCAAATCGGCTCAGCGACTGCTTGGTGTCGTAGCTCGGCCCAGAGCCGGTCGCTACATGAAGTGGATGAGTGTGTTCGATGACGAGCTTAAAGAGCCGCTCTACACCGATTCGTTCCGGCAGGAAACACAGGGCGCCAATGCTACTGGAATTCTCGAGAATTGGTTCAAGCGTGCTAATGGCATCGGTGTCGTCGATACGTTGTTGTTGACGGACCAGATGACTTACTTGCCGAACGATTTGCTGGTTAAAGTCGATATCGCGACCATGGCCGTGTCGTTGGAAGCGCGATCGCCTTTTCTGGACCATAAGGTCATCGAGTTTGCGGCCAGCTTGCCGCAGAACCTGAAGCTGCGCCGGTTGACGGGCAAGTACCTGCTGAAAAAAGTTTTGCGCAAGCTGCTGCCGAGCGAGAATCTGACGCGACGAAAGATGGGGTTTGGCGTTCCGATCGGCCACTGGTTTCGTGGCAAGATGCAGCCGTTTCTGCGCGAGGTTATTCTCTCTGAAAAAGCGCTGGGACGCGGTCTTTTCAAGCCCGAAGCCGTTCGGCAATTGGTCGATCTGCACGTTCGCGCCGAGCGTGATTATTCGCATCAGCTTTGGACGCTTCTGATGCTCGAGTTGTGGTTCAATCGCTTTATTGACTAAATAGGTCCAATAAGTCTTATAGGACCTATTTGAACAGTATGCAGGCACCAGAAAAAGTCGATGATTTTGCGGGGCAGACGATCCTGGCGATGGATCCGCGCACCGAGAAGAAACTGCGCGTGTGTGCGGCTTGTGGTTCTAATGACGCGCAAACCCTTGGCATCAAGAACGAGCTCGACATCCTTTCGTGCCGCAAATGCGCGACGGTTTATACGCCTTACACGCCGTGGTATTCGAGCGAGTACTACTACGTGAGTTATTACCCGGAAGCGAGTCTTTCACCGCCGCCGTTTGTACAAACGCGGCTCGAAGAAATCACGGCGGAGTTTGCACCGTACCGGCAAACAAACCGTCTGCTCGATATCGGCTGTGGCGCCGGCAGTTTAATGCTGGCCGCGCGCAAGAATGGTTGGAATGCGCACGGTCTCGACGTTGCGGCAAACGCAGTGAACCACGTGCGCTCGCTTGGTTTTGAAGTGTTTCAGGGGGAGCTTCAGCAGGCGCATCTGCCGTCCGGACACTTCGATGTGATCACGGCGGCAGAGATACTCGAACATCTGAGTGAGCCGCGTGTGCTGGTGGAGGAAGTCGCGCGCTTGCTTCGTCCGGGCGGTTTGTTTTGGACCACGACGCCGCATGCTCGCGGGCTGTCTGCTCGTGTGCTGGGCTTGAAGTGGCGTTGCATTTGGCCGCCGGAGCACCTGCAGCTATTCTCCGCTGCTGGTCTGAAAGGTTTGCTCCGCGATGTTGGTTTTAGCCAGATACGCGTCCGCACGACGGGCGGCAATCCCATCGAGATCTTTCACGCGATGGGACACAAGAAAGACGCGCCAAAAACTGTGGACCAGCATTTCGATCGCGTAACGACCGCTTACCAGTTGAACGAATCTCTGATGAAAAGCCGTCCACGCCGAATGGTAAAACATCTGGTAAATAGCGCCCTCAACGTCACGCGGCTGGGCGATACGTTAAAGATTTACGCAATCCGTTAATTTCTCTTTTGTGCTTCTTGTGCCTTTTTGTGGCTAAATTCTTCGTGGCTCATACTGGAGGGACAATTTGAAAGGTGTAGTGTTAGCGGGTGGCCTTGGGACCAGACTGCGTCCTCTGACCTCCGTCACCAACAAGCATCTGTTGCCGGTTTTCAACCAGCCGATGATCTATTACCCGATTCAGACGCTCGTGAACGCGGGTATCACCGACATCATGGTCGTTACTGGAGGTAGTTCTGCCGGTGAGTTCCTGCGTTTGCTCGGCAACGGCAAAGCGTTTGGTCTCAAACATCTCAACTACGCTTACCAGGAAGGTGAAGGCGGCATCGCTGATGCGCTCTCCCTCGTGGAACACTTCGCCGCCGATGGTCCGGTATGTGTGGTGCTGGGCGACAACATCATCGAGGGTAACATTCGAGCGGCGGTTGAAGCTTATCGAAGCCAGGGCAGTGGCGCCAAGATCATCCTGAAGAAAGTGCCTGACCCACAGCGTTTCGGGGTGCCGCGTCTCGACGGCAAACGAGTTGTTCGCATCGACGAGAAGCCAGCAAAACCACAGTCAGACTACGCAGTGATCGGCGTCTACATGTACGACGAAAGCGTCTACGACATCATTCGGTCGTTGAAGCCTTCAGGTCGTGGCGAACTCGAAATCACGGACGTCAACAATGCCTACATCGACCGCAACGCGATGACGTGGGAAGAGCTGGAAGGCTGGTGGACTGACGCGGGCACGTTTGAAAGCCTGTTGCACGCGTCGAACCTGGTCGCGGACACGGGGGCCAACAAGATGCAATTCGAACCGGAAGAGGTAGCTGCAAATGCCCGACAGCTTTAAAGACGGCGAGATCAAGGGAGTCGAAGTGCGCAAGCTGGTCCGGAACTTCGATTCGCGCGGTTGGTTAACCGAGCTCTTTCGCGGCGACGAGATGGACCCGGAGTATTTCCCGGCGATGTGTTATATCTCTTCGACTAATCCGGGCGTCACCCGTGGACCTCATGAACACTGGGATCAGGCTGACTACTTCTGCTTCTTAGGTCCTTCAAATTTCAAATTGCGGCTCTGGGACAATCGCAAAAACTCCGAGACGTTTCTGTGTCGAAGCACGCTCATTGTCGGTGAAGATAATCCCGCGACGGTATTGATTCCGGCTGGAGTAGTGCACGCGTATCAGAACGTCGGCGACGTCGATGGAATCGTGATCAATTGTCCCAACAGACTCTATCGTGGCGCCGGACGGCGAGAGGAAGTCGACGAGATCCGCCACGAGAATGACGGCGACACTGCTTATAAGATGGAAGAATAGGTCATATAAGACCTATAGGACCTATGTCAGTCGAGCAGAACACCAAAGTAATCCGCATTATTGCT
>DATNFX010000122.1:0-9500 GCA_035606195.1 Pyrinomonadaceae bacterium
AATCGCCGTGAGCTATTCACGGAGTTCGATGTACTGCTGCAACTGGAGAAGCAACTCGACAGCGTGCCGCCAACTGGTTTTATCTTCCACTCCTCACGTTGTGGATCGACGCTTGTAGCCAACGCCTGTCGCGCCATCAACAACTCGATTGTCCTTTCGGAAGCGAACGCGATCGATAAGCTGATCGCCAGATTCATTACTGATGCGGGCGACGTTAAAACATCACTTTATTCAGTCTTGCTACGCGGCGTGGTCAATGCGCTGGCGCAACGTCGCTCTGGTAACGAAGAACACCTGTTCATCAAGTTTGCCTGTTGCAGCTTCGCACAAATCGAACGTATCAGACGTATCTGGCCCAATGTGCCGTGGCTGTTCCTTTACCGCGATCCGGTTGAAACAATCGTGTCGAATCTCAGGGACGTTCCGCCGTGGCTGCTCGATAACGATCGGCGTGTGCTGGCTTCGATTGTTGGCACGCCGGCCGATGAAGTTGCGGGAATGCCTCTTGAAGAACTATGCGCCAGGACGATCGGAAGTCTTTTTTCTACGGCCCATCGTCTTGCGAATGCCGGTCAGCTGTTGCTTAATTACAAACAGCTGTCTGTATCCGTAATATCGAGCGTGTTGAGCTTTTTCAAGGTCAGTCCCTCGACAGCGGAACTGGAAACAATCGAACGCGCGAATCATTTGTACTCAAAAGAAGCTTACGTGCAGCGTACGTTTTCTGCCGACGCCGATGCGAAACAGAAACTTGCTTCTGATGCAGTGCGCGAAGCGGCAGCAAAGTGGGCCACTGACCCCTATCAATTGCTCGAGCAAAAACGTTTAGGCCAAACCAATCAGGTGAATAATCATGAATGTAACTAACCTTAACCCCGGCAAACATGTGGTTGTAACCAATTTTGACGGCGGCGAAGGCATACTCGTCGATCTCAATACAAAAAAATATTATCAACTGAACGAGACTGCGATGATCGTTTGGAAAGGTCTTGAGAAAGGCAAAACTACCAGCGAGATCGCGGCCGACATTACTTCCGACTATGAAGTTGCGCTGGATAAGGCTCGGAGCAGCGTGGAACGAATCGTTGATAATTTCCAAACTTACAAGCTTCTTACCGCAAAGTGACCGGCGTCTCTTCGTTAAGTACGCGATTCTGACGATCGCGCTCTTCGCGCCCCTTCTCTGGGCATTTCGCTATGTTCGCAATCTATATCCGATAGCTGCCTGGAACGTGATGATGGCGGGCGGCGATCTGGAACGTGGTCGCAGCTACTGCATCCTGCGCGGTGAGACCGTCTCGGGAGAAACTGTGGATGTAGCTCCGATTCTGCTGACCAATGCGCTGTACAGTCGCACCTGGACCATGGTCAACGCGACCATCGACAATCAAAGCTTCAAACTCAACTCGCTTCATCCCGCGAACGAACAGATGCTACGGCGCTATGGTGGCATTGAGAATCTGCCAGCGGGCGCGCGCGTGCCTGATCTGCTGAAGGTGTGGGGAGAGCTCTACAACAGGCAACAACCGGAGTCGTCACCAAGCCGGCTCAAGGCGATACGGCTCGACATGTATCGCTGGGAAAGTGGTCGCTATTCCGATTACGACAAATTCGTAACATCGTGGCGCCAGGTTCTATAAATGGAGTTATAGATCGCGTTGTTCCACGCGGCCCTTTTGCGCTTGGTGTGGTGCGGGCCATAGTGCATGGCACGTTCCTGATTTCGACTCTTTTCACTTCCTTCTCCGCGCTCGGTTCACTCCCGCCAACAATTCTTCGTCCCACCGGCGTAATGAAACTCCTGCCGTGGAGCTTCTACGATCAGTTACAGACTCCATCCGGAATTCTGATCCTACAAATCGCGATGGTGTTGTCACTCGTTTTGAGCACGATCGGTTTCGGCACGGTTATCTCAACTAAGACATCTCTCGTGCTGGTGCTGTTTTATCAGGGACTGCTGCGTAGTTTCGGGCACTTCAATCACGACGAGATGATCGCCGTTTACTTCATGGTGGTGCTGGCGTTCACGCCGTGCGGTGATGCGTTTTCGATCGATAGCCGATTGAGGAAAACGACGAAGGACAGACCGGCATTTGCGTATGCGTATCCGATTCTGTTGATGCAGTTGTTGCTGGCGTGGTCCTATTTCAGCTCCGCGTTGATCAAGCTTCGCGTTGCAGGACTGAAGTATCTGAGCGCGGACAATCTACCGGCTCTTGCAATCTTCCATTCACTCGACAACCTGCACGACACGAGCTTCAAAATTGCTTTCATGTTGCCGCAGATCAAACAGTACCTACCGGTTGCTGTAGCGTTTGTGCTCGTTTGGGAGTTGCTATTTCCACTCGCGATATTCTGGCAGCGTATTCGCTGGTGGATCCTCGGGATTGGAGTCGTATTCCATTTCGCCACACTGTTCGTTATGAATATTTTCTTCCCCCATCAGCTCGCCATGTATCTGGTGTTTGTCGACTGGGGGCCACGCATAAAACAGATAGTCAAATCAGATAAACACGGATCAGAGTGAATCCGTGGTCTATCGGTTTTTCATCCGTATTCTCTGAAACTAAATTCGTTGACGGTCTTCAAAAAAGCGTGTTAGGGTTTCTCGCCACACTGAACATCGTGGGCCTACCTTTAAAGGAGATTACAGCATGTCTAAGCTATTTCGGGGGTCGTTTGTAACCGCTGGCCTGGTAGTTATGATGCTTGGTCTATATCAGGTTGCGGCAGCCCAACTGGTTATTTCTGAGTTTCGCGTTCGTGGTCCAAATGGCCTGAACGACGAATTTATTGAAATTGCAAACAACAGTGGAGCTGACCATACCGTCGCCGGCGGCGGCACGGGTTACGCAGTTGCGGCGTCGAACGGCGTCGCGCGTTGCGTTATTCCGAATGGTACGGTTATCCCCAACAGAGGTCACTATCTTTGCGTCAACAGTATCGGCTATAGCCTCGCTTCTTATCCGGCTGGTAATGGGACCACCGCGACTGGCGATGCCACCTACACGACTGACATTCCAGACAACGCAGGTATTGCGATCTTCAATACCAGCATTGCCGCCAACTTCAACCTTGCGAACCGTCTTGATGCGGTAGGCTCAACTTCCGAAGCGAATACGCTTTACAAGGAAGGCACGGGCTATCCGGCGTTAGTTCCGTTCTCGATCGACTACTCATTCTATCGCGACAATTGCGGTAAGGGCGGTTCGATCACAACGTTTGGCGTGTGCCCGACCGGCGGAGCTCTCAAGGACACTAACAACAACGCTGCTGATTTTGTGTTCGTTGATACGAACGGCACGTCGGCAGGTGCGGGTCAGCGTCTCGGTGCTCCCGGACCAGAGAACCTGAGCTCGCCTATCGAGCGTAACGCATCATTCGCTGTGGACCTCCTCGACATTTGCGTTGCTCCGGCTTCCCCGCCAAATCGTGTGCGCGACTTCACATCCGATCCGCCGAATAACTCAACTTTCGGTACTCTGGATATTCGAAGAACAGTGGTCAACAATACGGGCGGAAACGTGACGCGCTTGCGTTTTCGTGTGATTGATCTGACGACCTTCCCCGCACCGAGTGGCATCGCTGACATGCGGCCACGAACCTCTACGTCAGTAGTCGTCACGGTTGATCGTCCGCCTTGCGGTAGCGGTACCAGCAACGTCACCGTTAATGGAACAACCCTTGAGCAACCTCCCTCGCAGCCCAACGGCGGTGGCTTCAATTCGTCAATGTCGGCGGGAACAGTAACGCTGGCAACTCCGATTGCCAATGGTGCTTCTATCGACGTGAGATTCCTGCTTGGTATTCAACAAACAGGAAGCTTCAAGTTCTTCGTCAACGTCGAAGCGTTGCCGTAGTTCCGGCCACAAAAAGGCACAAGAAGCACAAAAGGTTCTGTTATTCCCTTTGTGCTTTTTTGTGTGTGCGTTTAAGGGAAGCTGTAAGTAACGACGTATTGAGGCGGTGTCTTTTCGAGAATCGGCTGTCCATTCGCTTCAAGCCAGGCGTGGCCGTCGACCTCACCGCCGGCTTCGTTTCGCACACCGAATATGATCCGCGTCGGGATGCCGTTGCGCGAGAGATAGCGATGGAGGACCGCTGCGCGTTTCCAGCAGATGGGTTTGAACATTAGAACGTCGGCGGAGAGTAGTAAGTCGATCGCGCGGGCCAGTTCGTCCTGAGTCATTCCATGGCCGGTAGTTTTTTCCGCGTTCCCGGCGACGATCTGTAGTGCTCGGGGCAATGAGTAATAGCGCGCCGTTACAGACACTACTGCCACCCACCACGCCATTCGCAGCAGCAACCACGCTTCGCTGGGCCTGTTGACGGCTTTGCGACCCGTGGCCAACATAACTCGGGCGAGCTTTCTCACGAGTCCGATTCTAACCGCTTACTTGTAAATCTTGGAATGCTGCATTAGTCTTGAATTCCATAAGCCCTTATATCAATCCCACTGTAGTCAATAGGAGGATCTGTGGCGGTTATTCGTCCTTTTCGTGCTTTGCGTCCGCAAGTTGACCGCGCTGAATCGGTAGCGAGCGTGCCTTACGACGTTGTGAATACTGACGAAGCACGCGCGCTGGCCGAGGGTAATCCGTTCAGCTTTCTGCACGTCTCACGGCCCGAAATCGACCTGCCCGCTGGTACCGATATTCATAGCGACGTCGTCTATCGAAAGGCAGTCGAGAATTTTGAAAAGCTGATTGCCGAATGTCCGATGGAAGAGGAAAGTGAGCCCAGCATTTACCTCTACCGTCTGATCATGGGTAACCACGAACAGATCGGTATTGTCGCCTGCTGCTCGGTTGATGAATACGACAACAGCACGATTCGCAAACACGAGCGCACGCGTCGCGACAAGGAAGACGATCGCACGCGTCACATGCTGATGTTGAAGGCGCAAACAGGTCCGGTCTTCTTAACTTACAGACGTCGTCCCGATATCGACGATCAAGTGTCCGCAGCTGTCAGTGCTACTCCACTTTATGATTTAACAGCTCCGGACGGCGTTCGTCATACCATCTGGCGTCTGAGCGACACCGGATCCCTCGTGAAGAGTTTTGAAGCAGTGCCGCTCCTCTACATCGCCGACGGTCATCATCGTGCAGCAAGCGCAAGCCGGGCGCGCGCTGAACTACGGGACCAGAGCTTTGCGCACACCGGCAAAGAAGACTACAACTATTTTCTGACTGTGATCTTTCCGGATTCGCAGGTGCAGATACTCGCCTACAACCGCACGGTCCAGGATCTCAATGGACTGTCGCAGCAAGAGTTTCTCGATGCAGTCAAAGATCAATTCACAATCTCTGAGAACACGACTCCCGAGCCACCGGAACGTGGTAACTGGAGCATGTATCTCGACGGCAAGTGGTACGGCTTACAACTCTCACCCGCAACCACGCAGCCGGCGGGAATTGTCTCGGCGCTTGACGTGAGTATTCTTCAGGATCGATTGCTCGATCCGATATTAGGCATCAAAGACGTTCGCACCGATAAGCGAGTAGACTTCATTGGCGGACTGCGCGGCACAAAAGAGCTCGAACGTTTGGTCGATGAAGGCAAAGCAGCGGTGGCGTTTTCACTGTTTCCCACGACCGTCAGCGAGTTGTTGATGGTTTCTGACGCAAACGAGATCATGCCACCGAAATCGACCTGGTTCGAACCCAAGTTAAGAGATGGCTTGTTGATTCACACGATTTGATTGCCGATTGCCAATTGCCAATTTGAAATGGGCTTTGGTGCTAATAAATCGGCAATCGGCAATCGGAAATTGGCAATATATGAAGGTTCTCATTGCAGACAAATTCGAACAGTCGGGCCAGGACGGCTTGCAGGCACTCGGCTGCGAGATCTCTTTTCAACCCGATCTCAAAGACGACGCTCTCGTCGAGGCGATTGGAAAAGAAGCGCCTGACGTGCTGGTCGTGAGAGGGACGAAAGTAACCGAGCCGATGCTCGAAGCTGGGCCAGTGAAGCTGGTCGTGCGCGCGGGGGCTGGATTCAACACGATCGACGTCGCTGCCGCTTCGAAGCGTGGTATCTACGTGTCAAACTGTCCCGGCAAAAACTCGATCGCCGTCGCCGAGCTCGCGTTTGCTCTCATCCTCGCGCTCGATCGACGCATCGCGGACAACGTGATCGCACTTCGAAACGGTGAGTGGAACAAGAAAGGGTTTTCAAAAGCTCGTGGACTGTTCGGTCGTACACTCGGATTGATCGGCGTTGGCAAGATCGGTCAGGAGATGATTCCTCGTGCGCGTGCGTTTGGAATGCCTGTTGTCGCATGGAGTAGAAGCTTGAATGCGGAACGAGCAGCGGAGCTCGGCGTCGAGCTGAAAGCATCGCCGAAAGAAGTCGCGGCCACTTCAGACATTGTCAGCGTTCACCTCGCGCTGAATCCGGAAACCAAACATTTCCTCGACACTGATTTTTTCAACGCGATGCAGGAAGGTGCTTACTTCATCAACACTGCACGCGGCGAGGTGGTCGACCAGCAGGCACTCATTACAGCCATGAGGAATCGTGGTATTCGCGCTGGTCTCGACGTCTATGCGCTGGAACCAACCAGCAGTGCCGGAGAGTTTCACGACGAGATCGTTAAAGAAGAAGGACTCTACGGGACACATCACGTCGGCGCCTCGACAGATCAGGCACAGGAAGCGATTGCGGCTGAGACGGTACGGATAGTTCGGGAGTTCAAAGAAACTGGCAAGGTGCCGAATGTCGTAAACCTGGCGCGCCAAACGCCGGCGACACACCGGCTCGTCGTCCGTCATCTCGATCGACCGGGGGTGCTTGCAGGTGTGCTCGATGCAATTAAAGCGGAACACATCAACGTTCAGGAAATGGAGAACATCGTTTTCGAAGGCGCCGCTGCGGCCGTGGCCCGCATCAACCTCGACAATGCGCCGGCAAAAGAGAATCTTCAAAAGCTCCAGGCAAACAACCCTAATATTATTGAGTTGGATCTGCTCGAGTTGAAATAGGTCGTATCGGTCCAATAGGACCTATACTGTTTTCATGAACACAACCCTCATTACTGGAGCATCGTCAGGCATCGGAGCGGCATTTGCCCGCAAACTTGCGGCGCTCGGCAGAAACGTATTGCTGGTTGCACGCTCGGAAGACAAGCTCATCGCGTTGTGCAACGAGCTAGGCCGTCTGACCTCTATTCGCGCTCAGTACGTAGCGCTCGATCTGGAGCAACCTGACGCCGCGGCGCAGTTGTTTGAAGAGACACAAAAGCGAGAGCTCGAGATCGACATGCTCATCAACAACGCCGGCTTCGGCTCTATGGGCGACTTCGCCAAACTCGATCTGAATCGCGAACTCGAAATGCTTCAGCTCAACATCAGAGCCCTCGTCGATCTGACGCATCGTTTTCTGCTGCCGATGCGCGAACGAAAGCGCGGCACGATCATCAATGTCGCTTCGACCGCCGCCTTCCAGGCTGTTCCATACATGGCCACGTATGCGGCAACGAAGGCATTCGTGCTTTCGTTTTCCGAAGCACTTTGGGATGAGAACCGCGCGCACGGCGTACACGTGATGGCGTTGTGTCCGGGAGTCACGGAAACAAATTTCTTCGAGGCCGCGAAAATCGGTCGTCCGCCGATGCGTACTATTCAAACGGCGGAGGAAGTGGTCGAAGCCGCACTGCGTGGGTTGTCGCGTCAAAAGAGTGTGGTCATTTCGGGTTGGACCAACTGGCTCACGGTTGAAGCGGAACGCTTCGTGCCGCGTTCGACGGTGACAAAGGTGGCAGGCAAAGCTTTGCGTTCACGCTTCGAGTAACGCGGATGAACGCGGATGAGGTGACGGATTTATCAAATTAGTGAGAGTACACCGATGACTGAGAGAATATTTAACTTTAGCGCTGGGCCGGCGGTTTTGCCGGTGCCTGTTTTGGAAGAAGCTCAACGCGACATGGTCAGCTTGCCGGGTGTCGGGATGTCGGTGATGGAAATCAGTCACCGGTCCAAAACCTTTGACGAGATCATTGGTCGTACTGAAGCGAGCTTGCGCGGACTTCTCAAAATTCCCGAGAACTATCACGTGCTCTTTCTGCAGGGCGGCGCTAGTTTGCAGTTTTCGATGATACCGATGAATTTTCTGCCGGCCGACGGCAGCGCTGACTACATCCTGACGGGCAGCTGGGGCAAGAAGGCGCTGAAGGAAGCGAAGAAAGTCGGCGGCGTGAACGTTGCCGCTACGATGGCCGATGGTGGCTTTACGCGCTGCCCGTCGCGTGACGAGATTAGTTTGAGTCCACACGCCGCTTACGTTCACATCACGAGTAATGAAACGATCGAAGGCGTGCAGTGGAAACGTGAACCCGACGTTGGCACTGTTCCACTCGTCTGCGACGCCTCGTCTGACATCCTGTCGCGCGAACTCGACGTCAATAAGTACGCAATCATCTACGCCGGCGCGCAGAAGAACATGGGCCCGAGCGGCGTGACGCTTGTGATCCTGCGTGACGACTTGCTGCAACGCATTCCCGAAAACATGCCGACGATGCTCGACTATCGCATTCACGTCGAAAACAAGTCGCTTTACAACACGCCGAACACGTGGGGCATTTACATCATGGGACTCGTCTGCAAGTGGCTCGAGGATCAGGGTGGCCTCGCCGGCATGGAAGAGTTGAATGATGCGAAGGCGCAGTTGCTTTACGACGCGATCGACGCGACCGATTTCTATCGCGGTCATGCAGACATGGATTGTCGTTCGCCGATGAACGTCACATTTCGTTTGCCGGGTGAAGAGCTCGATAAGAAATTCGTCAGCGAAGCCACCGCGCAGGGGCTCGATGGGTTGAAGGGGCATCGATCGGTTGGCGGCATCAGGGCGTCAATTTACAACGCTTTTCCGCGTTCGGGAGTCGAGGCGCTCGTTTCGTTCATGAAAGACTTCGAGCGCCGCAATGGCTAATCCACAGATTACACAGATTAATTCTGTAATCTGCGTAATCTGCGGATGAATATTCTTAGTTTCAAAATCTCATCGGAATGTGCGGGTACTCGCCTCGATGCATATCTCGCCTCACAGATCGAAGGCTGGAGTCGCGCTCGTCTGCAACGTTTGATCGAGAATGAAGACGTACTCGTCAACGGTAAAGCCTCGAAGCCTTCCTACAAGCTGCGTGAACATGATGAAGTTGAAGTCGAGCTGATCGCGCCTGCTACGGAAGCGTTCGCACCGGAAAATATTCCGATCGAGATCGTTTACGAAGACGAGGCACTTGTGGTGGTAAACAAGCCTGCCGGTCTCGTGGTCCACCCTGCGGCAGGCGTACCTTCAGGCACACTCGCCAACGCGCTCGCATATCACTTTCAAAGTCTTCCCGGTGGCGCGCGACCGGGTCTCGTTCATCGTCTCGATCGCGACACTTCAGGGTTGTTGGTTGTTGCAAAGACGGAAAGCGCGCTCGAGAATCTGTCTGATCAGTTTCGCGATCGTACGGTTTACAAGTCGTACGTCGCGCTGGTTCATGG
>DATNFX010000123.1:0-11542 GCA_035606195.1 Pyrinomonadaceae bacterium
TGCTACGTTTACGCACATGAAACGCACCGTACGTCCAACCAAAGGTCTCGTGAATACTGAAGAGCTCGGACGCGCCGTAAAGCGCAAGCGCGAAGAGCTTGGTCTAAGCCTGCGCGATGTCGCGAGTGAAACCTATGTCTCAGCGTCGACTCTTTCACGTATCGAAAACGGCACCGGTAAACCTGATGCCGACAACATCGCACGTCTCACCGCGTGGCTCGACGTCCCGATGGAAAGAATCCTCAGCGGTCGCGATCCAAAGGCGGAAGAATCGAAGGCCGTCGTTTATTATCCACAGGAGCCGACTCCGGAGATCGTCGAAGCTCACCTGCGCGCGGATCGGAACCTCACGCCGGAAACAGCCGCAGCGCTCTCAGAGCTGTTTCGCGTTGCCTATACTCAGTTCAGCAAGAGCGGCTCGAAGAAGCGGCGTTAGACCATCGCGCTGAATCCGGTATACTTTCCAGGTGCTACTGGGCGATCTACCTCCAGGTGAAAAGTGGCGAAATTTTGAGTTGAAAGCTCTCGGCCTGCGCGACTTCGCCCGCGTCCGCATCGATCAGCCATTAAATCCTTTTGACCTCGCCCACTTTGCAAATCTGCTAGTAATCCGCTTCGATGAAATCGCAGGCTTGAGCGAGAAAGCTCGCGAACATCTGCTCGGCAGCGCGTCTGAGAGCTGGTCAGGCGGGGCCTGTACCCTCCCTAACGGCATGAAATTGGTGATACTTAATCCCACGCACGGCCGTTCGCGGACCAACGCGACGTTGATGGAAGAGATTTGTCACGTCTTTTTGGGCCACCAGGCCAATCGCATCTCGATCGTAACCAGGGACGAACGTGGTAAGGTAATGAATCGCGACTACCGCAAGGCCGACGAAGAGGAGGCGTACGGAGTCGGTGCTGCGGGTTTGGTCCCCTACGCATCATTGAAGAAAATGCTGTTGCAGGGAAAGACTTCACAGGAGATTGGATTACACTTTCGCGTTAGCCGTGAGCTGGCTGAGTATCGGATGAAAGTGACCCATCTCTGGCGCGAGTTCAAACACTTAAGAGCTGTCTGATGACTGAACGATTAAAAGAAGCCACATCGCACGGCTTGTCGACTATCGACAAGCTGCGCCTGCTGCTCGACATTACGAAAAAGATCAGCCGTTCCCTCGATCTCCAGGAAGTGCTCAATCTCGTGATGGACACGCTCGACTCGCTGATTCCCTATGATGCCGCCGGCATCTTTGTTTTGCAGTGTCTCGATCCGGAGCTTGTTCCCGAAGGTGAGGAACCCTGCACGTTTAAATCTGAAGCGGTGCGAGGTTACGACATCGATGAGCTCTCCGATCTGCACCTGAAACTCGGCGAGGGTTTCATCGGCAGTGTGGCGGTGAGCGGCACGCCAATCATTTCTCACGACGTCCGCGAAGATCCGGTTTACATCAACGCCCGCGATCGAACGCGCTCCGAGATGGTCGCGCCGATCATTTCAAATGACGAAGTGATCGGCGTGTTCGATCTCGAAAGCGATGATCTCAACGCGTATTCGAACGATGATCTCGAAGTGCTGATGCTGCTTGCCTCGCAGGTTGCGATCATCATCGAGAAGGTGATGCTGCACGAGCAGTTGATCGAGAAGAAGAGGCTGGAAGGGCAGTTGGAAGTAGCCCGGCAGGTCCAACTGGCGTTGCTACCGGCGACAGATCCGGAGTTGCCGGGTTACGACATCAGTGCGTACAACTTTCCCACCGAAGAGGTTTCGGGCGACTACTACGACTGGGTCAAGATCTACGAGGATGAAATCGGGATCGTCATTGCCGATGTCTCTGGCAAAGGTGTGCCTGCGGCAATCCTGATGGCTTTTCTGCGTTCGAGTTTGAGAGCGGCAACGCACATCGGGTACGCGCCCAACATCTCCATGTCGAAAGTGAATTACCTGCTGTGGGAGTCGATCGAGAGAAATCAGTTCATTACGGCCTTCCACGGGATTTTGGATGCTTCGAATGGACTGCTTGCCTATTCGAATGCTGGTCATAATCCGCCGGTGCTGCTGAATGCAAACCGCGAAGCGCGTTTCATCGAGTATGGCGAGCAGCCGCTGGGAATGTTTCCTGACACGCGTTATCACCAGCGTCATTTGTCGCTGAAACCGGGCGACGTGCTGGTGCTATATACTGACGGTGTGACAGAAGCGTCGAATCCGGAAGGAGTAGAATTCGGGCGCGAACGTCTCGCAGAAGCAGTGAAGGAGAACTACGATCGACCAGCGCGCGAGTTGATTGCGAGTCTGGAAATGGCGGTTTTGGAGTGGACCGCCAACGCCGGCGCCAACGACGACGTAACCTTCTTCGTCATCAAATCACTCAAAGGCAAGACTTGACAATCCACAGATTACACAGATTTTATAATCTTTCTGTGTAATCTGTGGATAAACTACTGGGGATGCTTAGTGTGCGGTCAGCGAGCAGTGGGCGTGATCTCCGCCCGGTGCGAGTGGTGCACGATAGTCGCCAAAGTGAAACTCAGCTTCGACCTCCGATAACGCATACACATCGAAGCCATATGCATCGAGATAGTCTGCCAAATCATCGGGGGAAAGTAGATAGACGGCAGGCGAGTAACCCGCTTCAACACGAATTTCCAGCAGGCGCTCGATTACTTCTAATGGTGCAAAGCATCTAACAGGATCTCTGTAGGTTGCCATGTTCCCAGCGCCTTTCTTTTCAATTTCGTAGCGCGGTCCAAATTTTTGCTACCGCGCTTTCCGTAGAACGAACATTTGATGTACGCAACTTGAAACTAGTTTGTTCTTACCAAACATTTATTCATTAGCGAAACTTGTCGGTGAATTTGACGCACGAGCTAACTAAAAAGTTCCAAAATGAGCAGCGAACCAAATACCTCAACAACTCAACCACCTCCGCCACCACCATTAAACTTCATCGCAGTTCTGCGAGAAATGCTGCGGGCCTCAGACAAAGTGAGCGACCTGATCTTCAGCCCGGGCCGCCCGCCACAGATCGAGTTAGCCGGAAAACTGGTTCCGGTTCGCATCGCTGGTCTGGAGAAGTTGACGCCGGCCCACACCGCGGGAATTGCCAAACTGATCATCGGCAATCAGCCAACACCACTCGAAAGTCTCGAGAAGAGCGGCTCCGCGGACCTTTCGTTCAGTGTTCCTGGTGATGCGCGTTTTCGCGTCAATATCTTCAAGCAGCGCGGCACGCACGCAATCGTGATGCGTGTAATTCCGATGCGACCGCCGCGGTTCAGCGATTTCAATTTGCCTGAACAACTGAGAGAGATAGTAGATATAAAAAACGGCATCGTGCTGGTCACTGGACCAACCGGCAGTGGTAAGAGTTCGACACTTGCCGCCATCATCGATCTCATCAACGAGATTCACTCCTATCACATCGTGACGATCGAGGATCCAATCGAGTTTCTGCACACACATAAGAGCTCGACGATTCACCAGCGCGAGTTGCACTCCGATACGCCGAGTTTTGCGATTGCTCTGCGCGCCGCACTCCGGCAGGCGCCAAAAGTGATTCTTGTAGGTGAAATGCGTGACCGTGAAACTATCGAGGTCGCGCTCGAAGCGGCTGAAACCGGTCACCTCGTGTTGTCGACCCTGCACACTATCGACGCGTCGAAGACAGTGGATCGCATTATTGGCGTGTTTCCGAAGAACGAAGAGAAAGTGATCAGGACGCGTATTGCGCAGTCGTTTCGCTTCATCGTTTCGCAACGACTTATTCCGTTGCCGGATGGGAAGGGAAGGATAGCGGCGATTGAGATTCTCAAGTCAACCATGCGCACGCGTGAATATATCGAAAAGGGTGAATCGGAAGGGAAGTCGCTGATCGACGCGATGGAGCAGGGCGATCAGGATGGAATGCAGACCTTCGACACCGTGATCGAGCATTTCATCAGAGACGACGTGGTTAGCATCGAAACAGCCTTGCCGTATGCGACAAATCAAAACAATCTATTGCTGAAGATCGCTGATCTGGCAGGCGCACCAAAGCCACAACGCCCTGAAGAACCCGCGCGAGACGAGACATCGATGCTGGATCTAATCGAGCCTTGATCCGTGTAATCTGTGGCCAGAAGTCAGTTGTCCGTGGTCAGTTGTCAGTAGGTTATCGAACGGACAACGGACAACGGACAACTGACTTCTGGCCGCGGATTACACGGATGATGGCCGATTTGGTATTATGCCCTTCGAGATTTGATGATGTTCTTGAAGGTTCAAAAGGTCCTTCTGGGCCTTCTATTTCTGGCAGCCTTCTCCCCAACGACAGCCTACGCCGACGATGAAATTCGCATCGACTTGCCTGCCGGCGGCCAGCTAAAGGTTCGCAACGATTTCGGCAATGTCAGTGCTGAAGTCTGGAACAATAGCTACGTCGCTGTCTCTGCAACTATCGGTGGCGATGGTTCGCAACGGCTCAGCCGGTCGCCGATAATTATCGACAATCGCGGATCGTTGCTAACCATTTCAGTCGTACGACGGCCGATCGATCCAGTAGTGCCCATCCATCTCAAAATAAAAGTTCCTGAAAATGCCGACATTACAGCGCAGTCTCTGAAGGGCACCATCACATCGTCGCTCGGCGGCACGCCCACCGTCGAAACTAAGCCCTTTCAAATGCGGATCGGCAACGGCGGCAGGAAAATCGACATACAGACAGCAAGTGGTGAGATTCTTTTGGCGTACGCGCCGGCTTCTGACATCACTAACAACCCTACTCCCACTCCGCCTGAGCTAATCGGCGCCGACACTCCAAAACGACCGGCAGGAACTCCTGCGGATTCAAGCGTCGGCGGCGACATAACCGAAGGCGACGTTATCCGCGTCGATTCACAACTTGTAACACTCAACATCAGTGTTATCGATCGCGGCACTAATCGCGGCCTCGCCGGCCTGGCCCAAACGGATTTCAAACTCTTCGAGGACAACGAAGAGCAGCGCATCGTGCAGTTCGAATCCTCCTCAGCGCCTTTTGATCTGATTCTATTGATCGATCTGTCTGGTTCGACGAGGGAAGTTGTAAAACTCATTCGAGCCGCGGCACTGCGCTTTGTCCAGGCTGCCAGACCTGCGGATCGGATCGGCATAATTACGTTCGCGGGCGAAGCGACAGTCGTTTCCCAGTTGACGGCTGACCGCGAATTGCTGCGACAGAGAATCGAAACCATCGACACTAATCGTGGCGATACAAAGCTCTACGATGCAACCAACTTCGCAATGGACGAAGTATTGAAGGAGTCGAAGAAATCGAGACGGTCAGCCATCGTACTGATGAGCGACGGTCTTGATGGAACAATTCCCGGTATTAGCGGACAAGTGGGCTCGAAGCGCAGCTACCAGGAGACGCTGAGAAACATCCAGGAGTTTGACGGTGTCTTGTACGCCTTGTGGCTGAACACTGAGTATGAGGCGATGAGTCCTCAAGATACTCAGCCTGAAGCCTTCGATGCCGGTCATGATCGAATGAAGAAGATGGCTGATGCGGGTGGCGGTGTTTTTTACGAAGTCGAGCGACTGACCGATCTCGCGGGCGCTTACGAACAAGTGGTCGCAGATCTGGGAACGATGTACAGTTTGGCGTATCAACCGTCAAAGAGCACACGTGATGGAAGATGGCGAGCGATTAAGATCAAAGTCGATCGCACTAATGCAGTGCCGCGCGGCAAACGTGGTTATTATGCGAACTAGCACGGCCTTCCTGAGAACAGCTTTCGTAGTGCTTCTGTTCGGCAGTATTGTCGTGGCTCAGGATCCGGTCGAAACAATTCGCATCGATTCGGATCTGGTGGATTTGAAAGTGAGTGTGCTCGGGTTTCCTCCCAACAACCCGCCGCCGTTGCTCGAACCGAAAGACTTCCTCGTTCTCGAGGACGGCGTCCCGCAGGAGATCACGTTCTTCGCTGCGGCAGACACACCGTTTGATCTCATCCTGCTACTCGATCTTTCCGGTTCCAATTCAAAAAATCTGAAGATGATTCGCAACTCCGCTAAACGATTTGTGGACGCAGCTCGTGACGTGGATCGAATAGCGCTAGTGACCTTCACCGATCAGCCGGCACTCTATTCGACGTTCAGTTTGGACCGTAAGAAATTGAAAAAGACCATCGACGAGATGGATGACGCGGCAGGAGGCACGAACTTCTGGGATTCGATGGACTGGGTTCTACATGATCTGGTCACGCGGGGGACGGGTTTGCGCCGCAGCGCGATTGTAGTAATGACTGACGGAGTTGATAACGCGCTTCCCGGTGTTCCCGGTCCCGGTTCCAGACTGCCTTTCGAGGAATTGCTGGAACGGATCAGAAACTCTGAAAGTATTGTTTTTCCGATCTATCTCGACACGGAAGAGGAGAACGTAAAGAAGTTTCACACGCCGCGCGAGGCTTATGCGCAGGCACGTGACCAACTTGCGCAAATCGCAAATGTTTGCGGCACTCCGATGTACAAAGCCGCGCGTTTGAGCGATCTCGACGCTGTGTATGCGCAGGTCGTTCGTGACCTCAGCACGGTCTACAGCATCGGCTACAGCCCGACGAACCGCTCGCTGGATGGAAAATGGCGTTCCCTCGAAGTTCTACTCACCAAAAGAGGAGACCTATTCGCCCGCACCAAGCGCGGCTACTACGCCAAGCTTCGTAGCTAAGCCCAGATCTGATCCGCGTTCATCGTCCCCAAGATCTGCTTCTATCTCCGTTCCAAAGAGCTTGTAAATGTCTGTGAGCCGACTATAATGCTCAGGAGACTAGCGCCCGCCCCACATTCTTGGATTTGCAATCGGAGGGTATTTCGATGAGAAAAACTTCCAGCCTCCTGGTATCGTTCACTGTTTCAATATGCCTCATAGTGTGTTGTGCGATTGTCGGCTTCGCACAAAATCGCGAAAAGTTCGTGATTTCGGCCAAGGCGGGCGGAATTAACGCCATTACCGGCGAGGCGAAAGTTCATTCCCGTGGTGAGTCTGACTGGCAGCAGCTTTCCATTACCGACGATTTGGAAGCCGGCGACAGTGTTCGTACGGCGTTTAACGGGCGCGTCGAGATTCTCCTCAATCCGGGGTCTTACCTGCGGCTGGGCGGCGATTCTGAGGTCGAGCTCTCAAACAATTCGCTCGAGAATCTGGAAGTTCGCCTGTTGCGAGGAACTGCGATTGTTGAAGCCACGGGCGCCGATGATATCGACCTGAACATCAACATCAGCACTCCGCATACGAAGCTGGCCATCGTGAGACAAGGTCTCTACCGGCTGAATGTCGTGCCGGAGAATGCCACTGAGCTGATTGTTCGAAAGGGTCGCGTCATTCTCAGCGATTCGCATACGAAGGTAAAAGGCGGAAATAAGGTAGTTTTCAACGCCACCAACGTCTCAGTCGCAAAACTGACCAAAGAAGAGAAAAAGGTTGAGGAAGACGTAGACGTCTGGAGTAAAGACCGGGGAAAAATGCTGGCGAAAGCCAATAGCCGTATCAACGACCAGATGATCAATTCGGCTTTCGCTAATTTTACGGATTGGGATCCGTTCTCGCGGCGGTTGGGACTCTGGTTCTTTAACACGCATTCACGTTGTTACACGTTCCTGCCGTTCTATTATGGTTTGGGTTCGCCGTACGGGTCGTACAACACGTCCGTGTATTACCCATCGGCGTATTATCCGCAGCGGTATCCAACAAACACCAATGGTAACCAGCCCCAGGTCGGTTCCAACGGTGGTGGTGGTCACACTTATCCTTCAAATGGTGGGGGCGGCGGTGGAACACGTCCCGCGGTGCCTTCCACGCCGTCCATAGCGCCTCCGAGCGGTGGATTTGGTGGTGGACGCGAGCGGATACCCGATATGGAGACCGGGCGTCCAATGCCACGAAAGAACATCGAGCCCTCGCGACCAAACCAGTAAAATTAGCCACAAAAAGCACAAAGTCAGCGCAGGCTACTTTGTGCTTTTGTTTTATTACTGAGCTCGTCCAGCTCTTCGTTGATTAGGGCTTTGATTTCAGGGACTTTTAGTCCGGCAAGGATGAGTTGCGTGAGGGCGGTCCGCAACTGCGCACGGAGACGGTCGTCAGGCTTTTCTTTCAGGGTTTGGGAGATTACTACGGCGCCTGAGCCGTGCCGGACGCGAATCAGCCCCTCTTTTTGCAGGCGACGATAGGCAAAGGCGACTGTGTTTAAGTTGACGCCGAGATCCGAAGCTACCTGCCGTACTGGCGGCAACAGGGTCCCCGCCTCCAGTTCACCACGAGCAATCAGGGTCTTTATCTCATCCACAAGCTGCTGATACAGCGGCCGTGCGTCTCTTTCATCGACCGTAACGAACATATTGTCTATTGCCTGTATACACTAGACAATCCGGTCGGTCAATAGGATTGCTGATTCGATTACGCTGTCCACGCTCGCGGCAGGACTTGCGGTATCGCCAACGATGAATACATTCGGCAGCGAGGTCTGGTGAGTCTGAATGTGTTGACCCTCGATTCCCAGTACCATCCCGAGTTTTCGGCGCGTCTGGTCGTAGTAAGTACGTGGATTGGCGGTTTCGATGATCTCTATGTCTGGACCCAGTTCAGGTAGCGAGGCGTGTACTCGTTTCCAGAATTGCTCAAGGGCCGCCTGATCCCATTCGTCATAGTCTTCCTCACTCGACTGATACGTAAACCATGAATCGATTTCTGTGTCAGTCGTGAAAGTAACCGGATGTTTACCTCCCTGAGACTCCGAGACTACAGCCATCGTGAACGAGCCATCGCCGTCCTCCACCCGCATGCGCATAGCAGGCAGTCGTGCCGTAGCCCCTGCTTCCATCACGGCATAAATAACGTAGACGCCGGTGCCCTGGAGAGTATTCAGTTGTTTCTTGATCTCAGGTGGCGTGCGGTTTAGTCCCACAAGCTTTCCATATGTGTCCCAGATCGTGAGATTGCTGACGATGGCTCTCTTCGCAAATACTCTTTCGCCGCTCAACAGATCGACTCCGACCGCACGTCCTGATTCGTCGTAAGCAAGACGCAGCACGGGAGTATCCAATCGCACCTTGCCGCCACTCAGCTTGATTGACTCGAGTAATCGCTCAGCTACGCTGGCTGGACCACCCGCAATCGAATAGAGACCGCCGCTGGCAATCGCCGTGTCTGATCCATCAGCTCGACGCAGGATGTAAGGAGATTGCAGCAGCGATACTTCCGGAACGTCGACCGGCAACTGCGAGAAGAGTTTTTCGTAAACCTCGCCGGAACCGAACGATGTGTAGAGTCCCATGCCCGGCTCGAAGTCAAACCCGGAAAACTCAACACGCCCGACACACCCGCCGACCTGCGACTGTCGTTCGAGCAAACACACGTTCACGCCGCGAGCAGATACCAACGCCGCCACGGTGAGACCGCCAATACCGCCTCCGACAACGACGACGTCGTACCCGTTCATCCCTCTTTATTTGAGAATGTCTTTACTGATGAAACCCGACAATACGATGAGAACTGACTGTATGCCGTTGAAGACGAGGTGAATAATAAATGCCGGAAGCACCTTGCCTGACACCGCGCGAGCTACCGTCAGCGTGATGCTCAGTAGCGTAATGACGGCGATCACCGCCAGATTGTTCCGGTATTGAAAGACGTGCACGCCCGCGAACAAGAGCGACACCACGCCGATGGCGACAGCAACTCCTGCCGCCTTTTCGAGGGCCTTGTAAAGCAGCCCCCTGTAGATCAACTCTTCAACGAGGGGCGCGGTGAAAACGGCGACGAATGCGGTCGCAATACGCGTGTAAATTGAACTCTCAATCATCAGATCGAGATCGGTCTTGCGTTCGCCGTAAAGCGACGTGATCAAAAATGCGAGACTAAAAAGAACGATAGCCAGACCCACACTCACCACGATGGTAATTGCGTGACTGGAGTTTGGTGGCCAGTCAAACTCGATGTTTTTCCAGAATGGACGCCGGCCTGCGTAGCTGACAATCGCCCACACCAGGACAAACGTGAGCAAGTGAGTTGGAAGAATTGCGGCCACAGAAAAGAAGATCAGCATCTTGTCCGACGCCAGCGCTTCCGGAGAAGGAGCGCCTGTCTTGACGATCCGGTAGATCATGTAGGGAAGCGCGTAAATAACCGGGATGAACAGGAGGAAGATTACGCTCACTATCCACGCAGCGACGGCGATTCCCACGTCGACCCATGCGGCCCACCATTCGGGTTTCGCCGGTGGCTGAACTGGGGCAGCGGTTGGAATTGCCGGCGGCTGGGCGTGCTCTTCTTCAGGTAGCCACGTTGTCTGTTGTTGGGAAGGTTCTTCTGTGAACACTCAGATGAGTTTAGGGGGTTGGCAGGTGGTGGTCAACAGCGTGGTTAGAATCTGCGTAATCTGCGGATCAAACCGCCGGGTATTTAGTCTCCAGCATTGATAATCCGACTCGCGGCGCTGCCAGCATCAACCCGATGATGGTCTTCGCATCCTGAATCTCGCCGCTCGTGATCATCTCGAGGGCTTCAGCAATCGGCAAACGCACGAGATCCAGAAACTCGTCGTCGTCGAGCCGTTGTTCTCCTTCCGTAAAGTCGGTCGCGAGAAACACCCACATCTTCTCTTCAAGAAAACCCGGCGAGACAAAAAATTCCGAGAGTTTTTCAAGCCGTGTGGCCGACAGTCCGAGCTCCTCCTGTAGTTCGCGCGCTGCGCCGGCTTCGGGTCGTTCACCTTTCGTGAGAGTTCCGGCAGGTGCCTCCAGCAGGTATCGAACGGCAGGGTGTCGATACTGTCTGACAAGGACAACCGTGCCGTCGTCGTAAACCGGAATAATCACCGCACTGCCCGAATGATGGACCACTTCACGCGTATACGTGTGTTCACCTTCACTCACCGTATCACGAGTGACGTTGAAGACGCGGCCTTCAAATACCTTTTCACTGTTGATTATTTTCGGCAGTTCCTTGTGTGGCGTAGTCATGATTCTCCTAAACTCAGGATTTGCGGACGCACCTCGCCGAGCAGGTAAAGCGACCCGGCGACACAGATGAGCCCTTCTGTAGACGTATTTGCGATGGCCGTTCGCAGCGCGTCTCTGCTCGACTCAGCCGGCAAAACTCTTCCTTTAGCAAAGCGGCCGGCAATCGTTTGCAAAATGTCCATCGATGCACTGCGCGGATTGTCGATCGTAGTCAGAACCAGCACGTCTGCGACCGGAAACAGAATCTCACCCATTCGCTCCAGTTGCTTATCACGCATTGCCCCAAAAACCAATGTCAGTGGTCGGGGTCCGAACTCATCGAGATACGCTCGCAACGTCTGAGCGCCGGCGGGATTGTGTGCGCCGTCAATGAGGAATGGCGGTCTGTGTGCGATCAGTTCGAGTCTGCCGGCGTGCTCAGCGGTTTTCAGGCCGTCGACGATTGCAGAACGTGAAATCTCGAAACCTTCATCGTTCAGTAACTCAGCCAGGCCAATCGCAACCGCCGCGTTATCGACCTGATGCCGTCCACGCAGGCCGAGGGCCATTTCGCCGGCGTTCGAGCCGGCAAGAATTGGC
>DATNFX010000124.1:0-10411 GCA_035606195.1 Pyrinomonadaceae bacterium
CCGGAAAGAGCGACGAGTTTGTTTTCGCTAACGATGCAGGTGCCGATCGGCACTTCGCCATTCGCCTGCGCTTCACGAGCAGCGGCCAACGCCTGGCGCATCCATTGCTCGTCAAACTCTGATTCCACCGAGCGGCCACTATAGCATAGCCACAAAAAGGCACAAAAAGCACAAAAGGAGAAAAGAAAGAAGCATTTCTCTCTTCTGAGCCGATCTCTCTTTCTGTCTAACTGTTTTGTGCCTATTGTGATTTTTGTGCCTTTTGTGGCCAGCTTTGCTATTATCGGTTTCTGGAGTTCCGCGCTCCATTCTGGCCCGCGCGCTCGATCAGTTCCCATGTCCACCGAAGCAAGTCAAAGAGGAAGTGGTCCATTAACCTCAGATAGAGTCACCGGCAGGCTGCGATCGCCAGCCGCGGCGGAGCCTTTGTCCGAGGCGCCACATTCTGCAGCGGGCCTGATGCGCCGCATGACGCCCGCGGAATTCAATACCGCGATGATTCACTTCTATCGTGGCGAAGTGCAGCGCTCAAACACCTGGCGCAACCGGTTGGATACGACAACAAACTGGGCGGTCCTCACTGCGGGCGCGACACTTTCATTCGTCTTTAGTTCACCCAACAACCCGCACTTCGTGATTCCAATCAACTCGATCCTCGTCGCGATCTTTCTCCTGATGGAAGCTCGTCGTTATCGTTACTACGAGATCTGGTCGAGTCGCGTGCGCATTTTGGAAACAGGCTACTTCGCAACGATCCTGATGCCGGAAAGCAGACCGGCCGATGAGTCATGGGCAGAACACTTAGCGGCTGACCTGACGACGCCTCATTTCACGATCACCGAGTGGGAAGCGGTCGGGCGACGGCTGCGCCGCAACTATCTCTGGATCTTTGCCCTCCTGGCGTTGAGTTGGAATTTGAAAGTTTACCTATCGCCGTTGCCGGCACGCGACTTTAACGCGTTCATCGATCGTGCGACTGTCGGCGTTGTCCCTGGCTGGATGGTCTTCGTAGTGGGAATCGTGTTCAATGCCGCGGTTGCGGTTTTCGCGATCGGAACCGTGCGACTGCGTGAAGCGACCGGCGAAGTCTTGCCTAAGCACGAGTTTTCATTGCGTCCGCTGAAGCGAATGACAAGCTGGACAGCCGCAACCACGCGACGCACCACGGTACGCGCCAAGCGCGCGCGTCAACGTGTTCGCAGTCGTGACGTGACATCAGAGTTCAAGAAAATCGACGTTTCTGAAACACCGGATAAGCGAGCAGAAGTTAACGTCAGGTAAGCATTGCCAATTGCCAATTGCCGATTGGCAATTTGCTTCTGCCTCAGCTTTGTTGGAAGCTTGTGTCTCATTGCGTCTGAATGCCAATCAGCAATCGGCAATTGGCAATCGGCAATAAACCTATGCTCGAACTCAATGGCCAACAACTAACACTTCAGCAAATTATTGACGTTGCCGAAGGTCGAGAACATGTTGTTCTTGCAGACGAAGCGCGCGCTCGCGTCGAGAAAGCGCGCTTCGTGGTTCAGAACATCGTTGACGAAGGACGAACTGTTTACGGAGTCAACACGGGTTTCGGCAAGCTGTCAGACGTTAGCATTGAGCGATCTGACTTGATTCAGTTGCAGTTGAATCTGGTGCGAAGTCATTCCTGTGGGTTAGGCGAGCCGCTTTCGGAAGCCGAAGCGCGCGTGATGTTGCTCTTGCGCGCGAATGTTCTTGCTGCCGGATTTAGCGGTGCACGACCGTTAGTGATCGACACGCTCATCGCGATGCTCGAAAAGGGACTGACGCCGGTCATTCCTGAAAAGGGTAGCGTCGGCGCCAGTGGTGACCTCGCGCCGCTCGCACATCTGGCGCTCGCAGCAGTTGGCGAAGGCGAAGTTTTTTACCACGGTGAGAGGCTCGCAGCAGCCAGCGCCTTCGAGCGCGCGGGGGTTGCGCCGCTGCAGTTGGAAGTGAAGGAAGGTCTCGCACTTCTGAATGGCACGCAGGCAATGGGCGCGGTTGGAGCCCTCGCGCTTGGTCGCGCCGAGAGGCTGGTTCGACTTGCCGACGTGGCGGGCGCAATGACTCTGGAAGCATTGAAGGGCACGCCCGTCGCTTTCGATGAGCGTATTCACGCCGCGCGCCCGCATCCGGGCCAGTCAGCGGTTGCCGCTCACTTGAGAGAGTTACTGCGGGACAGCGAGATTCGAAAGTCGCATCTCGACAATGATCCACGCGTGCAGGACGCTTACAGTTTGCGTTGCATGCCGCAGGTGCACGGAGCAATTCGCACGGCGTTGAATCATGCCGTGCAGGTGGTCGAGATTGAGAGCGGCAGTGCGACCGATAATCCACTCGTCTTCTCGGAAACTGGCGAAGTATTATCCGGTGGAAACTTCCATGGCGCTCCGCTCGCACTCGTTTTTGACTACGCTGCAATCGCTTTGACAGACCTGATGAGTATCACGGAGCGTCGCATCGACAGGCTCGTCAATCCCGATTCAAACGAGGGGCTGCCGCCGTTTTTGACGTCGCAGCCGGGCATCTCTTCGGGTTTCATGATGCTGCAAGTGACTGCGGTCGCGCTTTTGAACGAAGCGAAAGTGCTGGCTCATCCGGCAAGCATCGACAACGTGCCGACCGATGGCGGTAAGGAAGATCACGTCTCGATGGGCATGACTGCGGCGACGAAGTTGCGCGGCATCGTGCAATTGGCGGAGTTGGCGACGGCGATCGAATTGCTGGTTGCCGCGCAAGCATTGGAATACCGGCCGCAGGCACCCGGACTCGGCGTGAAGCAGGCTTACGATATTGTGCGCCGGCACGTGCGACCGCTGACGCAAGACCGCGCCATGGCAGGTGACATCGAAAAAATCAAAGCAGTGATCGTACGAGGAGAATTTGACTCATTAACCGCGGATTAACACTGATCGTGGAGGACTATTAATGTCGAACGGAATGGACGACCGTAGACGCGGTCTCGAAGAAGAATATTTTCATCGCAAGAACCAGGAAGCGATCGCAAAGCTGCGCGAAAAGATGCGAATCGCGGCTCAGGCGAAGGAAGCCGGCACCTCATCAATGAAATGTCCGCGCTGCGACGGCGGTACGTTGAAAGAGATTTTTATTGAGGAAGTGCCGCTCGACACGTGCGATAAGTGCGCCGGAGTTTGGCTCGACTCAGGTGAGCTCGAGAAGTTGACGCAAACAGATATTGCACGTTGGTTCCGCAATCTCTGGCGGTCAATGGAAGACGATGAGTAGCAGAGTAGTTCATGCTCCGCGCGGCGCGCAGTTAAGCTGCAAAGGTTGGCATCAGGAAGCAGCCCTTCGTTGCCTGATGAACAACCTCGATCCCGATGTGGCCGAACGTCCTGATGAACTGATCGTCTACGGCGGCGCCGGCAAAGCGGCACGCAACTGGGCAGCCTTCGACGCGATCGTGCGTGAATTGCGCGTGCTCGAAAACGACGAGACGTTGTTGGTGCAGTCGGGCAAGCCGGTTGCCGTCTTCCGCACTCACGAACACGCACCCCGTGTTTTGATCGCGAACTCGAATCTCGTGGGCGCCTGGGCTAACTGGGAACACTTTCACGAGCTCGAACGCCGCGGGCTGATGATGTACGGTCAGATGACTGCCGGCAGTTGGATCTACATCGGCACACAGGGCATCGTGCAGGGTACATTTGAAACATTCGCCGCAATGGCTGACAGGCAATTCAGTGGCGATCTTTCCGGCAAGCTGGTTGTCTCGGGCGGTATGGGCGGCATGGGCGGCGCTCAACCGTTAGCGGCGACGTTGAATGGCGCTGTGTTTCTCGGCATTGACGTCGATCCGGGTCGAATCGAACGGCGTGTTCGCACCGGTTACTGCGATCGCATCGCGATGACGCTCGAAGAAGCACTCGACATCGTTGAAGACGCGCGCGAGCAGAAGCGGGCCGTGTCGGTCGGCCTCGTCGGCAATTGTGCGGAGATTTTGCCTGAGCTGGTGCGACGTGGCGTTCACGTCGATGCAGTTACAGATCAAACAAGCGCGCACGATCCTTTGAATGGATACGTGCCGTCGGAAATGTCGCTGGATGATGCCGCCGAGCTGCGTGCTAATGACCCGGCTGCGTACGTCGAGAAGTCCACAGCGTCGATGGCCCAGCATGTTGAAGCGATGCTGGCGTTGAAGCGCGCGGGCGCGATTGCGTTTGACTACGGCAACAATATTCGCAAGCAGGCGTTTGATGCAGGATGCAAAGACGCGTTCGAGATACCCGGCTTCGTTCCCGAATACATTCGCCCGCTTTTCTGCGAAGGCAAGGGACCGTTTCGGTGGGTAGCATTATCAGGCGATCCGGAGGACATTCGTAAGACTGACGATCTCGCACTCGAGATGTTTCCGGACGATCGCACGTTGAATCGTTGGCTGCGTCTAGCGCGCGATCGGGTGCACTTTCAGGGATTGCCGGCGCGAATCTGCTGGCTCGGTTACGGTGAACGGGCTGAGATGGGCGAGGCGATCAACGATCTCGTGAAGCGCGGCGAACTCAAAGCGCCGATCGCGATCGGTCGGGATCATCTCGACACGGGCTCGGTGGCGTCGCCGTTTCGCGAAACGGAGGGAATGAAGGACGGATCGGATGCAGTCGCGGATTGGCCCATTCTGAATGCCCTCCTCAACACGGCGAGTGGCGCGAGTTGGGTTTCATTCCATCATGGTGGTGGTGTCGGGATTGGCTATTCGCTGCATGCCGGTCAGGTCTCCGTTGCCGATGGGACTGACGAAGCAGCAAAGCGATTGAATCGTGTTTTGACGAACGATCCCGGCCTCGGCGTCGCGCGACACGTGGATGCCGGTTATGAGGAAGCGGAACACACGGCGCGCGAGAAGAGTATCAACATTCCTTTACTCCATGCTTAACTTTGCGATCGACATAGCCCGTGAGGCGGGACACCTGCTGGTCCAACGTCTCGGATCCGCGAAAGTTAGTATAAAGGGCGACATCAATCTCGTTACCGAAGCCGACATCGCGGCTGAAAACCTCATCATCGAGCGAATCCGTTCTTACCACCCACAACATGGAATTCTCGCTGAAGAATCCGGCGAGGCGGTTTTGGTCGGCGGCAAACGCAGCGAGTGGAAGTGGATCATCGATCCGTTGGACGGCACGACAAACTACGCCCATGGTTACCCGTGTTTCTGCGTTTCGATCGCGGTGGAGCGATCGGGCGTGCTGGAGATCGGAGTTGTTTACGATCCGATGCGCGATGAAATGTTTGCGGCGGAACGCGGCCACGGCGCCACGCTCAATGACAGAAAGATTCGTGTTTCGTCAGTTGACGAGTTGAACCAGGCGATGTTGTGCACGGGTTTTCCGTACAACGTGCGTGAGCGTCCGGACTTCGCTCGCGAGTTCACGAACTTCACGATGAATGCACAGGCAGTGCGACGCGATGGCTCAGCGGCGCTCGATCTGGCTTACGTGGCGTGTGGACGTTTCGATGGATTCTGGGAAGACGGTCTTAGCCCCTGGGACGTCGCCGCCGGCGCGCTCCTCATCACCGAAGCCCGTGGACGCATCACCAATTTCAAAGACGAGCCACTCGATATCTACAGCGAACAATTCCTCGCCAGCAACGGCCTCATCCATGCCGCCATGATGCACATACTCAGAACTTAGCCACAAAAGGCACAAAAAGCACAAAAAAGAACGTCAACAAGTAAAGGCGCCCAAATTCCTCCTGAGAGAGAATTCAGCGCCTTCGCTCATTAATCATTTTGTGCTTTTTGTGCCTTTTTGTGGCTAAGATTTCTGTGGCTAGAGCGCTGAGGCGATCACTTGGGCTAGGCGTTCGCTTTCGCGGCGTGCGCAGGCGCGAGTTTCTTCGTTGGGGCATGGTTCGGCGTGATGGAGCGGGTGATAGGTCACCACAACTTTTCCTGGTCGTGGGAAACGCCAGCCTCGCGGCCAAACACGATTTCCACCTTTGATCGTCACCGGAAGTATCGGCACCTGTGCTTCCATCGCCAATCGCACGGCGCCCGCTTTGAATCGATCCAGATCTCCAGTCACGGTGCATCGCGCGCCTTCCGGAAAAATCACTATCGCACCACCGTTACGCAACCACTGTAACGAACTTCGTATCGCAGCCGGATCACTTCCTTCCAGCGCCAGCGGCCATGCTCCAAACCAGATCAGACATCTACCGACGACGGGCCAGCGGAACGCAGCACTCCACGCCAGATAACGTGTGGGTCGCTTGATCGGAACGGAAAGCCAGAACGGATCTATATACGTCTGATGGTTCGCAGCTATGATGAGGCCACCATCCTTAGGCACGTTCTCGAGGCCTCGGAATTCAATCTTAAAGAACACACGGCTCAGCACGCCCACCATGGGCCTGATTGTTTCAAGCGCCCATTGCGGCAATGGCGAGCGCTCGGGCGAGGCTCGCGGATCCTCGCGTTTGGCTGATTGTGTGCCGTTATCACCCATGTTCAGGGCGTTTATATTACAACGGCCATTCCCTATCTATGAACTCCACATGAATTCTCGGAACGCCATCGACGCCGGTGCTTCTTTTTCGAATAGCTGCGTGTGCCGTGATGTTGTACTGCTCGCTGGTCAAGCGAATTAATCTTCCCGCAGGGATCTCCAGTGTCGTAAAAACTGTTGCGCCTCCGGTGCTGATCTCTTCCGTCACTGTGTGTTCACTCATTACCACTTTGCCCTTGATATCCAACAGTTCCACTCGCATATCGACCGCGATGCCGTAACGTGTATGGACTCGCTGCTCCCTAAGCGGGATCAATATCTCGTCGGCTGGCGCCAGCGCCTCGAAAGCAGTAGTTGAGATGTCGTAACGCTTCCACGGTTCTGTTTCAAAACTGGCCGGCGGCCTCTTGCCGATGAACGCAACACCGACGTCAAACACGGTGCCTTTTTCAGTGACGGAGCTCTTCATGTACCGCACGATGGCCCATATCCGGTATTGGTTCTCCACGTGATCAAACACTCGCAACTGCCTCGGCATCGGGATCGTCATAAATAGCAAGCGGCCTTTTTCGGTGGGCCGCTTGAGAGGAAAACCGGCGCCGAAAGGGGTTACGTTTGTGAGTCGTGTTATCTCGGTCCATTCGAAATCAGGCGTTTCGCGGCCCTGCACACGCACCGGTAGATGCAGCGCGAGTCGCTCACGAATTCGTTTCCAATTTCGTTGTTCACTCATGGGAGCCGACTGGGGTGAAACGGTCGGGAGTGCTACACGAAGCTATTGATTCTATTGGAGTTTATGCCAGTTTCCGTGATTGCCAAACAGGCTCGAAAAAGGCTAAAATACGGGCTACGTTGATAGTGATGCTTCGCCCGTTTTCTTCCCCGAAAAAGCGCCAAACTCAAGCTCGGTATCTCTTGAACAGGGGCCAGTCTGCGTGGCGGGATTGTACTGGAAAGGCTGTTAGATGGAAACAACTTCTGAACGCAATCATATAAACATCGAAGACGAGATGCGGCGTTCGTATCTCGACTACGCGATGTCGGTAATCATCGGCCGCGCGTTGCCCGATATTCGCGACGGATTAAAACCCGTGCACCGGCGCGTGTTGTGGGCCATGCATGAGCTCGGCAACACTTACAACAAGGCCTACAAAAAGAGTGCTCGTATCGTCGGCGACGTGATCGGTAAATATCACCCGCACGGCGACATGCCTGTTTACGACACGATTGTGCGCCTCGCGCAGGATTTCTCGATGCGTTATCCGCTCATCGATGGCCAGGGGAACTTCGGTTCAGTTGACGGCGATGCAGCCGCGGCGATGCGTTACACGGAAATACGCATGGCGCGTTTGACGAATGAAGTGCTCGCCGATATCGAAAAAGAGACCGTTGTATTTCAACCAAACTACGATGAGTCGCTTAGTGAACCAACAGTCTTACCGACGCGGCTTCCGAATCTGCTGATTAACGGTTCTGACGGAATCGCGGTCGGCATGGCTACCAAGATTCCGCCGCACAACCTGACTGAAATCGTCGACGCGACACTCGCGTTACTGAAAGACCCCGAAGCTACTGTCCAGGACCTCACGAAGATCGTGACTGGTCCGGATTTTCCGACGGGCGGATTTATCTACGGTCGCGACGAGATCAAAAAGGCTTACGAAGAAGGCCGCGGCGTTTTACAGTTGCGCGCGCGTGCCGGAATCGATCGAATCGGCCGCGGTGCGCAGGAACGCGATGCGATCGTCATCACAGAGATTCCTTTTCAGGTAAACAAGGCGCGTTTGCTCGAGCGCATCGCCGAGCTCATCAACGAAAAGAAGGTCGACGGCGTTTCAGATCTACGCGATGAATCAGATCGCAGTGGTATGCGCATCGTTGTCGAGCTCAAACGCGATGCAGTGCCGCAAGTGGTGCTCAATAAACTCTACAAGTTGACGCCGATGCAATCGTCGTTCGGCGTCATCAATCTCGCCATCGTTAACGGGCAGCCACGAGTTCTGAATCTTAAGGAGATGCTCGAGGCGTTTATCGAGTTTCGTCGCGAAGTGGTGCGCAAACGCACGGAATACGAGCTGCGCAAGGCAAAAGCTCGCGCGCACATTCTCGAGGGACTGACGAAGGCGATTGATGCGCTGGACGCCATTATCTTTCTTATTCGCAACTCACGTTCAGTTGACGAAGCGCGGCAGTGGTTACAGGGTGACTTGAAGACCACGGCTGAAATCAAGACGTGGAAAGGTCTTGGCGCAGACGTTCAGATCAAGACGCATCTGGCGAAGCTGCAGAAGACGATGTCAGGTCTCGCGTTTTCAGAGATTCAGGCACAGGCAATTCTCGACCTGCAATTGCGACGGCTCTCAGCTCTTGAACGACAGAAAATCACCGACGAGTACGAACAGGTCATCAAGCTCATCGCCGAGCTCGAAGAGATCCTCGGAAATGAACGGTCTCTGCGACGCGTGATTGCGAAAGAGCTCGAAGAAGTCAAGAAAGACTTCGGTGACGAACGTCGGACGGAGATCGTCGACGAAGGCGTTGAGCTCTCAATCGAGGATCTCATCGCGGATGAAGACGTCGCGATCACTGTCACCAACAGCGGTTACATCAAGCGAACTCCGATCACGACGTACTCGCGCCAGGGTCGCGGTGGTAAGGGTCGTTTTGGCGCTGCTGCGAAGAATGGCGACTTCGTCGAACATCTCTTTATCGCTTCGACGCACGCTTATCTGATGATCTTCACTGACGATGGCATGGTCTATAAGTTGAAAGTTCACGAAGTGCCCGACGCTGCGGCATCGGCACGCGGCAAGGCAGTGGTGAATCTCATCAACATACCTTCCGATCGCAAGCTGGCGGGCGTCGTTCCGGTGCGCGAGTTTGCTGAAGGTCGTTATGTGGTGATGGTCACGCGCAAAGGTGTGATCAAGAAGACGTCACTTGCCGACTTCCAGAACATTCGTACCAACGGAATCATCGCGATCAATATAGACGACGGCGATCAGCTGCTCGACGTTGTATTGACTGACGGCACGAAACGCATCTTCATCGCGACGCACAATGGGCTCGCCATTCGCTTTGACGAGAAGAACGTGCGGCCAATGGGACGTGCGACGCGTGGTGTGCGTGGCATCGACTTGCGCCAGGACGACTTCGTTGTTTCAGTTTGCCCCGTTTCCGCGGACGACAAGGAGCGGATGTTGTCCGTTTCCGAACAGGGCTACGGCAAGCAGACTTTGATCACAACGTACAGGCTGCAATCGCGTGGTGGTAAAGGCGTCATCAACATGAAGACGACTGAAAAGACCGGCAAGGTGGTGGCAGTGTTCCCGGTCGAAGAGGAGTCGGAGATCATGATCATCACGCAGCAAGGCAAGCTGATCCGCCTCGAAGCCGCTGACATCCGCAAGACGGGCCGTAGCGCGCAAGGTGTGCGTCTGATCAAAACCGACGCGGGCGACAAAGTCACCAGCGCCTCCCTCGTAGAAGCGGCCGCCGAGGAAGAGACAGAAACCACAGATATAAACGGATAACAAGTTAGACGGATGAATACGGATCAATCCGTATTCATCCGCGTCTTAGACATCCGTGTTCATCTGTGGCTCAACCCATTCTTCGCCGCCTTCAAACACTTCCTTTTTCCAGATAGGAACCGTGCGTTTGAGTTCTTTGATGGCCCATTCGCAGGCCTCGAAAGCTGCCTTGCGGTGTGGGCCGCTGGCAGCGATGACGACGCTCGTTTCGCCGATCTCGAGACGTCCGGTGCGATGCACGATGCCGAGATGGGCGATTTCGAACTGTTTGTGAGCTTCACCACCGAGGCGCTGCATTTCAGTCAACGCCATTGCGTCGTACGCTTCGTAGACGAGATAAAGCGTTCGCTTGCCTTTGGTCCATTCGCGTGCGTAGCCGTCGAGCGTGACTGTGGCTCCACA
>DATNFX010000125.1:0-4889 GCA_035606195.1 Pyrinomonadaceae bacterium
AATTGCGCCAGGCGATGTCGACGATGTGCGGTGTAAGTTGCGTGTTCTTGCCTTCGAACCGGCAAATGTCTGTGGCGCGATCGAGAATGTCACGCGGTTCGCAACCTTTCATCTGCCTGTGCTCGACACGATACTTCGTCAGAATGTGGTCCAACACCGGTTGCTCGACCGCGATTCCTCGCCGGTCAGCTTGCTGTTTGAAGATGGCGGTGTACGCTGCCGGTGTGGGTGGTTCGACGCGCGCGCGATATCCCATGCGTCGTAGAAACGCCTGGTCAGCGAGATCTTTTTCGTCAAGGTTCGTAGAAAAGACGACGAGCTGTTCAAACGGAACTTCGATCTTCTTTCCCGTGTGCAGCGCGAGATAATCCACACGTCGTTCCAGCGGCACGATCCAACGATTCAAGAGATCCTGCGGCGCAACTCGCTGGCGACCAAAGTCGTCGATGACCAACGTTCCACCATTTGATTTCATCTGGAACGGCGCTTCGTAGAACTTCGCGGCTTCGCTCCACGTTAAGTCAGCGTTCTCCAACGTCAACTCACCACCAACGACGACGAGCGGCCGGTGAATCAACACCCAGCGATGATCGTGGTCGATCGGTGTGTCTTCCTTCGGCATCGGTTCGTGACAATGCCCGTCGAAGACGCGAATGATCTGGCCGTCGATCTCTACCGCGTACGGAATCCAAATGCCACCCGCTAATGCTCCGTTGATGCGCTCAGCGACAGCAGTCTTACCGGTACCAGGCAGTCCGGTGAGAAACAGGGATCGGCGCGAATTGATAACACAACCCAGTGTTTGCAGCAGCGACTCCGGAAGGACGAGGTCATGAAACGCTTGTCGCACTGTCTCCATGTCCGCCGTGTTCGATGGAATCGACTGCAGTTTCATCATGTGCGAGTAGTCGCGCAATGAAACCGGCGCTGGTCCAACGTAACCGCTAATGGAAAGCAACCGGGCTAACCTATCCCAGCCATGGTCTAGCATCGCGTAGCGGGTAGAACCGATGGCCGACTGCATCTTCACTTCGATCAGCTTTTCGCGGTACAGCTGTTGGAGCAGGTCCTCGGTTAGCGTCCGCGGGAGGTTGATGCGTTCGGAAACTGCGACGGTCGTCGGCTCCGGCAGCATGGCGACGTGCTTCAACGCGAGATCGCAAAGGAACTGCTCGGAGATGCCGGTGTCGGTGATCTCCTCGGGCAGCGGAGGGCCCATGCTCTCGATTTCCGCGCGGGTCAGAATTGCGGTGTGCGACATGTTAGGTTCTCGTTTCTCAGGAATAGGTCCTATAAGACCTATAGGGCCTATTTTCCGGTTGAGTTGGCGCTATTATTCGAAGCCAACGCGAGTGCGGATTTAGCAGCTTCCGATTCCATGGCGCGGCCTACACGCTGGTAGAGATCGGCCAGGCGGCGAAGAGCGAGGGTGTTGTTCGGATCGATCGTGCGTGCTGCTTCGTAGTAACGAATGGCGTCGTCTTCACGGCCGAAGCGTTCGAGCATCTTGGCGGTATTGAGATTACCATTCAATGGACCAGTAGCCCGTGCAAACGCCTTATAAGCTTCATCGATCTTGCCGAGACGACAGTAGGCCAGGCCCAGATTGTTCAGAATGCGTTCGTCAGTTGGCGCTAGTCTTGCTGCTCGCTTCAAACGATCGACGGCGGCGCGATAGTTACCGTTTTGATAGAGCGAGAAGCCGAGGTTGTTAAGTGTATCGGCATCCTCAGTCATCTTCACTGCACGTTCAAACGAGTCGCGCGCGCGATCTGTAAAGCCCTTCTTGTCGTACGCCACACCCAGAAGGTTGTGCGCTTCGGTCAGTTTCGGATCGAGCGAGGTAGCCATCGAGAGCTCGCTGATGGCGTCGTTATAATTTCCTTCCAAAAGATAGTCGCGGCCTGCTTCGAGGTGCTCTTGTGCTGAAGCAGACGACGTGTCGCGCTTCGTGCCCTGGTGGCGCGCATCCTCAATCTTCTCGACGCCCGCACTCTCAAACCGTTGCGCGTCTTTCTCTCTCATGCGATAGACTTTGTTCTGCTCATCACCACCGCCAAACATTTTCCCGAACAACTTGAACGGCGCTGCCAGAACTTTGACGACTTTGTTTCCGCCCTTCTTCTTTGGCTGGTCGACACCCGCTTCCGAACCTGAATCTTCCAGGACGATCGCATCCGGATCACCTTCACGCTGGATCGTGGAAGCACTCCACATCGCTGTCGCAGCGATCGTCAAAACAAAAGCTATCAGAACAGCTAGTAATCTTCGTTTGTTCATTGGTCCACTCCTCTACATTTTGCCGAGCGTGTCCATGAGGTTCAGGGCGGCCGGGCCAAGGATTGCGATAAAGAGCGTCGGGAACAGGAAACACGCAAGCGGGAACAGCAGTTTGACTGCAGCTTTCTGAGCTTCCTGTTCAGCTCGCTGGCGCCGTTTGGTGCGCATCGAATCTGAAAACACTCGCAGGCCCTTCGCGATAGACGTACCAAACTTGTCGGTCTGGATCAGCATAGCTACAAGGCTGTGCAGATCGTCGACGCCGGTGCGTTCCGCGAGATTACGCAATGCTTCGTCACGTTCGCGTCCGACTCTGATTTCGAGGTTCGCGAGTTCGAATTCAGTTGCAACTGGCGGATGCACCTCTCTTAATTCGCTGGAAACTTTCAACATCGCCGCATTCAAACCCAGACCTGCTTCAACTGAAACGACCATCAGGTCAAGCGCATCGGCCAGGCCCCAACGAATCAGTCTTTGCCGTTTCTTTATTACGCGTCCCAGGAAATAGCGTGGCAGGAAGAAGCCCGCGACAAAAGCGATGATGATGAAGATGACGGCTTTGTCCAACGGTCGCGCGGTCAAAGCACATACGCCGGCAACCAGCAACGGGAAACCGGCCATCGCGCCGATATGCATTGCGCGAAAGATCATCGGTGCTTCTGCCGAACGATATCCGGCGTGCATCAATTGCTTTTGTAACTTCTTTGCTTCCGTTGCCGAGACAGGCAGCAACTTGTTGAACGGCTGCGCCAATCGCTGCGCAATCTCGGTAGCCGGACCATCATTCGGCATGACGGCGGCCCCCGTTTGAGCGCTGGGAACGCTAACTTCCTTACCACCACCCATGCGGCGCAGTCTTTCAGTGGCCGCACTCTGGGGCTTGTAAAGCAACCAGTAGACACCCAGCATTCCGAGTGAAATCAAGCCAAAAGTTGAGATGCCTATTATGAGTATCATCGCTGCGCTCTTCCTTGGTTTTGAATCTGCGTGATCTGTGGATTAGATCTGTATCTTGAGAATCTTCCTGACAACCAACATACCCGTGATCTGCATGACCAAAGCCAACGCGATCAGGTAGTGGCCGCGCGGATCCTTCCACAACACGCTCATGTAATCGGGATTCAGGAAAGTGACTGCGAGCGCCACGACGATCGGCAAACCACAAAGCAGCCACGCAGACATGCGCGAACTGGTGGTCAACGTTTTCAAATCGCCCATGATGCGGAATCGTTCGCGAATTGTGTACGCAACTTTCTCGAGAATCTCGGCGAGGTTACCGCCCGTCTCACGCTGAATCAGAACCGCAGTCACACACATCTTCAGATCGAGCAGCGGCATTCTCTGCGTCAGGTTTTCGAGTGCCAGTTTTATTGAAAGACCGAGATTCTGTTCTTCGTAAGTTTTACGAAACTCAGTAGCGATGGGCTCCGGCATTTCGCACGAAACCATGTGGAGCGCTTCAGAAAATGCGTGTCCCGCGCTCAGCGCTCTGCTAACCAGATCGAGCGCTTCGGGAAGCTGTTCCAAAAAGGCATCAAAGCGTTTCTTACGTTTGTACCAAACGTGAACCAGCGGTATCGAAGCACAAACCAGTCCGACCAGGATCATGATCGGAATGAAAACAGTCAGGACCGACGCCGCCAAACCGCCCAGCATGCCCGCCATGAACGAAAACATCAGCAGCCGCGATGGCGTGATGTGGAGATCGGCCTGGTCCAACATCCGTTTCAAGTGGAATGTTGCCTGGATGTTTATCAACATCTGGTTCATCCAGGGGATCTCGCTCATCAGCTCGTTGCGAGCGAGTACCACGTCGATGTCTTCGGTATGCGCCGAATGCATCAACGCCTCAGACAGTCGTTTTTGCAACCGCACGCGCTTTTGCTCGGTGCCGTGAGTCGCAAGCAGGTAGGCGCCCAGGACCAGGAACAGTGCGAAGACGAATACGAGAAACGATATAACCATTTGCTTACATCTCCTCGAAGAAGACACGCGGCAGTTGCAGTCCGCAAGCCTTCAACCGTTCGGCGAATCTTGGACGAATACCAGTTGGACGGAAGCGACCCAGCACCGTGCCCTCTTTGTCGACTCCCTGTCTCTCGTACTGGAAAATTTCCTGCATCGTGATCGTCTCGCCTTCCATGCCGGTCACTTCCGAAATCGACGTCACGCGGCGCGAGCCATCCGACATGCGCGCGACCTGCACGACCAGATTCAAAGCCGAAGCGATCTGTTGTCGCATGGCGCGATCGGAAAGACGCATACCCGTCATCTGAATCATCGTCTCGAGACGGGCCAGAGCGTCGCGCGGTGTGTTGGCGTGAACCGTGGTCAAACTACCGTCGTGACCAGTGTTCATAGCCTGAAGCATGTCGATGGCTTCGCCGCCACGAACTTCACCGATGACGATGCGATCGGGACGCATACGCAGCGCGTTCTTGACGAGATCTCGCTGAGTAACTTCACCGCGACCTTCGATGTTTGGCGGTCTGGTTTCGAGCCGGACCACGTGTGGCTGCTGAAGCTGAAGTTCCGCCGAGTCTTCGATGGTGACGATGCGCTCGTTTTCCGGAATGTAGGCGGAGAGCGCGTTGAGCAGTGTCGTTTTG
>DATNFX010000126.1:0-11549 GCA_035606195.1 Pyrinomonadaceae bacterium
CGTTAATGAATGGAATACACTTGAAGTGAGCCAGTCGGTAGGTAGTCACGGACTGCTTAGCGGTATGGCAACCTGGCAGATGTCGAGTCTATTCAACAATCGTCTGAGCTTCAGCGGTGGACTCGGCTACACGAGAAGTAACTCGTCTTCCCTCTACACTTCGGAGCATCTGTCCGCTTCGATTAAGCTGCCGCGAAACAACGCCCTGCAATTTAGTTACTTGAAGACGCAAACCGGCACGACCGCGTTGCTCAGCCTGCATGGCTTCCTTTTCAATTCCAAGCGAGCCGAACGCGCGATCAATGGTCCACTCGCAGACCTGGGTTCTTACGCGGCTGTGTATGGACGAGTCTACCAGGACGTGAACATCAATGGCCGGTTCGATCCGGGTGTCGATCTACCACAGGCAAATGCGCAGGTCCGTGTGGATGGCAGCCGGTATGTGGTTTCAGACGCCAGCGGTCTCTTTCGTATCGAAAGCGTTGCTCGAGGTGAGCATTCGGTCTACCTCGACCTTTTGTCGGTGCGGGCGGATCTGACGCTGTTGGACCAGACTCAACAACTGATCACGATCGAGTCGAACCGTGACGTCATCGTGGACTTTCGAGTCGTGCGCACCGGGCGCATCAGTGGCGTGGTGTGGCTTGATTTGAACGAGAACGGGCGGCTCGACGAATCCGAACAGCCGTTGCCTGACGTTCGCGTTGTAACCGGCAGCGGTCGCGACACGCTGACGAATGAAAAAGGTTACTTCATCATCGGCGACCTGCCCCCCGGCGAGCACATCCTGTTAATCGACGAGAAAACCCTTCCCGAAAGAACCCGCTCCCTCCTCGGCTCACAAACAATCAAAGTCTCGGCGGGCAACGAAACCACCACCACCTTCCTCGTCGCCCCGTTACCCGACCAAATCAAAAAATTCCCCCGGAATTAACCAGCACAGAACGTACTGTAGGGGCGGCCCTCCGTGGCCGCCCGGCGTGGTATTCCGTCTTGGCCACCCTGCGTGTTTGCCAAGATCGAGTTCCACGCCGGGCGGCCACGGAGGGCCGCCCCTACAGTACGTTCCGCATCGCCCAAGTACGTTCCGATGAAGCTCAGGTCCACCAGCGCCAGCTAACGTTGTAAGCTTCCGCCAGCTGCCTCAGGTCCTGACGCACTGCCGCCCAGTCGCGTTCAGCCCTTTCACTTGCCAGGCGCCGCGTCATGAACCGGTCAATCTCAGCCGCCCCATCCAACACAGCCTCAACATCCCCACCAACAGACTTGTTATCTTTGAACCGCGAATACAACCGCTCCGTGGCGTCTTCATAATTCTTCAGGAACCGGTTGATATCGTCTTCCCGGTGCGAGCCATTTAGCCGGCTTCGATCCAGCGACGAGTCAAAGCTCTTGCGAAACCTGCCCGTGTCTTTCTTGAGCTGGTTCATTAGTTTCTTGACTTCCTTGTCGTTGAGCCGGTGTGGCGTATCCTGCGCCCGCACGACGATGGAAAAAACCGCTACTAGCATCAATACATTGAATACAGTCAATACCCTCTTGTTAAGCATGGTCTTTACCTCTCCCGTAAAAGTTGTGACCAGCATTAACAAAATTCGTCGTCTCGATCTTTTACCTTTTTGACATTTCTTTCGCAGTTGTGACGTTTTAGTAGCTTTTATGGCTTGAGGAACTTCGCGAGGCCGTTGATGAACATCTGCACGGCGAGCATAACGAGGAGCATTCCCATCAATCGCTCCACCGCGATTAGTCCTCGTTCCTTCAACAAGCGATAGAGGAGTGTGGAGGAGAGCAGGATTATGGCAGTCGCCAGCCAGGCGAGCGTCAGAGCGCTCCAAAGTTGCAACGTGCTGCTTGAACTCGTCTGCAACAAGAGTAGTGAAGCGAGTGTCGATGGGCCGGCGATCAATGGAATCGCGAGTGGCACTAAGAAAGGCTCGCCGCTGAGCGTTTCGCCGGGAGCATGGTCGCTGGGAAATACCATCCGCAGCGCAATGAGAAACAAAACAATACCGCCGGCGATACTTATCGTCTCTTCCTGAAGACTCAACAGCCGCAACAGATACTTGCCCAAAAACAAAAACACGAGCAGGACGAGGTAAGCAAAGAGTATCTCCCGGACCAGCACCTTTCGACGCCGATCGGGCTGCACGTGTTTCAGTGTCGTCAGGAATGGCGGAATGTTACCCAGCGGATCCATGATGAGTAACAACGTAATGGCATTGAAGAAAATCCGCATCGGAGAGAAAATGCCACAAAGACAGGAGAAATCCAATGATCATCAAGATTGCGTTGTCCGTCGCTTTGATGTTCTTTCAGACAAGTACCGGATACAAAGTCGAGACTCGCTATTCCGTTCCGGGCAATGGTGGTTTCGACTACGTAACAATCGATAGCGCCGCGCGACGTCTATACTTGTCGCACGAAACGCAAGTGGACGTGATCGATCCCGATAACGGTAAGTTCATTGGGACCATCGCGGACACACCCGGAGTTCACGGAATCGCGATCGTCTCCGAGTTCAAACATGGATTCACCAGCAACGGCCGTGAGAATAAAGTTTCAATGTTCGATCCCACGACCTTGCAACTCATCAACAAGATCGAGGTCGGTAAAGGACCAGACGGAATCTATTACGATCCCGGCACAAAACGAATCTTCACGAACAATCATGGTTCGCACGACATCACTGCTATCGACGCGAAAACCGGCCAGGTCACAGGCACTGTGAAGGTCGAGGGCGATGGCGAATCGGCCGTAGTTGCCGATGGCGTAGTGTATGTGAACCTCGAAAATACAAACGAGGTCGCCGTCTTCGATCCTAAGTCACTGGAAGTAAAGAAACGTTTTCCGATCGGCGTGGCGAAGACGCCGACTGGTTTGGCCTACGACGCGAAGACGAAACGATTGTTCATTGGCTGCCGCAATGAACCAAAGATGGTCGTGATGGATGCGGTCTCAGGACGAGTTATCAACAGCTTCGCCATTGGGCGTGGCGTAGACTATGCTGCCTTCGATCCGCAGTCGAAGCTGGTTTTCTTTTCGTGCAGCGAGGGTGTCCTGAATATCTTTCATGAAAAATCTGCGGACGACTACGAAGACGCTGGTCCAGTTAAAACGCAGCCAAGCGCGCGCACCATGGCTTTCGATCCAAAAACGCAGAAGATCTTTCTCAGCGCGGCCGAGTATCTCGAAACACCGGCGGCAACCCCAGGCGGCAGACCTCAGCGCAGCATCAAGCCCGGCTCGTTTGTTGTGCTGGTCGTGAGTAAAAAGTAGTAGAATGCGTTCGTTCTAAAAATATAGTTTTGAACCTCAACCTCATATCGCCCTAGGGAGAGAGGAAATGAAAAGAGCTCCCTCGATTCCTGCGCAGCCCCTGTTGACCAACGAGCAGTCACTGCTGCGGTTGTTTATCAAACACACCCCGGCTGCGATCGCAATGTTCGACACGGAGATGCGTTACATCCAGGTCAGCGACCGTTTTCTGACGGACTACGATCTCCAGGGGCAGGATCTCGCCGGAAGATCACACTATGAAGTCTTTCCTGAGATTCCGGAACATTGGCGAGAAGTCCATCGCCGGATCCTTGCGGGCGCAGTCGAACGATGCGATGAAGAATCCTATGTCGCCTCCGATGGCAGTATGGGATGGCTGCAGTGGGAGAGTCTTCCCTGGCGCAAAGTTGACGGCGAAATCGGCGGGCTCATTCTCTTCACCCAGGTCATAACGGCGAGAAAGCGAGCCGAGGAAGCTTTGCGCGCTTCAGAAGAACGCTTTGCCAAAATCTTTCACCTCAGTCCATTTCGTATGGGCATCCTCCGGATCAGGGATGGCGTGGTCCTTGAAGTCAACGACTCGTGGACACAAGGCACCGGCTTCTCACGTACAGAGGTTATCAACGAATCGATCTTCAAGTTCGAATCGTCCATGGGCCGTGGCGTGGCTGAAAAAATTCGCTACCTATTAACGAACCCGAAACCAGCGGTGAGCTTGGAAGTTCGCTTTACATCGAAGGATGGGCGGCGCGAAGTGATCGCAAACACGTCGGCGGTGATGTGCGAGCTCGACGGCGAGCCCTGCTACCTCTGGGTCGCCAACGACATCACAGAACAAAAGCTGGCCGAAGAAGCACTGCGAGCGCTTTCGGCCAGACTCCACTCGGCGCGTGAAGAAGAAGGCACACGCATCGCGCGTGAGATACATGATGAACTCGGCGGCATCCTCACGGGGCTAAAGTGGGATCTCGAAAAAATCGATAACACACTGAATAGCCACAGCGACAGTTCACACCTTTTCGAGATTCACAACCGCATCAGCAGTATGACGGGATTGATCGAGACGACCATAAACACGGTGCGACGAATCGCTTCTGAACTGCGGCCCGGCGTGCTCGACGACCTGGGTCTGGTGGCAGCAATTGAATGGCAGATCGAGCAGTTTCAGGCACGGTCAGGACTCAAGTGTCACTGGACCAACTACGCCAGCGATATTGAATTGAGTCGTGAACGAGCGACCGCGGTGTTTCGCATCCTGCAGGAAATACTGACAAACGTTCTACGCCACTCCGGTGCGGCTAACGTTTACGTAAAGCTGGGGCGCGATGACAATTGTTTCGAGTTGGAAGTCAGGGATGATGGCCGGGGGATAACTGAGAGTCAAAGAAGTAACACCGCATCACTCGGCTTACTCGGAATGAAAGAGCGCGCGCTGCTGGTGGGCGGTGAAGTACGCATCACGGGAAAAGAAGGTGGCGGCACTACCGTCCTCGTGCGAGTCCCCATCGGAGCTTAAGAAAAATCTGTGTAATCTGTGGATAAAGGACCTCGATGCTGAAGATCCTGACAATCGACGATCATGAAGTTGTTCGCCGTGGCATCAAGGAGATGTTCACTGAGGAAAGTGCGACGTTTGGAGAAGCTCGTTCAGGAGCAGAGGCAATCGCGCTGGTTCGCAAACAGCATTGGGACATTGCCGTACTCGACATTTCTCTCGGCGGCCGGAGTGGCCTGGAGGTGCTCGAGGAGCTGAAACAACTTCGTCCCCGCATGCCCGTCTTGATCCTCAGTATGCACGCCGAAGAGCAATATGCCGTTCGGGCTTTCAAAGCCGGGGCCTCGGGTTACATCAACAAAGCGAGTTCCGGAGAAGAGTTGCGTCGCGCGATCCTGAAGATCATCAAGGGTGGCCAGTACGTTGGTCCATCTCTGGCCGAGAAGATGGTTCTGCAACTATCGCAGCCAGGCAAAGTGCCGCATGAGGGTCTCTCGAATCGTGAATTCGAAGTGTTGCGTTCGATTGCCTCAGGACAAACAGTTAATGAAATCGCTTCGAAGTTATCCCTCAGCAACAAAACGATCAGCACTTATCGACGTCGCATCCTCGACAAGATGGAAATGAGGACCAACGCAGAGCTAACTCACTACGCAATCCGCAACGGGCTGGTCGAATAGAGCCACAAAAGGCACAAAAGGCACAAAATCGCTGCCTTAGTTTAATCTGTCTTTTTGTGTCTTTTGTGCTTTATGTGCCTTTTGTGGCTCATCTCTGTAGGGCAAAGACTTACAAATCATTAAGGCTCCGTCCGATACCACACAAATCTACACTCACTTATAGTCTCCTATTCGATCGTTGATCGGATTACGCGCGTGGGACACCGATCAACGCTAGCGCACGTGGGAGGCAGACTCCGTCGTTGGGCTGCGTGCGCGGTTGGGGGCGTGGTCGTCCATTTTGAAAAGGGGTGGACGCCGCGCTCTCTTCATTTCGCCACATTTGAGAACTTAATCATGAACACTTCACAACTGGACATCGAGATCGCCGAAGAGCCAACTCACGAGGGCGATTTCTACCTCGCGGACGATTCACTGGAGCAAGCAAGTTTGAGTCAAAGCGCGGACCGATATCGCGACTATTTCGAAAATGCGAAGGACGCCATCTACGTCCATGATCTGGCAGGCCATTACATAATGGTCAACAAAGCCGGTGAGGATTTAATCGGTTATTCGCGTGAAGAAATACTGCAGATGAGAATTTCCGATGTCGTTCCACGCCATTACCTCGATCATATTCACACACGTTTAAAGGAAAAACTCGCAGACCATTCCCTGACAATTTATGAATGCGAAGCTATCAGAAAAGATGGCAGCCGCGTTCCGATCGAAGTGAGCAGCCGCTTGATTTATGAGAATGGAGTGCCCGTGGCGGTACAAGGCAGCGCTAGAGATATCACCGAACGCAAACGTGCTGAAGAGGCGCTGCGCGCGAGTCAATTGCAGCTTCAGCAGTCGCAGAAACTCGAAGCCATCGGACAACTTGCCGGCGGTGTGGCGCACGACTTCAATAACATGTTAACCGCCATCATGGGCTACACGGATTTGTCGCTCAGACGAGTGGGATTGGAAAATCCCATTCGTCGAAATCTCGAAGAGACCAAGAAGGCCGCCGAAAGGGCGGCCTCTTTAGTGCGACAACTGCTCGCGTTCAGTCGCAAGCAAATTCTCGAGCCAAAGGTTCTCGATCTGAATGACGTGGTGAAAGACATGCAGAAGATGTTGACACGTCTGATCGGTGAAAACATCAAACTTGCCACACGACTGGAAACTGACCTCGGCAGCGTCAAAGCGGATCCTTGTCAGGTCGAACAGATCATCGTGAACCTCGTCGTCAATGCACGTGATGCAATGCCGCGCGGAGGTCGAGTGACTATCGAAACAGCAAACGTCTCGCTTGACGCTCAGACCGCTGCAAAGCACGTCGCCGTAAACCAGGGAGAGTACGTCATGCTCGCGGTAAGCGACACCGGAAGCGGCATGGACCAGGAGACGCAAGCTAGAATCTTCGAGCCCTTCTTCACGACTAAAGAAGTCGGTAAAGGGACCGGTCTTGGCCTTTCCACGGTCTACGGTATTGTGAAACAGAGCGGAGGCAACATCTGGGTCTACAGTGAGCCGGGGTTCGGAACCGTGTTCAAGGTTTACCTGCCGCGCATTGACGACGCCACAGCGAACAGGATTGCCGGGCAGGAAGAGTCAAACGCGCCAAGAGGCACAGAAACGATTCTGCTCGTGGAAGACGAAGACGTCGTGCGTGGACTGACACGAAAGATCCTGATGCAGGCCGGTTACAACGTTCTCGATGCAAGAAGCGGCGACGAAGCGATTCGTCTTTGCACGGCGCACGCGGGCTCGATCGATCTCTTACTCACGGACGTCGTGATGCCGGAGATCAGTGGCAAGGAAGTCGCGGATCGCTTGCTGGAGTTACGACCATCGATCCGCGTTCTGTTCATGTCCGGCTACACGGACGAAGCGATCGTTCAGCACGGCGTGCTGGATGCAAACGTGAAATTCATTCAAAAGCCCTTCACCTGGATTGCACTCACCAGAAAAGTCAGAGAAGTGCTAAATCGCAAAACTTCGTTATCTACAGACTACACAGATACTGTATAAAGTAATCTGTGTAATCTGTGGATAGTTTGGTGAGCCATTCGGTAACTCGAGGGAAAAGAATTCGCGCGCGCGCAGATGAGATGCGCCGGCGAGTACGCTTCACTCGCAGAAGAATTGAACGAATCTCCCGCACTGCAACTCTCGGCGGTCTCTTCTTATCATTCTTAAAAATCGGCTTGGTTGGCTTTGGCGGTGGTGTCGCGGTATTGGCGCAAATCCGGACGCTGACCGTGCGCAAACGACACTGGCTCACGGATTCTGAATTTGCCGAAGCCGTAGCGCTCGCCCAAAGTCTTCCTGGAACCAGTGCCGGCAATTCAGTTACCTACATCGGAGTGCGTTTGCGTGGCTGGCGTGGCGCTGCAGTAGCAATGGGCGGCTTCATTCTGCCTTCGATGCTCATCATGATTGCGCTCGCAATCATGTACAAGCACGTGCACAACCTTTCAGGTTCGGAGCGATTCTTCCATGGCTTGAACGGCGCTGTGGTGGCGTTGATCCTTGTGACTGCCTGGCGCATGGGCAAGAACATTCTGACGGAGCGCTGGCAGTGGTTCCTTGCGGTGGCGGCGTTTCTGGCCGTGGCGATTCTTGACGCTACCGTGCTCGAAGTCGTGTTTGCGGCCGGGTTGATCGGAATCTACATCGAGTCAATCGCTGAAAAGCAGTTACGCCGGCTGCGAAATCTCCGCACGTTTGTTGCGCGACGCCGGACGCGTATTCGCACACGATTAGCAAGACAGCGACGAACTCCACGACAGACACGCGCGGAGGAGAAAGAAGAAGAACTCACGACGCTTAGGTCCATCAGCGTGCTTGCTCTCGGAATGCCTCTGCTTGCGAAGCTCGGTTTGTTGCTTACTCTCTCGACGATTTTCCTTCGCATCGGCAGTGTGACATTTGGTGGCGGGTTGGTGATGGTGCCGCTGATTGAGTCTGAAGTGGTCAACACGCATCATTGGTTGACACACCAGGAGTTCGCGGATGCTTTCGCGCTCGGACAAATTACGCCCGGTCCCGTGCTGATTACGGCGACGTTCGTTGGCTATCGTGTTGCCGGCACGCTCGGAGCTCTCGTGGCGACAGTCAGTATCTTTCTTCCGGCATTCTTGATGACGATTGCCGCCGCGTCTTCTCTGCGTCGCTTTCGCGACAACGAACAGGTTCAATCATTCTTACGAGGCGTAGCGCCGGCAGTTGTGGGATTGCTGGTCGCAGCAGCGTTGAGCGTCGGCCGCGCAGGCATTCACTCCTGGGTCGGCGTAACGATCATGGTCCTGTCGATCTTCACGCTGATCCGATTTCGCCCCAATCCCTTCTGGGTAATCCTCGGCGCCGGAATGATCCGTTTTTTGCTCGGTTTGCTGCTAGCCTAAGCGATGATTTTCCAGCTTTTCGAAGAACCCCCCAAAATAAAACAGGCCATTGAAACGAAATCGGGTTGGAAGTCATTAGAATTGAGCGCCCGCAGAGGTGAACATGCACCCCTATCCACCGCGAACCATGCATAAATCTTGCCAGTCTCTGCCAACAAACGATTTCCATAGGAGTAACTAAATGCCGCTGTCATCTATCACTTCAATAATGCCCGCTCGAGACTTCAATGCCTTATCGCTCATCGATCTGCTGGAAGCAAGAGAGGCTGCTCATGTGCATTTAGCTCGTAAAGGAGGCGTGATAGCAACGGCCATAGGCAGATACTTGATTAGGGAAAACGATCCAAATAGCCGGGACCCGCACGCGGTATACAAAGGTAATAAGGCTGACCTTGGACCACGTCGCTTAGACAACAGTGTCATAACGAAATGGTCGTGGCCCTGTGTGCTTGTGTTCGTACGATCGTGGCGTGAGGCAGCCGACTTTCGCGAGGATCCGCAGAATTTTATTTCACCTTCAATTGATCTTCCTGATGGTCGTCAAGTGCCTGTATGCGTGGTCGAAGCGGCGCCTCAAACCGCTGCCTGGGAACCAATGGTTCCCGCGATTTCAGACCAGCCACGGCGGTATTGTGGCGGAATGCCCGTCTACTCGGAGGTTCAAGGGCACGAACGCTTTGGCACACTGGGTTGTCTGGTTACCGACGGCACAACCACATATGCGCTGACAGCGGGTCATGTTGCCGGTCGCCCCAATGCCGTCAGCAAGGCATTCTGCGCTGGTGAACTCAATCCGATTGGCACTGCTGACGAAAAGCAGGTCGTACGGCAGCCTTTTCAGAAGATCTATCCGACTCTACCCGGCAAGTACGTCGACTCATGTCTCGACGCCGGACTGATTCGCGTTAACAACATCGGCCACTGGTCTGCGGCGGTGCATGGCATTGGATCAGTTGGCGAATTGATCAGCATTGACATGAACACACTTTCCTTGTCTCTCATTGGTGCACCCGTTCGCGCGCATGGCGCAGCGTCCGGACTGATCGAAGGACAAATCCTGGCGTTGTTTTTCAGGTATCAGGCGCTCGGCGGGTACGACTATGTAGCCGATCTACTGATTGGACCACGGCCCAACAAGGGTCCACTGCGGACGCGAGCCGGTGATTCGGGTTCGGTTTTCTTTTACGATCACGTCGAGGCAGGCGCTTCGAGGGAAGCTGAAACTACGCGTTTAACCGACGATGAAAAAGAGAAAACAGGCGAAGCTGAGCCATGGCGACCGCTCGCACTTCAATGGGGCGGTCAACGGTTCTTCGGTGCGCCCGCTGCTGACGGCAATTCCTCTTTTCCGTTTGCGTTGGCCACCAGCTTGAGCACTATTTGTCGAGAGCTGTCAGTGGAAATCATTCGTGGGCAGGACATCGCTCTTCCCGAATATTGGGGTGAAGTCGGCCATTTCACAATCGGCGGAGTCGCCTGCGATCTCATTTCTAGCAACAGCACCACACTAAAGAAGCTCTTCCTGAACAACAGAGTAAATATCGGTTTCGACGATGCCTCACTAGTCTCCGGACACATCACTGGCTTAGGTCTATCTGATAATGTACCACTGGCAGATGTTCCAGATGATGTATGGAGACTTTCAACTCCCGGTATCGGTAGACCAAAGGACGCACCCACGCATTACTCCGATATGGACCAAAAGGGTGCAAACGGTCTCACGCTATTCCAGATCTGTGAAAATCCCGCAAATATCAAACCGTCCGTTTGGCTACACTATTACCAGGGAATTGGAACCCAACCACACTATCAGGGGTCGCTTCCTTTTCGAATCAAGCAAATCTTTGAATTGATGGTCCGCTACGTATCGGCCGGACAGGTGGAGAAATTTATCTGTGCGTCGGGAATTCTGGCACACTATGTCGGCGATGCGTGTCAACCGTTACACGCTTCGCGTCTGCATGCCGCGAACGGCGTTCACAGCCCATACGAAACGTATATGTTAAATGCAAACCGAGGGACGAACGGCGTCCTTCAAAAGACCCGACTGGGCCTGGCAGGTCGATTGGGAGACAGCAACATTCTGAATGGAGCGATGGCGGCAGAACGCACAATTGCATTAATGCGCAAGGTACACGACGAAATTCTTTCACCGGAAGAGATCCTGGAAGTTTGGAATGCCCAAAACCATCAATCACCAAATTACACAACGATGTGGCAGAAGCTTGGAACAAAAACGGGTAAATGCATGGCCGAGGGAGCGCTGTTGCTCGCATCACTCTGGCAAAGTGCATGGAGAGTTGGAAATGGCGATCAACACATCCATACGTCGAACACTGTCCCTTATACGGAGCTAAAGAAGTTGTTCAAACCCAACGGGACAACGGGCGTCGAGCAGTTCTTACCTTCTCTCTATCTCAGCGAATACGAAGATTGAAGTTCAACCTGCATAGTTCGACTCCACAGCCTGGCAGTTACACCACCGAGGTGGTGGCCGCCAACATACCGAAGGGCTCTCAGACTTTTGCGCTCGTGTACTCTGGTGCGCTTAGTTAACGATTGAGACCAGGAGCCAGGAGCGGCTTTGCACTAAAAGTCGTTAATCCCGCCCACGGCAGTGGGCGGATTATTCAAGTCCTCTCTATATGGAGGTTACTTCTGAAATATGAATCCCGCCCAACGGAAGTTGGCGGATAGTTCAAGTCCGACCTATTTATGGGA
>DATNFX010000127.1:0-16271 GCA_035606195.1 Pyrinomonadaceae bacterium
CACGTGCCACAGTTGCGAAATCAGCCTTCCCCTGAAGTTGCTGGTAGATGCTGTCGATCTTCGCCTTCGCTGCGACTTCGTCCTTAGCGTCGTCCTTGATTCCGGAGCCACTATTGTCTCCGGGATCCACCACGATCATCGCCAGCCCAACACCACGCCCTCTCACGAACTGTGACTTGTTGTTGGCATAGTACTCTTCGACTTCTCGATCGCTGACATTGATCTTGCCGTTGTATTTATCCTGTAGAGAAGCGATCGCCAGATTCTTCCGAGCCTCTTCACGCAAGATATCCATCGATAGGCTCTGTTCTTTCAGGGTCTTTTCAAAGTCTTCATTCGTCATGCCTTGTTTTTGCGTTGCGATAGCACCATCGATCTGAGCGTCAGTCGGAAGAAGCTTTTCGCGTTCGGCGCGCTGATACATCACCTCGCGCTGAATAAGACTATCAAGCATCTGCAATCTAGCCTGGGCCATTTGAAGTTGATTATAAGACGACGTGTTACCACCAACCTGTTGGCTCACGGCTCGCTCGACCTCTTTGAGCATGATGTTGCGGCCATTGACGGTCGCGGCCACCATATTGTCTTTGGCTGCCGACCCACCTGAGTCGCAGCCACTCAGGACGAGACCCGCCGCGACCAAACAAGTAACGGTAAGAACTTTTGCGATGTTGCCCACTTTAACTCTGCTCCTTTAACAAACTACAACTAAGTAAACACGCCTCACAGCACTAGCCCCAAGTCGCTCTCCTTGACGACTTGGAAATGCCTTTGCTATAAAGCTTGGTTTCTGATTACGGCAAGATTACGTTCCGTATGATGCCGAAAACGCCGGTAAAGAAACCTGAGAATTCTGGAGGTTGAATAAAAATGGCCAAACGTTGCGAAGTCTGCGGTAAAGGACCCCAATTCGGCAACAATGTCTCGCACGCGAATAACCGCACTCCCCGAAGATTCGATCCGAATCTTCAATCGATTCGCGTTCAGACCCCGCAGGGTGGCGCGCGCCGAATGAAAGTTTGCACAACTTGCATCAAGGCGGGCAAAGTCTCCAAGGCTGCTTGAGCCTTCCCTGCTATTTCAATCAACCTCCAACCGGCATCCTCGGTGCCGGTTGTTTTTATTTCCAAAAATCTATTCCGAAGCCGTCATTCTGAAACCAGCGCTACGGCTTCAATTTCAACCCTGGCATCGCGCGGCAATCCAGCCGCTGCAACTGTAGCCCTCGCGGGCGGCGGGCTTGGAAAGAAGGTCGCATAGACCTCATTCATACCCGAAAACTCTTTCATGTCGGCCAGGAACACCGTGGTCTTAACAACCTGCTCCAGACTACTGCCCGAAGCCTCGAGCACTGCCGATAAGTTTTTCAAAACGCGCGTGGTTTGCTCGGCAATTCCACCAGCTACAAACTCACCCGTCTCCGGATCGATCGGGATCTGGCCGGAAACGAATACAAATCCATTGGCCTTGATTGCCTGCGAATAAGGCCCGATTGCGGCCGGCGCGTTTTCAGTCTGGATTCGTTGTCTCACTCGAGTAAACACCCTCAAAACAAAGGCGGGATTCTAACAGAGGCCACATAAAAGCACAAAAAGCCATCTACAGATTACGCAGATTATTTAAAATATCTGCGTAATCTGTGGATGGCTTGGTTATGCGACGCCCTGCAGGCGCTCGACATCCAGGACGCCGGGGACGCCTTTGATGGAGCCGATGACGCGGTCGAGATGTTTCACGTCAAAAACCTCGACCGTAACTTCGATATGACCACGCTCGTCTGACGCCACTGAAGCGCGCGCGTCGCGAATTCCGGTCTTCATATCAGAAATCGCGCCCGTGATACCCGCAATCATGCCGGTGCGGTTTTCTGTAATCGCCAGCAGCTTAACTGCGTAGGCCGTTTTCTCCGGACGGCCAGCCCATTCAACTTCCACGATCCGCTCACGGTTGACCATCAACTGGGTAACGTTCTTACAGCGAGTCGTGTGCACCGCGACGCCCTTGCCGCGCGTGATGTAGCCGATGATCTCTTCGCCGTGAAGTGGATTACAACAACGCGCGCGCGTCACCATCAAATCATCAACACCCCGCACCATGATTGAATCGTCGCCCAAGCGGATAAGCCGTTTGACGGCGCGCACACCACTTCTGAGTCGCGACTCTTTCTGTTTGTCGAGCTGCTCGAACTGTTCCGGTCCAAGGTACTTCGCGATGACGTTGCGTGGGACGAGCTTGCCGTAACCAATCGCCGCCAGCAGGTCGTCGACTCGCCCGTAGCCGTAGTCGCTCGCGACACGCTTCATATCCTTGTCGTTATCGTTGAGCAGTTTCTTTGCAGAGAGTTGAAAGCGTGAAGACTCCTTTTCGAAGAGCTTCCGACCGATCTCGATCGACTCCGCCCGCTGCTGTTCGGCGACCCAGTGGCGCACACGATTGCGCGCGCGCGAAGTGACAATGAAGTTCAACCAGTCGCGCGACGGATGTGAATTGGCGGAAGTGATGATTTCAACCATATCGCCATTCTGAATCTGACTGCGAAGCGGAACCATGCGGCCGTTGATGCGCGCACCCGTACATGTGTTACCTACTTCAGAGTGAATCATGTAAGCGAAATCGACGGGCGTCGCACCGCGCGGCAACTGAATCACCTTGCCCATCGGAGTGAACGCGTAAACATCCTTCGGGTAGAGGTCCAGCTTGAGCGAGTCGAGAAAGTCCTTCGAGTCTTTGACTTCCTGCGTCCACTCGACAAGCGATCGCAGTGCCTGCAGCGCCTGATCGTCGTCGCGCGCGCCGCGTTTGCCTTCCTTGTATTTCCAGTGGGCAGCGACTCCTTCCTCCGCGACGTGGTGCATTTCCTCGGTGCGAATCTGCACTTCAAACGATTGCCCGTTGGATCCGATTACGGAAGTGTGTAACGACTGGTACAGATTGTCGCGCGGAGTGGCGATCCAGTCCTTAATGCGGCCAGGCACGGGTTTCCAGTTGTTGTGGACCACGCCGAGCGCTGCATAACAGTGGCGCACTTCGTTTGGAGTGATGATCCGCGCCGCTACGAGGTCGTAGACCTGATCCAGGCTGATCTTCTGCGCACGGAGTTTTTTCCAGATGGAGTAGAGTCGTTTGACGCGTCCCTCCACAAGGACGAGCGGCACCTCGGCGTCCTTCATCTTTTCTTCGATGCGAGCGGTGACACCGCTCAAAAACGCTTCGTTCTCGGGCCGCCGTTTCTCGAGTTGTTCGGCAAGCTCGCGATAGTCTTCCGGATGCAGGTGCCGGAAAGCGAGGTCTTCGAGCTCGCCGCGAAGTTTACCCATACCCAGGCGGTGCGCAATCGGAGCGAAGATGTCCATCGTTTCCTGCGCGATGCGCTTGCGTTTTTCCGGGTTCAGGTACTGAAGCGTGCGCATGTTGTGAAGACGATCCGCGAGCTTCACCAGCACCACGCGAACATCGTCAACCATGGCGAGCAGCATCTTGCGAACGTTCTCAGCCTGCTGTTCCTCGCGGGAGATGTTGCTGATTTGCGCGATCTTCGTGAGTCCGTCGACTAGGTGCGTGATCTCTTCACCGAAGTAGCGACGAATCGTCTCCAGATCGACGAGAGTATCCTCCACGACGTCGTGCAGCAGTCCTGTGGCCACCGACACTTCATCGAGTTTCATGTCCGCGAGAATGTTCGCCACTTCGAGCGGGTGAACGAGATACGACTCACCTGAAGCGCGCTTCTGTCCCTTATGTTCTTTGGCAGAGAACAGGTAGGCGCGACGCAGCAGATCGAGGTCTGCCTGTGCGTGATTGTGAGAAACTTTCTCGACGATGTCTTCGATTCGAATCATCAATGCTGCGAGAAATTATAACAAAAAAGGAAAGAGCCGCAGATTACACGGAAATAGGTCCTATATGACATATAGGACCTATTACTTCCGAAATCTGCGGCTTTTTGCTAGATAATTAACCCTTTGGTGAAGCCTTCGACTTCTCTTCCTCTTCTTTCCGCTTCTGGTTTGCCACACTCAGCTCTGTGGTTCGTTTCAGAGCGGCTTCATAATCCTTCTGGAGTTGAGCTTTCTGATCGGTCTTGCCGTCCATTTCAGCCAGCTTCGACGCTTCGAGCAGGAGGTTGGTCTTGTAAGACCATGCTGATTCATTGTTCGGATCAAACTTGATCGCGTTCTCAGCTTCCGACAAGCCGGTTTTTACGCACATCTGGGCCTGGTCAAATTCCTTCTGCTCCTTTGGCTTCTTGTAGGAGACAGTCGCTTTGTTGTTACTGGGGTCGATTGTTGTCGTCTTAACAGCCGGCTGTTCAGTGATCTTAAACGAGCAATCCCAGTCCTTGCTGGCGAGAACAACGTAAGCCTCAGCGCGTTTCTCAGGCTCGGCCTGATCGTTAGCGGCCCGATCCGCGATCCACTTTCTCAGCTTATCGTCTTCCTTGATCGCGCCGTAGAGATAAGCGACTGCCTTGTAGGCTTCCTCATCCTTCGGGTTTTTGTCCAGAATTGCCTGGTAGGCTGTGATTGCATCCTGGGCTTTGGCAATGTTGTCCGGGGACTGAACCCCTGGCCGGTACTGCGCGTGAATCGTGCGCGCGATAAACATCGGAGCGGTCTTGTTATCGGGATCCAAAGTCGCAGCTTCTCTTGAGTGCTGCTCGGCCTCCGGGAACCTACCCTCACGGTAGGCACGCGCAGCCTCATTCAACTGGTTCTTGGCCCTGATTCGATTGATAACACCGCAGCCGGAGCAAGTGGCAACAAGGACCGCCAAAACTATGGCGATCCTGGTCTGAGAGAGTTTCATTTATACGTGACTCCAAATTTAAGCCAAAAATTAAGGAAGATCGTCAACCTGCAATCCGACTGGATTCGCGCCTGCTCCCTTGATGGCATCGATGACCTTTACGACGTCGCCGTATTTCGCGGCTCTGGGCGCCTTCACGAAAACGGTCTTCTCGATACGATCGTCGTCCTTCACATCCGAGCGCGCTTCCATGCCTACTTTATAGGCACGCGTTTCTTTCCGCTCCTTAAAAACTGCGGCCAATCTCTGTGCTAACGGCGCGGTGTCGTTCACCGAACCCATCGCATCCTGATTGAGTTTGATCTGCAAATCAGGTGAGATCGAGACGACCAGAGTCAATGGATTTGGCTTCAGCTTGCTGAGGTCTTCGTTGGGATCCCGCTGGGTCGGAATGTCAGCTTTGAAACGGCTGGGTTTCAGCGGCGTGACGACCATGAAGATGATCAGCAGCACCAGCAAAACGTCAATCAACGGAGTAACGTTAATGAACGGCTGGGCCGTGGTACTGCTTCTTTTCTCTATCTCACCATCATCCTTCGACGACATCTAGTAATTCTCCTCGTTATTAGAAGCGTTTATTAAGCTGCCGGCTTGGCCGCCGCCGCCCCGCCCTTCTTCTTGTCAGCAACAAGTCCGATCTTGTCGACTCCGAGTTTGCGCACCTCATTGATGACATTGACCACGTCGCCGTAGCTCACGCCAACGCCGCTCTTGATGTAAACGATTCGATCGTTCTCGTTCTTAATACCTTTGAGCATCGTGTCGACTTTGTCAGTCAACTGCTCCTTTTGCACTCTGATTTTGCCAAGGTAGTACTCGCCATCGTTCGGCACGGAGATCACGATTGACGATTCCTTGATGATGTTCGGATCGACATCCGGATTGTTCATGTTCTTGGGCAGCGCAACGGTGATGCCCTGCTGCAGGAACGGCGTGACCACCATGAAGATGATCAGCAACACCAACATGATGTCGACCATTGGGGTAACGTTGATCTCGGATTGAAGGCCGCCCTGGCCGCCTCCACCTGACATTCCCATAACTAATCTCCTTCTACTTCAAGCGGTAAACGCTGGTGCGACATGGTATGTGCCGCACCCAGGGGTTCACCATTCCCGGCGTTTCTAATTCCGAAACTACGCTTTCAACTGCTTCGTGCGGTTCTTGATGAAGTAGTCGACAAGTTCTGAAGCCGAGTTATCCATCTCGACCACAAAGCCATCGACCTTACCGGTGAAGTAGTTGAACAGCCACACGGCCGGAACCGCCACTAGCAATCCGAGCGCGGTGGTAAACAACGCTTCCGAAATTCCGCCTGCGACCGCCGCGATACCGGCTGACTCTGCGTTCTTCATGCCGCGGAACGCGTTGATGATGCCGAACACAGTGCCAAACAAACCCACAAAAGGTGCGGTTGAACCGATCGTCGCCAACCCCGAAAGACCGCGTTTGAATTCGGCAGTCTTGATCGCGATCGCTCGCTGCAGAGCGCGCTTCGACGCATCGATCTCGTCGCCCGAGATATCGCTCGACGCTTCATGCGCGCGGAATTCCTGCAAGCCGCTGCTGACGACCATTGCCAGGTGTGATTTGCGATGCTTGTCGCTGATATTGATCGCTTCTTCGATGCGATCATTCTTCAGCGCCTGCGCCACACGCGGCGCAAACTCGCGCGACTGCTTCTTCGCCGCGGAGTATGTCAAATAGCGCTCAACCATGATCGCGATTGAATACACCGACATGATTAGCAACACGATGACGACGGCGATAGCCACGCCACCCATGTTCTTTACCATCTCGGTTAGTGTGAAATGGTCAGCGCTGGAGGCCTCCGGGCTGGCTGCCGCTTCCTGCAACAGCATAAAAAGGCCCACGACCTTGGTTCCAAAAAGACTCATTAACATTGTCACGGTGAACCCCTCCAAAAGGTTTATTAGTTTTTATAGCAAGCAGAGAAGCCGGGACGGCCCACGTTAACCGCGGCGACACGACAAATGTTCTCCGCAGTTATTGCGCCACGAAGTTGTACTGGATCACTCCGGTAACCTTAACTGGCTGCCCCGAAAGCTTGGTTGGGGAGAATCTCGCTGATTTCGCAGCACCCACAGCAGCCGCCTGTAACAGCGGATGCCCTGAGACGGCATGGGCAGAAACCACATTGCCGTTTTCATCGATGAGCACCTGAACTACTACAGTGCCTGAAGCATGTGCTGCTCGGGCAATCGGTGGATACGCTGGTTTGGGTAAACTGATCGCTTTGCCGTTAAGAACGCCGCCGGAAATGGGAGCGCGAGGCGGAGTCGGTTTAACCTCGGGCGGTGGCGGTTCATCAGCAATCGTAACCTTGGCTGGCGCGGTCGTTACAGTACCCGAACCGGGTCCCGCCGGCATTGGCGCCGATGCGTTCGAGTCGCTGGAACCGACGACGGTGGTAACACCGCGTCTGACTGGCGGCACGTCACTGGCTTTTGCGGAAATTTCTTTCGGTGGCACACGACTCTCCGCAACGTCGGCAATCAGTTCCTTGCGAACGTCGACATTCTGCTCGACTTTTTGCGGCTTGGCTTCCTGCGGCTTTTCCGGCTGAGCCTGCTGTTGCGGCACCGGCACTGGCGCCACGAGCGTGGTCAACTCGAGATCCAGGGTTGAGAGGTGTGCGTCATACAGGTAAATGCCGGCGACAAAGAACACTGCAATCAGCACAGCGTAAATCGCCAATGTTACGCCAATAAATGAGCCTTTTCGCGCGATATCGTCTTTATGCGAACTGGACTCAACAAGATTATCGAACATTAAATTTATCCTCCGACTCCGGCGCCAAATGGATCAGGGGTTACGAAAGTTTAAGCAGTAGTTACCTCGTAAGTGTCGATTAAGTACCGCTTGTATTCCGCATTAAGAAGGGGAAACAGCAGCTCCTGCGATATTGAGCACACCGAATTGGAGCCACTGTGCGAGAGCAACTCGCCGGCCTACTCAACACACACCGCCGCCGCGCCCAACTTTCTTGCGTTAACACACACCGCGGGGACGACACTTGAGAAACTTAAATTGGCCAGCAACGGTCGCATACTAGTCCGCATGACGTTTCAAAGTCAAGCGCAAATAGGACACCCGTTACGGTCAAAAAGTTCCCAAAACCTAAATCACTGAAAAGAATTTTCTGCTTCGTTCTTATGCCTGCGAAGCAGGCGTAAGCATAAAGCATGGGGCGCAAGCCCCAGGATCAGAATTTAATGAAGCGGCTTCGATGCGTCGCGCAAACTCCTCTTCGCGCTTTTCGCTGTACCAGTCGCCTTCATCACCCTGGGCTGATTAAAACTCAATGCCATTTCGCGATTCGCGGCCTCGAGTCGCTGCTCCCACCAAACCATGATCGGACTCGCAACAGCGATCGATGAATACGTGCCAAATATCACGCCGACGAATAGTGCCAGTGAAAAATGCCGCAACACATCGCCTCCGAATAGCACCAGCGCAAACACCGATAGAAATACAAGTCCGTTAGCGATCACCGTACGAGAAAGAGTTTGATTGATCGAATCGTTTGTGACCTTGTAAAGGGAATCACGGCGGTGCAGCTTGCGGTTTTCGCGGATTCGATCGAACACGACGATGGTGTCGTTCACTGAAAAACCAACGAGAGTCAACAACGCCGCGATCACCGTTAAGCTGATTTCCCATTGAAAGATCGAAAAGAACCCGAGCGTCACGAGCACATCGTGGAAAACCGCAATAACGGCGGCGGCGCCGTATGTCCACTCAAACCGAAAAGCGATGTAGACCAGGATACCTACCAGAGCGGCGAGGGTAACGGCGATCGCCTTGTTCCGGAGCTGTGCTCCGGCAACCGCTCCCACTGCGTCAGTTCCGATAATCTTGTAAGCAGCATTCTGATCCGCTTCGAGCTCGGTTCCGGGTGCGGATTCAGCACCAAACGTGTTTAGAGCGTCTTTGACCTTTTTTCTACCGTCCTGGCCTTCCCCTTCAAGCGGCACTTTAATCAGAACAGTGTCGGGCCTGTCGGTCACCGGCTGTACGACAGCATCGCGAGCGCCCTTTTCAGTCAAAGCGTTTCTGATGGCGTCATCGCTGGGTTTTTGCCTAAAGCGCGCCGTTACTACCGTTCCACCCTTGAAATCGACCCCAAGGTTAAATGGCTGACGACCGGTAGCCTGCCGAATGACAGCAGACCCTAAACCCGCCAACATTAGCACTACTGATGCTCCAATAAACCAGCGCCGGTGACGCAGCCAATCAATATTTACATCGTGAAGGATTTGAAACATGATGAATCTCTAAATGCTCAGCGTCTCCATTTTCTTGCGTGACAGCAACCAGATAAAGATCGTACGCGACACATAGACTGCCGAGAACAGGTTGATCAAAAGTCCGATGACCAGCGTCACCGCGAAACCCCGAATCGGTCCAGTGCCAAACACAAAAAGAAAGAGCGATGAAATGATGGTAGTGACGTGCGTATCGATGATGGTGATAAAAGCACGGTCAAATCCCAGATCTACTGCGGAAGGAACGGTCTTGCCCGATCGTAACTCCTCTCGAATTCTCTCAAAGATGAGCACGTTGGAGTCGACGGCCATACCGATTGTAAGAATGATACCGGCGATACCCGGCAGCGTCAGCGTGGCGCCAAATACGATCAAACCTGCGAGCATCAGGATCATGTTCAGAAGCAGAGCCACGACGGCGTTTACGCCGGAACCCCGATAGTAAAAGAGCATGAAAACAACGACGAGAGCGAGACCGACGAGCGACGCCCGCACGCCCGCTCGAATTGAATCCTGTCCGAGGCTTGGTCCCACTGTGCGTTCCTCGAGATACTCGATTGGAGCCGGGAGGGCGCCCGAACGCAGTGTCAGGGCCAGGTCTTCTGCGGATTGTTTTGTAAAGCGTCCGGTGATCTGGCCAGAGTCAAAAATCTGCGATCTGATGTACGCGATCGACTTCACTTCGCCATTCAGCACCACGCCCATGTACTCATTGATGTGAGAACCGGTCCAGGCGCCAAACTTTTCCGCACCCGCCTTTTTCAGCGAGAAATTGATTTCGTAGTCGTCCGCTCTGCCACCCTGCGCAGGAATTGCGGAAGCATTTCTCAACTCACTGCCATCGATGATTGCCGGGAGCTCAACTACAACCCACTGCTTCGGTTTCTGCTGGTTCGGATCATTTGCATCAGCAGTCTTGTCATTGCGTTCCTGATAAGGCAAAACCCGGCGATTCGGTGGAACCGTGCCCGCACTGCCCAGCGAAGCGATGGCCTCGGCTTCAGTCGCGTACGTGGTGTGCGGCGCGGGGCTCGGAGGGCTAATCACGTGCACAAGCTCGAGTCGCGACTCACCCTGAAGGATTCGCTTGACGCGTTCAGGATCCTGCACACCAGGCATTTGCAAAAGAATTTGATGTGAGCTCTGCGCGCCGTGTGTTTGCAGCGTTGGTTCGGCAATACCCAATGCGTTGATACGGCTATCGATGATGTTCAGAGCCTGGGTCGTGGCGTTGTCAGACAGTGTTCGCTGGGCCGACTGAGTCATCGTCCAGCTAATCGTGTCGCCGGATGACGCATAACTCCAAACGTTGGAATCGCCGAGTTCGATTTTCTTTTGGACAGCTTCTTTGACTTCGGTAGCTTTGGAAGGATCTGCCAGTTGCAGGGCTACGCGGTAGTTACCAGGGCTCGCATTGGCCTGGCCGCCTTTGATTTCGAATCCGGCATCCTTCGCTGCGTTTTGTGCCGCGGTGTAGTTCTCTTCGGTCAGCCGTTTCAGATATTCCTCAGTTTTGACGCGCATCACGAGATGCGATCCGCCTTGCAGGTCAAGCCCGAGATGAATATTCGACTTGAGAGTCTGCTTGATTCCCGACCAGGTGAAGTCCTTTAAACTTGGACGATGACGCGGTCCGATTACGAGGTAAATCCCGACGACTGTAACGATGGCGATGATGATTACACGCGTGAGAAGGTTCTTTTTCTTCATTGCAGAATGTTGGCCTTATTGCTTTCTTACTCTGATGAGCCTCGTGTGCCTCTCTGTGGCCTAACTAGCCTCTTTTCCCTCTCGATCGATATCGGCTATGGCGGTACGCGCCACCTCGAGGATCGTCTTGTCGGCGCTGCGAATAATAAAACTCGAATCGCGCACCGCTGTGATCACGCCGATGATGCCGCCCGTAGTGACCACTTTATCGTTAATCCTCAAACTGGCAATCGTTTCCTGTAACTGTTTTTGTCGCTTCTGTTGAGGCCTGATGACGAGGACGTAGAATACCGCGATAATCAGAACGAGAGGCATAAGCTGCGCAAGTCCGCTCAAGCCACCGCCCTGGAAGAAAATCAGAAAAGTTTGCATTGACCTCTTAGTTGTTTCGAAGGAGTTTGACTTCGATTCCCCCGCTCAATTTCAACCCGCGAACAAAGCGAAGCGGCCGGCTCGCGAACCACTATTCACCATTCGCACCCAGCCGCTCGGTGAACTCACGCCGAAATTTTGGGAAATCGCCAGACCGGATAGATTGCCTTACACCTCGCATGGTGTCAAGGAAGAAGGCCAGATTATGGTGGGTCAGGAGAATACTCGCCAGCATTTCCCCAGTCATATGTAGATGACGTAAATAGGCTCGAGTGTGCCGCCGGCAGACCGAGCAGCGGCAGGATTCGTCCAGCGGACGGCTGTCGTTTACCCACTGTGCGTTCTTGATGTTGAGCTTGCCGCGAGACGTGAAAGCCTGTCCCGTGCGTCCGTTCCGCGTTGGTAAAACGCAATCAAACATGTCGACGCCACGCGCAACGGCCTCGACCAGATCTTCAGGAGTGCCGACGCCCATCAGGTAGCGTGGAGCGTCTTTTGGCATTCGCGGGGCCACGTCTTCGATGACCTCGAACATCACTGACTTCTCTTCTCCCACGCTCAAACCGCCGATGGCATAGCCGTCAAAGCCGATGTTTACGGTTTCTTCGAGGCTGATTCGACGGAGATCGAGATGGCCTGCGCCCTGGACGATACCAAAGAGCGCCTGAGTTCCGCTCAAGTCTTTAGCCTCGAGGTATCCGGTGTCGGCACGATCGAGTTGCAGTTGGTTGAAAGCTGCTTTTGAACGTTTCGCCCAACGCGTGGTGAGATTCATGCTTCGCTCGGTCTCTTCGTGACTCGCCTGACCGGGCGCACACTCGTCAAATACCATCACGATGTCAGACCCGAGCGCGGCTTGTACTTCCATCGAGACTTCGGGTGATAAGAAACGGAGTGAGCCGTCGACGTGCGAGCGGAATTCCGTGCCTTCTTCCGAGATCTTACGCAACGCGCCGAGACTCCAGACTTGAAAACCGCCTGAGTCAGTTAACAAAGCGCGATCCCAGCCGATGAAACGATGCAGGCCACCAGCGGCACGGATCACGTCGATACCGGGACGCAGCCACAGGTGATACGTGTTGCCAAGGATGATCTTTGCGTCGAGATCCGTCGACTCGAGTTCCTCGAAGCGGATTCCTTTAACCGTCCCCGCGGTCCCAACCGGCATAAACACAGGCGTTTCGATGGGCCCACGACGCGTAGTCAATACACCGGCGCGTGCCTCACCGTCCTGCCTCTCTATGTGGAATCGTAGCGCTCTCATGAACGTACTGTAGGGGCGGCCCTCCGTGGCCGCCCGGCGTGGAACTCGATCCTTTGAATCACGAATTCGAGCTCGGCACACGAATCGATCAGTTATTTTACAAAGAGATCGAGTTCCACGCCGGGCGGCCACGGAGGGCCGCCCCTACAGTTCGTTCCGTGAAGCTAACTCCTGCGGGCGAATTTCTTGTGTTTCTCGATGATCCGCAACGGCGCGGCGAAGAAATCAAATTCCTCGCGCAGGCGATTTACCAGGTATCGCTCATACGAAAAGTGCATTCCCGGCTTGCCGCCAGAAGTAAAAACCACAAACGTCGGCGGCCGCACCCCAGCCTGCGTCAAATACTGAACATGGAGTCGCGACATCCCGCCCTTCGCAGGCGACGGTGCGATTCCGCCACGCGGCTGCGCAATCGACCTTTCGAAGAAATCATTGAGCTGCGACGTCGGAATTCGCCGGTTCCGAGCTTCATCCGCTTTCAAAACGAGGGGAAGAATTCGCTCGACACGTTGTCCACTCAACGCCGAGATCGTGATCACCGGCGCCCATTCAAGAAACTTCATCTTGTCGCGCAACCCGCGCTCAAATTCATTTGCAGTGTTTGTCTCCTTATCCTGCACCGCATCCCACTTGTTCACGGCAATGATGATCGAACAGCCTGCTTCGAGCGCGTAACCCGCGATATTGGCGTCGAGCGCAGTCACCCCCTCAACCGCATCAACCAGAACGATCGCGACATCTGCCCGTTCCAAACTCTTGCGCGCCATGATTACCGAGAGCTTTTCAGCCATCTCATCAGTTTTGCCCTTGCGACGTATACCCGCGGTATCGATCAGACGAAACTTGCGTTCAGGTGTTTGCAACACGGTGTCGATCGCATCGCGAGTGGTACCCGCAACGGGGGAAACGATGACGCGGTCTTCGCCAAGAATACGATTGAGCAGCGATGACTTACCGACGTTTGGCCGTCCAACAATAGCAAGTCGCAGCTCGCGCTTTTCAACTGTGTCTTCGGGGGAAGTGACGTCGCCCGTATTCAGCAACTCGAGCACAGCGTCGAGCAAGTCACCAACGCCGATTCCCTGTTCCGCCGACACCGGAAACACTTCTTCAAAACCGAAGCGATAAAACTCTCCGCTGTCACTCTCCAGCCTCGACGAATCGGTTTTATTCGCAGCGACCACGACGCGCTTACCAGTCGAGCGCAACAGCGCAGCGAGTTCTTCATCCAGTTGTGTGATGCCTGCCCGGGCGTCTACAACCCAGATCAGCACCTCCGCCTCGTCAATCGCCATCCCGGCCTGCTTCAGAATGTTTGCCGGAATCACCGCATCGTCGTCGGGCACGATACCGCCCGTATCTATTAAGGAGAACTTCTTTCCTCCCCACTCAACTTCGCCATAAATGCGGTCGCGAGTAATCCCCGGCTCATCGCCGACGATGGAGCGGCGCTCGCCGATCAGACGGTTAAAGAGCGTGGATTTCCCCACATTTGGGCGTCCAACAATCGCGACGAGTTTTGGCATTGCTGGATAGCTTACCCTAAACCCATCCACAGATTACACAGAAGCCCAATTTTGAATCTGCGTAATCTGTGGATGGATTTTCCATTGACTATCAAACCAGCCTGTCTGTATAAGCCTACAGATCTCAGTTCGAGTTAAAGGGGATTACAAAGTATGAAACGGTTTTTGGCGATTTCGTTAGTCATGCTCGGGTTGAGCGTTTCCCTCAACGCCCAGGAACACAGTGCTCGCCCGGCGGCCAGTCCCAGCAACACAACTCCACCAGCGACCGCGACGGACAACAGTGGTTGGGTGAAGTTCGCATCCGACAACGGGCATTTCAGCGTACTGATGCCCGATACTCCACAGGAAAAAGTTGAGACGACAGACAGTTCGCATGGTCCGTACACGACTCACCTGTTCATCGTGCGCGACACAACGAGTGTCTATCTGATTGGTTGGGTTGATTACGATCCGAGCTTCAACTTCAACCGGCAGGCTGAGCTGGAAGCCAATCGCGATAATTTCGTCAACGGCATCAAAGCGAAGCTCGTAACCACGCGTCCGACCGTGGTCAATGGTTACTCAGGACTGGAGTTCACGGCAGAAACAGAGGACAGGGTCTTCAAGTCGAGAGTTTTCCTCGTGGGTCGCCGGCCGTATCAGATCGTCATCGGCTCTCCAAAGGATATGGACGATACGGCGATCGTGAGTAAATTTTTCAATTCCTTTAAGGTCAGTCCTAATTAGTCAGGTTGGACAGGATGAACCAGATTCATCCTGTCCGATCCGAACGCCCTCAACATGAAGCGTCGACAATTTCTTCAAACAACTGCCGCCACCTCCATCGTCTCGATCATCAACCCCGTTGCAACCCTATCAGCTCCAGCGCCAGCCGAGCTTGATGAACTGAGCATTACCGAACTGCAACAAGGAATGCAGTCAGGTAAGTACAGTGCGCGCGAACTGGTCGAGAAGTATTCCCATCGCATTTCGGATATCGACAAGAAGGGGCCCGCGCTCGCCTCGATCATCGAGATGAACCCGGACGCCGAACAAATTGCGGCCGCACTCGATCGCGAACGTAAAGAGAAGGGTCCACGCGGTCCGCTGCACGGCATTCCGATTCTGATCAAAGACAATATCGACACCAACGATCGGATGATGACGACGGCCGGCTCCCTTGCCCTCGTTGGCGCGAAACCCGCTCGCGATGCATTCGTCGCACAGAAACTGCGTGAAGCGGGTGCGGTCATTCTCGGTAAGACAAACCTGAGTGAATGGGCCAACTTTCGCTCCACGAAGTCGTCGAGCGGCTGGAGTGGTCGCGGCGGTCAAACAAAGAATCCATACTCGCTCGAGCGTAATCCCTGCGGTTCGAGTTCCGGTTCAGGCGCAGCCGTGGCGGCAAATCTGTGTGCGGCGGCGATCGGCACGGAGACTGACGGCTCCGTCGTTTGCCCGTCTTCGGCTAATTCTCTCGTTGGAATCAAACCGACCATCGGTCTCGTCAGTCGTGCCGGAATAATTCCGATAGCACACAGTCAGGACACTGCCGGTCCAATGGCCCGCACCGTCAGTGATGCAGCGACCCTTCTAACAGCCATTGCAGGCGCTGATCCGCGTGATGAAGCAACAAATGCGCGTCGCGGTCAGCCTGTTATGGATTACACAAAGTTTCTCGACAAGGATGGTTTGCGTGGTATGCGACTCGGCATCGCGCGCAAACATTTCGGATTTAACGAACGCGTCGACAAGTTGATGAGCGATCTGCTGGACGAGATGAAGAAGCTTGGCTCAGTGCTGGTCGATCCGGCCGACATTCCCACGACCGGAAAATTTGACGACTCGGAATTCGAAGTGCTCCTGTACGAGTTCAAAGCCGACTTGAATGCTTACCTCGCGGGGCTTGGGCCGCAAGCGCCTGTCCGATCACTCAAAGACATCATCGCATTCAACGAAAAGAATCGAGATCGTGAGATGCCTTACTTCGGCCAGGACATCATGATCAAAGCCGAAGCGAAAGGGCCGCTCACCAGCAAGCCCTACCTCGCAGCGCTCAAAAAGAACCACTTGCTCACGCAAACACAAGGCATCGACTTTGTGATGAAGAAAAACAAACTCGATGCTTTGGTTGCTCCGACCGGAGGTCCACCGTGGCCGACGGATTGGATCAACGGCGATCACTTCACTGGGGGTTACTCGTCGGCCTCGGCAGTCGCAGGTTATCCGCACATCACCGTGCCCGCGGGTTACGTTTTTGGTTTACCGGTGGGTATCTCGTTTTTTGGCGAAGCGTTTAGCGAACCAAGGCTGATCAAGATT
>DATNFX010000128.1:0-6432 GCA_035606195.1 Pyrinomonadaceae bacterium
CGAAAACAACTTCACAGAAAAGATAGAAGCGGTTTACACCTTTCCACTCCCGGAAGCCGCTGCCGTCGACGATCTAACGATGTTAATCGGAGAGCGCGTTATTAAGGGAAAGATAATGCGCCGTGAAGAGGCGAAAGCCGCCTACGCCGCCGCTAAGGAAATCGGAAAAGTTGCAAGTCTGCTGGACCAGCAGCAACCGAATATCTTCACCCAGCAGGTTGCGAACATCATGCCGGGTCAAAGCATTCGTGTCTTCATCAGTTATGTCGAGACTCTCAAGTACGAAAACGGTTCTTATGAGTGGTCATTCCCGATGGTGGTTGGACCACGCTACAATCCCGCCCGTGTAGAACAAGACGACACCTCACAAATCACTCCACAACCCAGCGCTGCCTTAAGCGTGCGCGCCGGTCACGATATCTCGCTCGAAATCGATTTGGATGCAGGGATGCCGATCGTTGCTGTTAACTCGGACACTCACGAAACTGAAGTGCAGCAAATCAACGAAAAGCATTCGGTGGTGCGTCTGAAGGACAACGCCACCATTCCAAACAAAGATTTCCTTCTCACTTATCGCGTTGCCGGCGACACGATCAACGATGCCGTCCTTGCCCATCGCTCCGAAAGGGGTGGCTTCTTCACTCTCATCTTACAGCCACCCCAGCGCGTTACCGCGGAAGACGTAATGCCGAAAGAGCTCGTCTTCGTTCTCGACACGTCAGGCTCGATGTCAGGTTTTCCGATCGAGACAGCCAAACAGACACTGAATCTTGCTCTCAATAATCTTTATCCACACGATACATTCAATGTGATTACATTCTCCGGAGACACCGAGGTTCTGTTTCCGGAACCGGTGCCTGCCACTCCCGCAAACCTGCAGATGGCCAGGATATTTCTCGAAAGACAGCAAGGCGCCGGGGGCACCGAAATGATGAAAGCCATCAAGGCCGCCTTGCAGCCATCCGATTCGCAGGCACACCTCCGAATTGCCTGTTTCATGACTGACGGCCAGGTCGGTAACGACGCCGAGATTCTTGCAGAAGTGCAAAAGTATAAGAATGCTCGCGTTTTCGCGATGGGATTCGGCTCCGCTCCTAATCGCTATCTGCTCGACAACATGACCACGTACGGCCGTGGTGAAGTGGACTACGTTTCCGGTGTAGGAGACACGTCGAGGCTAGCCCAACGATACAACGAAAGAGTTCGCAGTCCATTGTTGACGGATATCTCAATCGACTGGTCCGACCTCCCTGTTAGTGACGTTTATCCAAAACAGATTCCGGATCTGTTTGGCGTCAAGCCTGTGATTCTGTCTGGGCGCTACTCGAAAGCTGCTAAAGGGACGATTCACTTGAGAGGAAAACTTGCGGGCCAGGATTTTATTCGCGACATACCTGTCGAGCTTCCCGAGTCAGAAGCCGATCACGACGTTTTGGCCAGTGTTTGGGGCCGGCGCCGCATTGACGAACTAACGCGCGAGACGCTCGATAGCTCCCTCTCGCAAACGGTACTGTCTGAAAAGAAAGAGGAGATCGCGAACGTCGGTTTGGATTACAAACTGATGACGCAGTACACATCGTTTGTCGCCATAGACGATGTGATCTTTACCGGCACGGAAACTCCGAAGAAGGTTGAAGTCGCGGACTACGCGGTCCAGAAACTGAATCAGTTGAGTTACCTGACCCCAGGCACTGTCTCGGAGACTGTGACCGTGACAAGTGCTCCAGTGCTGGAATCGGAAGCCGCTTCAGTCGGAACTACGATTACAGCCAAACAGATCCAGGACCTACCGCTTCAGGGAAGAAGTTACGACTGTCTCCTCTTATTGTCGCCCGGCGCTGTGTCAGCGAAAACAAGTTATGGCATTGAACGATACGGAGCGAGCATTTCTGTTAATGGTCAACGTCCGAGTTCCAATGAATTCACGATCGACGGCGTGAGCGCCAACTTCGGTATCGCGCCAGGCGGGGAATCTCCGGGCGCCTCCGCAGCGGGTAACGTGCCTGCGCTGACTGCGATTGGTGGAGGAAATTCGCTTGCAACATTCGATTCAATTCAGGAACTCAACATCAAGACCGTGGCACTGCAACCTGAATACGGCCGAGTTGCCGGTGCGCAAGTTGGCGTGACAACTCGCTCTGGAACGAATGAGTTTCACGGCTCCTTGTTCCACTTCTTCGGTAATGATGCACTCGATGCGAACGACTGGTTTGCGAATAGTCGTGGTCTCAAAAAACCACCAAAGAGACTGAACAATTTTGGTGGTACGTTTGGTGGACCAATCAAACGGGACCACACATTTTTCTTTGCATCGTACGAAGGGCTCCGTTTTCGTCAACCAATGGTGGGCATTACTGACGTGCCTTCCTTGTCTTCGCGCGCAGGTGCACCTGCCGAGCTTCGCTCGTTTCTGAATGCTTTCCCGCTCCCGAATGGACCTGTCAGATCGGATGGTTTCGCGGAATTTGCATCGAGTTTTACAAATCCCGCGCGGCATGACATCGGCAGCATCAAGATCGATCACGCGTTCAATAACCAGACGACGCTGCGCCTGCGCTACAACTTTGCCGATTCTGAGGCAAAACAATGGGGACCGGGTAATTTTTCACTCAATACCGTCGATCAGATCAATAGCCGTTCACAGATGATAACTGGGGCATTGACTCACACGTTTTCATCAACAATTGTCTTCGACTTGCGTGCGAACTACAGCCGTGCCCGTGTTAACAGCGCATACTGGTTGGACGAATTCGGCGGAGCAACTGTGCCTGCTGCGCCCGACTATCCGGCAGCGTTTACATTCGATCTCAATTCGCGAAACGCCGCCTGGATGAGTGGAAGCGAAAAATCGAATCTTCAGCGTCAATTCAATGTGCTTGGATCGATTATGTTCGTCGATGGAAATCATTCCTTCAAATTTGGGGGTGACTTTCGACGACTCTCACCTGTGATCGATCTGCGCGCTTCTGAAAAGAACGTGCTTTTTGACGGTGTGGAGCAGGCGCTCACGGGAGTTGCCGAACGGATCAGCCGGCTGCGCTTCGCGGATCATCAGAATCCGGTATTCAAGAGTCTGTCTCTCTTTGCACAGGATGAGTGGAAACAGTCGTCAAGACTAACACTAACTTACGGCGTGCGATGGGAACTCGCGCCGCCTCCGTCGATCGACCAGGCCTTCGCAGTGGACCAGGTCGACGATCCAACGACGCTTAATCTCGCACCGCGAGGCAGTTCGCTTTGGAAGACAACATTTCTGAACTTTGCGCCGCGTGCCGCCGCTGCTTATCACCTTTCTGATAATAGTGGTCATGAACTCGTTCTGCGTGGCGGTGCGGGTATTCTTTACGACCTTGGACAGGATCGTTCCGGCGACGTCGTTGCGAGCTCGTTACCATTTGTCTCCGGTCCTGGTGTCTCGCCGTTGCTGGCGTTCGATCCGCGACTCAAGATGCCCTACGTGATCAATTGGAACCTGTCGTTGCAGAAGAATCTCGGAGATCAATCGCTCTCAGCCACGTATCTGGGTTCGTCAGGACAGAGGTTGTTCCACACGGAGACTCTTCTGAATCAGAATCCTGACTTCAACTTTCTCCGGTTAACTACGAATCGGGGCAATTCGGACTATCGTGCGTTGCAGATCAAGTTTGAGCGTCCCGCGCGTGATGGATTGGCGGCGCTGGTGTCTTACACGCTGGCACAATCAATGGACAACGTGAGTCAGGATTCTGTGCGCCGTGTGATCATGACGAGTAGCAATCCAATGTTTGATCGTGGCCCATCCGATTTCGACATGCGGCACCAGTTTACAGGATTGGTGTCCTACGACTTGCCGGCGCCTTTGTCGCAAGGCATTGGCAACAAGCTCTCGCGCAACTGGGCACTTGATTCGATCTTCACGGCTCGGTCTGCGAGGCCTTTGAATGTTGTGTATCTGATTCCGACGCCGTTTGGAGTTGCGTATCTGCGCCCGGATGTCGCTGGTGATTCCCCGTTCATCTTCGATTCGCTAGTGGCGGGCGGAAGAAGACTGAATCCGGCGGCGTTCGTCGTTCCGAAAGATTTGCAGCAGGGGGATTTTTCGCGGAATAGCTTGCGAGGGTTTCCGCTTTACCAGGTTGATCTGGCGTTGCGGCGGAAGTTCAACTTCTCCGAGGCAGTCGCGCTGCAAGTCCAGGCTGATGCGTTCAATGTTTTCAATCACGCGAACTTTGAGGATCCGTTGGGGAATGATCTCGTTGTCGGAAGAAATACGTTGGCGTTTGGTCAATCAACGGCGATGAGTGGTCGAAGCCTCTCGGGTGGAGGCTTTCCGTCCTTCTACAGCTTCGGCGGCCCACGCACGTTGAGATTGTCTGTGAAGCTGCTGTTCTAAAAGTTTGTTATCCACAGATTAGACAGATTCAGAAATCAATCTGTGGAATCTGTGGATTCTCCGCCCGGGAAACGATCGCGCACCAGGTTTAATTCGATACCGTGCTCGAGCCAGGCCTTCAAGCCGGCGAGGACGAATGTGAATCCTTCGGTTGAGTCGAGCGCCTTTTTAACTGCTCCGTCACCAAAGCCAGAGTTAGTGATGCTCACAAACGTCGTGTTGTCGGGTCGCGCCGTAAACACCCATTCGATCGTGCTTGGGGACTCATAAGCGTCCCACTCAACCACAATGCGCTTGTTCTCTTCGATTTCTTTCACCCGCACCGGGACGGAAAAGTTATACATGTCCCAATCCCACTGAACCTGCTTCCCCGCCTCCAGCCTCGCGCTCCCTTTAGTAAACCAAAACCGCGATGTAATCGCAGGATCGATAAACGCTTCAAAAACCTCCGCCACAGGTCGTCGAATCAACATCTCACTCTTTGCTACTGGTTCCATACCAATCAATTTACCCCGGCGCCGCGGTTTAGGCTAGAATACGCCCGAACACCACCCCTTAGTCGTGGGATTTGGGCGGGCAGCATGAACCGCTCGCGAGAAAACTCGTATTGGCTATTCATGACTGACTCTGACGACCCGGCAGGCAAGCTCAAGGAAGAGCAAGCCGTAAAAAAGAAGCGCGAGGAAGCTTTACCCGAACGCATCCTCCGTCGCGTGCTCGAAGGCATGGGCGGCGCCGTCGACCGCAAACTCGGCCGCACCGTCGACCCGCGCAGCGGACTCACCACTTCAAAGCTCATCGAACGAATGAAGAAACTGATCGATGAGCGCGTCAGAGACGAGGGCCGGAAAGGCCGCGTCGCGCCTCATCACCTGGTGCTCAAAGTCGAATGGGGTACGCATTCCGAAGCACCGCCTGAAATTCTCAACGATCTGAAAAACGAAGTCCTGGCCGCCGCCATCGATCACATCAACGATCATCGCTACCGAACGCTCGCGCCTGTCGCAGTCGAAGCGGAAGTCGACATTTTCACAACCGGAATCTCGGTCGATCCAAACTTTGGCGAATTCGAAGAAGATCTGAGACGGCAGGACGAAGAGGCTCGCGCTGCCAAGCTCGGTGTGCCGATTACGGGAGCTGCTCCGCCGATGCCCGATATTGAGGTGATTGCGCGTATCACGTTGCCGGGCGGCACGCGTGAAGTGCCTTTACTCTTCAAGCCCGGTGGCAAGAGGCTCAATGTTGGACGCGCCTCCGATAACGAATTAACTCTGAACGACGCGAGCGTTTCAAAGATACATGCTGCGCTCCTGATGACTGGTGAAGGCACACTCCTCGTCGCCGACACGGGTTCAACAAATGGCACTTATCTCAACGGCCGGCGTATCTCTTATGGAGAGTCGCGACTGATTGAAGACGGCGACGTCGTCGGTTTCGGAGATGTGGAAGTACGATTGCGGAAAAGTGAGTGAGACGATTGCCGATTGCCAATTGCCAATTGCCGATTTACGGCACCTTCAATCGGCAATCGGAAATTGGCAATTGGCAATAAATAGGTTGAATGAATCTACTAATATCATTACTCCTTCTCCTACAAACTCCCACGCCCTCTCCTCTTCCCACTCCGCATGTCCCGGAAAGAACGCCGGCACTGCTGACGCTGATCTACGTCGGCGGCTTTGGTTTCGTTATTCTGTTGCTGTTGCTGGGCCTGGTACGCAGCCGGCGGCAGACTGCTTCTCCAATCCCTGAAGATCTTCCAAAGGCTGTCAGGAAGCGACTCGGATCGACGTCCACGAATCGTGGTCTGAAAGCGCTGCGATGGTTGTTTGTGCTGCTTTCAGTCGGACTGTTTTCGTTTCACATCTACTGGGCCCATTACGCTGCCGAACGAAATGAAAAATTTCAGGAGCTGAGTTACAAGGATCTGCGTGGGCGCCGTCTTTCTGAATCGACATTGCGAGGCTGGATCTTCGACCGCAGCGGACGTGTGGACCAACCGCTCGCGTACTACAAACGCGACTCGAGCGGCAACATTCGCCGCGAGTACCCGATGGACA
>DATNFX010000129.1:0-7952 GCA_035606195.1 Pyrinomonadaceae bacterium
GGGTCGTTATGGTTGGCTAGTCCTTTAACGTATGACTCTTTCATTCACTACAACTTGCCGGTTTATCCCGGCGCACTGAGGCAAAGCCATGCTGAAGGTCAATCACGGAACCGTATTACCCCTTGACCGATTCTCCTTCAAGGGTTCCAGCCTTAAGGACAACACGCCGCGCACCTTTCCATTCGGGTACATGTTCCCCGAGTTACAGGCTCAGAAAGACCTCCTCGAGGAGTCAGCTAAAACGGTGGCAGACCTGCGGAGACTTGGCGCTTTTGGAATGAAGGATCCCCCGGTCTCCCAAAGGCCCGGTGTCATTGTACCGGCGATTTACACATTCTTCGGGCAATTCGTCGACCATGATATTACGCGTGAAAAAGGTTCATCCTCGATCCGCTTGGCTAATCCGTCACCGATAGATCCAAACCTGATTCCTACGCTGATTGTCAATTCCCGATCTCCGAATCTGGATCTGGACAACGTCTATGGCCCTAACGCCGATGGTGAGTTTGCTCCTCGCGATCCTGACGATGAAAACAAGTTGCTAATAGAAAAGGTAGGTTTCGGAAATAAGGGACTCGTTCCTGGTAAAGAAGAGTTAAACGATTTTCCACGTCGACCTGATGGGACTGCCAGAATTGGCGACGAAAGGGACGACGAAAACATCATCATCTCGCAACTGCATGTAGCCTTTTTGAAAGCGCACAACAAGCTTGTCTCCGAAGGGCTCACATTCAGCGAGGCCCAAAAGCTCCTGATTCAGCACTATCAATGGATCGTACTGGAGGATTTCCTGAAACACGTCGCAGATGCTGATATCGTCGGCAAAATCAGATACTCCAAACCAAAGTTTTTTGACCCACCTGCCAGCAAGTTTTTTATGCCGCTGGAGTTCACTGTCGCTGTGTTCAGATTTGGCCATAGCAAGGTGCGCGGTTCCTATGATCAGTTCAATTCCCTGAACCGCGGGGGCGAGTTAGGTTTACTGTTCACGAATGCGGGTAAGCGACTTCCTGAAGACTGGATAATCGATTGGCCCGCTTTCTTAAAACCAGCAGAAGATATTAACCGTCCTCGTCCAATTGACCCCTCACTGACCGATCTGCTTTTGCATTTAGGTGGAGGACAAGTGGATGACGAAGATCCGGAACGAAATCTTGCAGTGAGGAATCTGCTTCGTGCCTACATACTTCGATTGCCAACGGGCCAGGCGGTTGCAAAACGAATGGCTTCGGAGGGAATACCGGAGCTGACCGCAGATCAGATCAGCGCAATCGCAGAAAAAATCCCAGGTCAGAAGGATGCATTGGCAGGAACTGATTTTCTCACTCGAACTCCCTTGTGGTTCTACATCCTCGCAGAGGCTGCCCATTTCGCTGGTGGCCGTCACCTTGGTCCAATGGGTAGCACGATCTTTGCGGAAGTTCTGATCGCAGTCTTAAGAAACAGCACCCACTCAATCCTGTCTGAACCTGGGTGGGCACCAACTCTCAAAGGAGATAAATCCGGCAAGTTTTTTCTCCCGGATCTATTGAAGTTCGCCGGCGTTCTTTAACAGGTTTACTGCGGTCCATGCGGCATCGTGATCAATGGTCAAATGGAAAACATCAAGCAGATCCGATATCGCCGAGCAACGCAGGAATTGGAACAGGTGCTTGAGGAGTCCTCAAAACTTGATCCAATTCTTGCGGTAAAGGTACGAGCGAAAGCCGCCAATCTATTGTGGCTGGAGGCGCCGGATCGAGCACGCGCAATTTTCATTGCTCTTTGGGATCTCATCGAGAAACAGAGCAACAATTCCGGCTTTCCTACGGAAGACGCTCGCACAGCAGTGCTGCGTCAGCTTTATCCACGCGACTCGCGTCTTGCAAAGCAACTCATTCAGGGAGTTATAGCCAAGGGGAATGGAAACGACGAAGGACCACTGGGCTTTAACAAAATTAGCGGGAAAGATGTTGATACAAATCGCCTGGCCCGCGTGGCCTATAGATTGTTAGACAGCGACACAACCCTGGCAGTTGACGTTCTCGAACAAAGCCTGGCTTACAATACTGCGCCGCAATCAATAATTGTCCTGTCTAAGCTCCGTGAATCTGATGCTCTGCTCGCCAATTACATCGCGAGGCGAACACTTCAGAATTTTTTATCTCAACCAAAAACGATTGCAGTGGTGGGAGCCACTCACCTGATTTCTTACTTATTTCCGCTCGTGCCGTCTCCGCCCGCATCTCTCGAGATCGCAGAATCAGACGAGAGCCTGCGCGCTCACTTTTTGACAGTCAGTTATCAAATCCTGAAAGAGTCAGTCGAGGAGTCGGAACAAACACTCAAAGAGACTTATCACATGAGTGCCGAGGGATTGGGTTTCCGCACGTACGCGCAGGGGTTTCTGGCAGAGACTTTGGCTACTCTTTCTAATCGCTATGCTCCCCACCTGACACCCGAACTGCGACGCATCGCCTCCGACCTACTTGCAAAACTTCCGGCGCAGATGGCCCAAGCGGCAAAAATGCAGGCGAGTGCCGCCGGTTCAACTGCGGAAGCATTCGATGCTGGTGAGGAAAATCAAACTGCAGCGGTTTTCGGAGCGATCGCGAGAGGCGAGTTTGGACGTGCACGGGAGTTGATCGACAAGTTGAAGGATGAGCGGACAAAGAAAAACTATACACAGCAGTTGCTAAAAGCGGAGTTTAAATCCTACTTAGCTTTAAGTGAGCTCGATAAGGCTCTAAAAACTGCTCTGCTGGTTGACGACAGCGGCGTTCGAATGCAAATGCTCGGTCAATTGGCAAAGACAGCCCAACAAAAAGGAAATCCGGCTTTTTCGTCAGACGTTCTCCGAGAAGCTCGCAAAACTGCTGTCGATCCAGCTCGTAGGGGAGTGCACGCCCGTGCACTCTTCATGTTGGCGTCGGAGACCGCATATTTCGCAGGACCTGAGGCGTTGCTGGTCATGGAAGACGGGGTTAAGCAGATTAATGAGTTGTCTGAGTTACCGAAGGACAAGGCATTGGCCTTGAATGATCCAAATAGCTTTTTAGATTCGAACGAGCTGTCTGCCGCGTTCTCACGAGTCGGAAAAACCTACCTGGAAGAAGCGTTACAATTATCGACAAAGATAAACAATGCAGCCGTTCGTCATTCCGTGCGGTTGTCCTCAATTGAAAAGGTGTTGCCGGTTCGTCCGCGAGACGCATCGGGCAAACCAGTAACACCAGCTAACCCCTCGAATAATTGAAAACTCATCGCTCGGGATTGGTACTCAAACCTGCCATATTATCCGCGCATCTGTCATAAATTTCCCTGTTCTTATCTCCGAGAGGCCCAAATCTCCAATACTTCGCGGGCGTTTGAACGCAAAACGACAGGCACAAACTTTGCTCTCGTCACGTGGGATGTGAGGCATCACGAGGTAGCGATGGATTGCGAAAACTGTAACACGACGATTGATTACCGGTTCCTGACAAACTGCGAGCACTGCGAGGCTGAACAAACAGGTCTTTCTCCTGGCGTCCTGATTCAGGCTCCAATCGAACCAGTAAACCACGCCACCTGGACCAGGCGAGTCGTCAACTTTCTTTATCTAATGGTCAGCTCCGCGGCGGGTATGATCTCCGGCGCCGTGGTGATTTATTTCGGCGCTGCGTTTATTTGCATCTCATTCCTGAGTCCCAGCGGTAATCCCGGTTACGATTGTGCCCGAGGAAATGCGATTGCGTTTCTCTCGATATTTACAGGTGCATTTCTCGGCACGATAGGGGGAAGTGTTTTTGCCGTGAAGAATCCGCTTTGTAAGAACTAGCGCCCGCTGAATGCAATCACCAGAATTACTACGAAGACCAGAATCGTCAGTACCAGCAGCGCTATCTTCCAGAAACTGTATGGACGCTCGCCCTGGATCTCACCTGTGCGACCATTAACCATGATCTGATACGGCTTGCCGTTGTAGCGATACGCGCCCGCATAAACAGGCAACAGCAAATGCTTGAACGTGACGTCAGAATAGTTCGTTGAAACGCTCTCGATCATTTGCTCGTCACCGCCAATGTCCTCGCGTATCCGGACCTCGATCGCGGGCGCGATCACTTCCTTTGCACGTTCGAATCCCCCGGCAAGATCAACCTGATAACGTTGCGCTTTGAAGCCCGATAGAAATGCCGGATCGTAAGAACGTAACGCTTCCAAATCCCACGGTTCCAATGAAGTCAGTCGTTCAGGTGACAAGGCGAGCGTTGCCGGAATCAACACGTCGTCGAATGATCCGGTGACTGTTCCTGAAGTGGGATACCAGCGCGTGTGCCGCACCTGTCGCGTCCGCTGCACCTCACGTCCCTGCGCGTCTCGCTCGGTGTAAGTTTCGGTGACGTAGTAATACTCGCCGCGGTGTCCTTCGTATTGAGTGGTGGTGTTTGTGTCGTAGGTCCAGAAAGGAAGATAGACGCCCTGGATCGCATCGGGCTGCGCGAAATACTTCAAGCCATTCGGCGCGAACCATCTTGTCGAAAGCCATTGTCGCAGCTCTGCGGTCGCGCGTTGCTGCGTGATCGCAAACGGCAGCACACCGCCGGGCGTCAGAATCGGATCGGCCGACTTGGGTTGGGCCACGATCTGCACGCCGCAAAAATCACATCTTCCGGCAACTTCAGGCGGTGTGAATATCGATTTCGCTCCGCAACTCTGGCACTGCACTTCGAGTGCACCGGCTGCAAGCGTCGCCATCTGTTCGGGACGAATCCGCAGGTGTTGCTCGAACGACTGCTCCTCAACCTGCTCGTCAGTCTGCGCAATCGCTTCCTTGTGACCGCAGTAAGGACACGTCAGGAACCCGTCCTGCGGTTCGAAAAGCAAATCGGCGCCGCAGGACGAACACGGATAGTGATGAACTTCATTCGCTGCCACGATTCATTCCAAACACACGATCGAAGAAAGCCGCCACCGCCGCGTCAACCTTGACGAGATTTGTATGTCGCATGAAGTGATGCGTGTCGTCAGGTATAACCAACTCTTCGTAAGTCACACCTGCTTTTTCCAGGCGTCTGACCAGATCTGTGGTTTGACTGAAACGGACATTGCGATCGTCGTCACCATGAATCAGCAACACCGGCGACTTCCAGCTTGCGATCGACGAGACCGGTGACGACTGCCACGCGACGTCGAGCGCGCGCTCACCGTCGGGAATTTTCTCGTAGCGATTTTCCAACAATCCTGCGGCACGTTCGGCGGTCCAATTATGTACGCCGTGAATATCAACTCCGGCAGCAAACAATCTCGAGTCGCGAGCCAACGCCAGCGCCGTCAAAAATCCGCCATACGATCCGCCGTAAATTCCGACTCTCTTTGGATCAACTTGCGCCAGTCGCTGCAGGTATTCGGCGCCGGCTTTAACATCCAAATACTCAGACGCGCCCTGCGCACCGGCATTTGGCGGACGATGGAAATCGTGGCCGTAGCCGATCCCCAAACGATAGTTGACTGAGAGCACTACATAACCGCGACTCGCGAGAAACTGGTTCAGCGCGTATGCATTCGTGTAGTAGTCAGAATAGTGCCAGCCGAGCAGCATCTGTCGTGGTGGTCCACCGTGAACGTAAACAATCGCCGGCTTCTTTCCAGATCCACCTGCGGGCTCGAATAACTGCCCGTGAACTTCGACGCCATCCGGCGCTTTGTAGACGACCTTCTTTGGAGTCACGAGTTGCGCCGCCGGAAAATCACTCGGAACACGATCTTCCGCGAGCGTCGCCGGCTTGCCGCCGGACGCAGGCATCACAGTTGGCAGTGGTGGACGCTGCGCGGTGGCCCCGATGTAAGCGATGTATTTGCCGTCGCCAGTGACGAACGGTGTCCACTCGAGTCCTTTGCCCGGTGTCATCACGACCGGCTCGGCGCGATCGACTGGAACCTTCACGATGTGACGGCGATCGATATCATCAGAGTCTGATCCGGCGTTTCCAGCAAAGACCATGTAACGCCGATCGTTGCTGATGGAAATGTATTCCGCCATGTAGTTGCCGGGCGTCAGCAGCATAGGCTCGCCGCCGTTTTCTGAAATCGAATAGAGATGCGGCCAGCCATCGAGGTAAGACAGAAAAACGATGCGACCCGCCGCCGCCCAGTGCAGATTCGTTCCGCCTTCAGTGCTCGATGGAGAGCCGCGCAGTGTAAATGGACTTTTCCAGAGTTGCTGTCCTTCGCCGCTGGTTGCGTCGGCAGTCCAGATGGACCACGCCTGGGCACGTTGTTCGAGCACAGGTTCGGGAGCGCCGCCGTTTCCGGGCCGTCGCGTGAAGGCGATGCGTTTTCCATCAGGAGACCAGCGCGGGCTTGAATCCCGTGAAGTTGATGGCGCGAGATACACAATCGGCGTCGTGTCGTTTGTGTAGATGCCGATGAAGGAATGATCGCCGCGATTGGAAACAAAGGCGAGACGAGTGCCGTCGGGCGACCACTGCGGAGAGCCGCATTCGCCGCGTGCGTAGAAGTAGCGCTTCGCCGGCGTCGCACCATCGATCGGCGCCGACCAAATGCCGCGTTCTTTCACGAAGACAACCCGGTCACCCTTCGGCGAAATCAAGGGGTCATCGCCTTCGCCTAATAGTTTCGGATCGCCACCGGCAAAGGGAGCACTCCAGATTTGGACCTTCATCGCCGTTGTTGTCAGTCCGGGATTGACGCCCACCGAACTGTCGAAGTTCGAACCGTGATCGCCGCCGCGAACGTAAACTACGTATTTGCCGTCGGCGGAGAGTGCAAGACTCGTGAGTTCCTGGCCGTCGTCGATTTCGTAGTTTGTCAGCCGGCGCGCTTTAAAGTCAGGACCCTCAGCGACCCATACGTTGCGGGCACCACGTTCGTTGAATGCCCACGCGATGCGCGAGCCCGTAGCAGAGGCAGTCAACTCGTTTGGAAACGGATAGCTTTTGATCTGCTCGACCGTGAACGACTGCGCGGCTTTTTGTCTTGTCGGAAAGAACGATGCGGCTGTCAGAACGACTGCTGCCAGAACAAGGATCGGACGCAGAGACCGGCGCTCGAGGGGCAATTGCATGGAAAGTCCTCCTGCTTTTCGGCGAGATCCAACTGATTTGAGCGCATCGAATCACACTCGCGGGTTTTCTGGCAAGTCGAGCGCGTTGGCGGTGTTCATTGAAGAAGACTATAGGTCCTATAGGACTCATAGGATCTATTTCAACTCAGGGCTAAAGGAGACAGTGGGATGAAACGGTTCGTAGCGATGATCGTGTTGTGTTTCGCGGTGTTTGTTGTATCAGCGAGCTCTGCGCCGGTGGTTGATTACAGTGCTCGACAAACTGGTCACAGCTGAGCTCGCCGAAAAAAACACGCCGGGCGAAAACGGTAAGCCGGCTATCTTGCGGCCGATGTTCAATAACGTTGCCATGTGGCCCGCAGGCTCGATCTTTTCGAATGCGAAAGATCTGTCGCGGTGGGTGATCGCGCGATGAGAAAGAGTTTGAACAAGGCGATGGAGCTGGGGCTCGGGCTGAAGGACGACGGGCCGGAGAAGCCTGGCCCTGTCACGCCTCCAACTGAATCGGAGATGAAAGAGCTTGTCGGTACCTATTCACACGCACCACAAACCTGGGACGTTTCGTTGCGCGACGGAAAACTGTTCATGAAGTTCGATGGTAAAGATTATGCGATGACGAAGAGTGGGGACCGAAAGTTCACCTTCGGCGCGCAGAATGAGAATGAGGTCGTGTTCGTTCCAGGCAAGAGCGGGCGAATCGAGTTTCTGTTTACAGAATTGTACGGCGCGAAGAAGATTAAGTAGATCACTTCTTTAGATAGCCGGCGGCGACGGCCTGAATCATGTCGTAAAAGAAGTCCAGCAGGTCATAAAACTGGGCCCGTCCAATCGTCGCAAAATAGATCGCCGCGGCAATCGCCGCCACAACTACGATTCGCGTAATCGTTTTCATTAGCCGGTTTCTCCT
>DATNFX010000130.1:0-4705 GCA_035606195.1 Pyrinomonadaceae bacterium
CTCTTCAAGCGCGGCGCGGTAAAACTTCTCCGCATCTTCAATCCTGTTCTGGCCAAGCAATGCCCGGGCGAGAATAATTTGTGCATCCTGGAAACGAGGTGCGCCGGCCAGCATACCACGCGCTGTAGCCTCCGCTTTTACGAAATCCTGAGCACTTAACAACGCATAACCTTCACTCAATGACTGCGACAGTTCCTTTCCCCGCGGCATCACGTCGTTGCCGTAGTCGAGCTGTGGATAAAGCTTCTCGGGATCAACTTCAACACGCACAACTTTGCCGGGCGTTTTGAAAACTGCTTCTCCAAAATTCTTTGCCGGGACCGTAGCCTCCGCCCGTACTTCCTGTCCCGTGTCAGTAGTAGCTACGACTGGAACCGTCACGTCAATCGAACCGAGATTGCGCAGTGCTGAAACCCAATCGGCGCCACGTTGCTGTGGCAAGCCAATCATGAGATCGGTATCGACTACCTGATCGAGTTGCTGGTCGAGCAACGCTTTGAGACTCTCACCGCCACGCGCAACGAGTGCTTCACGCAACGACGGCAGGTTGAGACCGTTTGGGTCAGTCTTCCCTGACTGGAGTGCGGTCCGAATCACGGTCATAAATGCGTCGTGACCCAAACGCCGATCGACAAGGCGCCAGAGCATCGCGCCGCGGTTCGGTACGGAGTTGAAGTAAGTACCGTCGAACTGGTTTGAGTGCGCCAGCGGGGCATCCTTTTGTGCGACCGATACATAAGCCAAACGCTGGCGGTACAACTCTGACTTAACAGCGTCCGCTCCAAACTGTTTTTCCAGAAACTGGTTTGCAAGATGCCGTACGAGCGCGTCGCGCAACACGCCGCCACCTTCGCCCTGAACTGCCGTTTGTCCCCCTACCCATAACCTTGCGACTGCTTCGGCGACTGAGAGTGCCGTCGCCGCATCGATCTTCGGCAAGCGCACGGCATCTGCGTCCAGGAGCACTGTACCGCCATCACTGAAACCTGCGCCTCGGCGAACTGCGACGAGACGAACCGGAACATCGGGCGCCGGACCGAGTGATGTCGCGTAAAACGCGCGGGCCATTCCGGCAAATGCGATCAGCGCCTCCGCTCTCTTGCGTTCTTCCGCTCCGGCTCCCTTCTCGATCAGGACGCTGATCCCTTTCCCATCGGCTGCGCCATCGACTTTGTCCCAGTCGCCCTGCACAAAGAATGGTTGTCCGTGCAACGGCTGCTCAAATACGACGGAGCCTGCGGTACCAGATTTTTCAACTCCGGAAGAGATCGCGTTGGGAATGTTTACCGTCAACTTGAACGGCGCAGAATCTGCACCACGCACTGAGTAAGCACTGTTCGGCATCGGGTACCAAAACGCGAGTGGTAGAAACTCCGTAGCGATTGGGCTGATTGCTGCGAGCCCTGTATTGCTCTCGACCGCGAGGCTGTACGTCAAGGTAGCACTGACAGTGGAGTTTGGAGCCGCAGGCGTCGGCAACGTGATCTCGATGCGCTGAATATCTCCGCGGGGTTCCTGACCGGGACGGAAGTTCGCCGGAGTGCCACTAACAGTTACCGACTTCACACTCGCTTTTGAATTTAGCCTTACAGTCAACGTTCGACCTGAACCACCGACGTTGGTCGCGTTGATTGTCGTAACCGCGTTGAGCACCCGTGCATCCTGCTGAACGTTCGCGTTGATATCAAACGACGTTACCAGCCATACCGGCGTCGAAGGCGTCTGTGCCGGTGCCTGGACCGCAAGGCACAGGATGAACGTGAGTAGAAGAAGTGTTTTCATAATTACGGATAGATAGAACTATCCACAGATTACACAGATTGAGTTATGAAATCTGTGTAATCTGTGGATGACTACGAACTAACTCGTGAATGTCGCGCAACATCGACAGCAGCGGCGCGAGGCGATCAAGCGGCAATGCATTCGGCCCGTCTGACAGTGCCCTCTCCGGACAATCATGCACTTCCATGAACACCGCATCCACGCCGCACGCAACTCCTGCACGCGCCAGCGGTTCGATGTATTCGGATTGTCCGCCCGTTGCATGACCAAGGCCGCCCGGCAACTGCAGCGAATGCGTGACGTCAAAAACTACCGGCACGCCAAACTCACGCATGATCGGAAACGATCGCATATCAACCACGAGATTGTTGTAACCAAAACTCGCGCCTCGCTCTGTCAGCATGAACTTTTCACAACCCGCCTCGCGAGCTTTATCGACGATGTTGCGCGCATCCTGCGGCGCCAGAAACTGGCCTTTCTTGACGTTGACTGCCTTGCCCGATTTCGCAGCCGCAACGATCAGGTCAGTTTGCCGCGAGAGAAACGCCGGTATCTGCAACACGTCGACAACTGCCGCGACTTGCTCTACCTGGGAAACGTCGTGAATGTCCGTGAGCACCGGGACATCAATCTCTTCTCTGACTTGCTGCAGGACTTCGAGACCGGCTTCGATGCCTAAACCACGGAAGCTCTTGATCGACGATCTGTTTGCTTTATCGAACGAGGATTTGAAGACGTAGTCGAGCCCGGCGGACTGCGCACGGTCGCGACACTCGCGCGCCATCATCAATGCATGTTCGGGAGATTCGACAACGCAGGGACCGGCAATGATCGTGAGCCGGCCGTCACCAAACGTTGCTTTACCAACGGAAAAGGACTTGGCCATAAGAAGTCGCCATAGAAAGGCACAGAAATCACAAAATGATTACCAGTTCTATCGTCTCAACGCAAATACGTTATGTGCTTTTTGAGCCTTTTTGTGGCTTTTCGGCAGGATCTGCGCCTAAAACTTTAATCTCGTTTGAGCCGGAACTGAGCGCGCGTTTTTCGCGGAGACGCGCAATGTCAACGACCAGCCGGCCTGACGGCGATTCGACACCTGAATCACGCAGCGTCTCGATATCGGGTGCACTCTTGATCGCGTGATGCTCGAGTCCGAGACGCTCCGCAGTCTCGAGTAGTTCGCGACGCAACTCAGCAGCATCCGGCGGTCGATCGGAAGGTTCTTTCTCGAGAGCATGAAGTACGATGCGTTCGACCTCTTCAGGTATTGCGGCTACAACTTCGCGCGGAGAGTGTGGCGGATTGTTGATGTGCTTCTCTGCGATCTCTGCGGGAGTCGAACCGGAAAAAGGAACCATGCCGGTCAACATCTCATAGAGAATCACACCCAGGCTGTAGACGTCTGTAGCGGGAGTGAGTTCGGCGCCGCTGTGCTGCTCGGGTGACATGTAACGCGGAGTGCCGATAACTGTGTTTGATTGGGCCACTGCATTCGCGTCATCGCCATCACCATCTCCGGCGAAGAACTTCGCGATACCAAAATCGAGCACTTTGACGACCGCAGGCTGGTCCGCGCTCTGTGTGATGAGAATATTCGACGGCTTGAGATCGCGATGAATGATGCCCGCGTGATGTGCCGCTGCTACGGCATCGGACGCCTGCAACATGATGGACGTCGCCCGTGCTGTTTCAAGTGGGGCTTCGCGGCTGACAATCTCTCGCAGGGTGCGACCTTCGAGCAGTTCCATTACGATATAAATCCAGCCTTCGACAGTCTGTCCGCAATCAGTCACCGTAACCGCGTTCGCATGATGTAACGTCACTGCTGTACGCGCTTCCTGTAGCAGCCGGAGTCGCGCTGCTTCGTCTTCGGAGAAACGTGTATGCAGGAACTTGATGGCGACGGGGCGGTCCATCGACAGATGCCGGGCACGATACACTTTGCCCATGCCGCCTGAACCGAGTCGTTCTTCGATGTGATACTTATCGTCGAGCGTACGGCCTACAAGCGGATCCGTTACGGGCAATGTGGTAGACACATCTGACATTGCATGAAGTGAGGTACTTCTGGGCAGTTTATCCACAGATTACACAGATTCTATTTTTACAATCTGCGGAATCTGTGGATGGGCTTAGTCGCCGCTGGTGGCGGTCAATCTTTCATGCACCACCAGATCGACTTCTCCATTCTTCTCCATTGAGGTCTCAGAGTGCAAACGATTTTCGTACGCTGCGCGAACAAATGACGCAAATAATGGATGAGCATTCAACGGTTGCGACTTGTATTCGGGATGAAACTGGCAACCGATAAACCACGGATGCACGTCGCGCGACAGTTCAATCATCTCAACAAACTTACCATCTGGCGAGACACCGCTGAACACCAAGCCTTCCTTCTCGAGCCGTTGCCGAAACTCCGGATTGAATTCATAACGATGACGATGCCGCTCACCGATCTCCTCGGCGCCACCATAAACTTCCTGGACCAACGACCCGGGCGCCAGACGACAGGGCCACGCGCCCAGTCGCATTGTACCGCCTAACTCTTCAACACCCACCAGATCTCGGAGCTTAAAAATAATCGGATGCGGCGTTTCGAGGTCAAACTCAGTCGAGTCTGCTTCTTTCAATTCACAAACGTTACGCGCGTATTCGATACAAGCGGTCTGCATTCCGAGGCAGATGCCGAAGAATGGAGTGCGCGTCTTGCGAGCGTAATAGATCGCGCGAATCATTCCCGCGATGCCGCGTTTGCCGAATCCTCCCGGCACGAGGATCGCGTCGAAGTCACGCAAGCGAGTCTCGTAGTCGTCGTCCATCAATTCTTCCGACTCGATCCATTTCACATCGACGCGGAGATTGTTGGCGACACCGCCGTGCGTGAGTGCTTCGCGCAGCGACTTGTAAGAATCTTCAAGCT
>DATNFX010000131.1:0-15390 GCA_035606195.1 Pyrinomonadaceae bacterium
CATGAACAACGCACCGGCGACGAGAAATGCTATCTCAAAGTGCAACGATCAGACGGTCGGCGGACTCAACGATATCGATCCGTCGACATCAGGCTGTGCAGCGTACAACGTGCAGTTCGAGTTTTTGCCGGGACGGCAGCCCGTCGCGGCGACGTTCAGTCCGGAAATGAACAGGTTCGCGCAACAGCTACTGGTTCGCGCGGAGGATCGAAAACGCATACGCGACATTATTGATACCGATCTCTTTACATTCGATCGCGCGATCGATGAGCGTACAAACCTGATCGTGGGCAAACGCGGAGACCTGGACACGTGGCAAGAGGAGGCGACAACCGCGAAACTTCAGCAGCAGATGCGGACCGGAAATCCCGAGCCCATGATCAAGGATCTTCGCAAGCACGTTCAGGAGTTGCTCGGTCCAAAACCTACGGAGAAGCATCGTCGTAAGGTCGCGATGGAACTGCAGGAACTGAAAAAGTCGATACCCCCGGCGCTGTACCGGAAATACCTGTGCGACCTGGAGACCGGCAAACCGTGTACGGGTCCATAGGCACACATTAAGATAACCACAAAAAGCACAAAAACAATCGAACGGTTCACTCAGTTTGGCCTGGTTCTCTTTTGTGCTTTTTGTGGCCTCACCGTTTCAGCGTCACCACGAACTGTGCGTACTCCAAACACAGTCGCCGTTTCATTGCCGCCAGTGGCCTGGAATTTCACGGTCACTTTTTTCTTATCCTTGATCAATTCAGCCGGTAGCTTGTACTCCACATCGAAGAAGCGCCCCGTCGCGCTACCCGGCGGACTCCGTTCGATTGATTGTTCTCCCAGTCGCTGGCCGTCGACGACCACTTCTCCAGATCGTTTACCTCGTTCGTCAGTGTTGTAAGTCACCAGCAGCGTAACCGGATTACTCGAGTCAACCGGTATCTCGTAAGAGAACCATTTCTTTGAGCGGCGTCCAGGTCGTCCCGTCATTCGATCCGGATTCGTCTCTTCACCTTTTTGATTGAACGCCTTCTCTTTCTCGAGATCTCCTGTTGGTATGTAGCCTATTGTGGCCGCGTCCAAAAGTTGCTGCTTCTTTTGGGCGGCTGCGATCTCCTGAAGTTTCTTGCTCCACGCATCCGACGAGTAGAGGTCGAAATAGATTCCGTACATCCGCCGGTGCAAGCGATAAAAAGGTGTGAACTCTAATTCCTTCTCTTTATCGTCGGTGGTTCTTCCTACATTCACGGTGTGAAAAACACCAAGCTTGTCGGGCACGGGCTGCAACCATTCACCCACAGGTTTGTCCGAAGTCAGAAGCGACGGTATCGGTTCCCCGGGCCCGCCACGTCGTTCTGGTCCAAGATCGGCAGCAAGAACGAGCGGTCCCCACATCAAGGCTGCGATGTTCTTGTTATCCGGTGTTCCTTCAATTCGCAGAGTCTTGGGAAGCGTTAGCGAGACCGTATCTCCAGTCTTCCACGTTCCCTTCAGCTCCACGTACGAACCAGGCTTGGCATCGGTCTCAACTGACTTACCGTTGACCTTAACTTCAAAGCCAGTTCCGGCCCACGCAGGACGTCGAAGCGCGAGGGTAAATTGTTTTGGTCTTTTCAAGGTGAGTCTTAAGGTCGCGCTGTCACCTTCCGGAAAGCCGGTTTCCATTGCCAGATTCGCATCGGCTTCTTTCCATTGCGCCGTTGAAGGGACGTACAGGTTTACCCAGAGATGATCAGCTGATTCATAGTAGATGCCATCACCATGCAGACCATGACTTTCCATGCCGCTGCCGACACAACAAGTGAAACTGCGCGACATGTCCTGATATTCATGACGCACACCGCGTCCGATCGGAACCATGTAACAAGTTCTGCCGTCTTCAGGATCGATCGATCCGAGAACATGATTGAACAGTGCTCGTTCTTCAAACTCCGCATACTTGATATCAGGATTGAGTGAGAAGAGCGTTCGCGTCATCTTGAGCATGTTGTAGACGTTGCAACTCTCGTCTGTGCGCCCGTCGATTCTTTCCGACAGTTGATCCGGCGGACCGAAGTACTCATCTTTGCCGTGTCCACCTGTTACGTAACTGTGATCGTTGACCACGATGTCCCAGAAGTAGTTAGCGGCAATTCCATCGCCGCTATCACCGGTATACAGATACTGCTTCAACACGCCCAGCATCTTTGGCACAGCGGTGTTGCCGTGTTGTCCGGCCAACTTGTCTTCTTTGCGTTTGAGTGGATCCACAAAAGCGTGATGATCGAAGTGATGTGAGAGAGCGAGCCAACGTTGGTCTCCAGTGTCGGCATACAAATCGGCGAGCACTTCGTTCATGCCGCCGAACTCAGTGTTGAGCATTTTCTGAGTCTGCTCTTCGTTGAGCTTCGACATGATCGACTCAGCCCAGGCTGCATACTTAGTCTCTAACTCCAGTGCTGTTCGGTTTCCAGTGAACCGGTAAGCATCGCGCAGACCGGCGAACGTCTTATGCAACGTGTACCATGGAGACCATAGCCCGTTTAGATCGAAGAACGAAGACTTGATATTTCCTGCGGCAACTTCAGCAAATTTTTCACGGAGTCCTTCAAGCGCGCTGAGATATCCATCACCGTTCTTATCCTGGACCTCCTTCAACTCCTTGACAATGTAGTCGGCCCGCTCCTTGAAGCGTGCGTCACCAGTCGCTGCATACATCATCGAAACAGCAGACAAATAGTGACCTGCGATATGACCCGTCAGGTTTCTCCCGTCGCCATCCCAGCCCGGATAGCCCTGGGCTTTTGGTTCGAGTCCGGCGCGTTTTCGATAGTAAGCAAGCATCCGATCAGGTTCGAGTTTAAGCAGATACTCCGCATTGAGGTCCTGTGCTCGCTTCAGAGGCCCACCGGTGATTCTTACGGCTGATAGCGGCAGTGGCCGCGCGACTATCTTGACGGCGTACTTGTTCGACGACTGCGCATTCACGGTCTGGAACCCGTTAACCAGTAGAAGTGACACGAGAAGTGCGAACGACAGGGTCGTCTTCATTACTTCGCTCTCCTTATTTACTAGCGCCTGGTGATGCTCGTTTTAATTGTAAGCAAACAGGTCTTTGATTGGAACCGCCTCCTTTAGGTTCGGTAAGAGTGAATAACGGGATGAAGTAAGGCTGGGTTCAGGCGCGCAAGACGACGATCTCTTTGGCTATGAAGGGGGCAATCGCCTTTTCGGGAGTAGATTTGTCGATGATTAATTTATCAATGTCGTCGGTGGGCCATATCAACGAGCGGCCCACTGCGCCAATCTTCCTGTGATCCGCGAGAACGATGCGCTGGCGAGCTTGTCGCATCATCGCCCGGTGAATACCTGCCTGGTCCGGATAGTTAGTTGTCATCCCGTGGTCCACATGCGCTCCATCGACGCCGATAAAGGCTTTGTCAAAAAACATCTCGCCGATGTTGCGTTGGGCCACGTCGCCAACGAGGGCGAACCATGCTCCGCTGAGTGAACCTCCCGTCATCAGTACCGTGATGTCGGGAAGGTGACTAAGCTCCATCGCGATATTAATCGCATTTGTAAAGATCGTGATGTCTTTCCGATGACGAATGCAGCGTGCCAATTGTGTGGTGGTTGTACCGGCGCCGATGGCGATTGTCTCACCGTCAGAGATCAAGCTTGCAGCAGTTAGCCCAATCTGCCGTTTTTCTGCCGCACATTTTTCTTCCTGCTCCTGGAAAGAAGACAAATGACGAAATGGCTCATACAGCATTGGCGCTACTGGTCCAGCGCCCCCATGAATTCGTCGCAACAAACCCTGTCGTTCCAACTCGCTGAGGTCGCGTCTGATCGTAGCGGCAGATACTCCGAACGACTTAGCCAACCCGTCAACCGAAACCTCCCCGTAACGCAGAAGTTCCTCAAGAATTTGCTCCGAGCGATTTACTATTCCTGAATTTTCGGCAGCCATTAAAGTTAAGATTCAGGCAGGGTCACACGAGTTAATCCGGGCGTAATGATAACAGATAAGTACAAGTCGCGAAGAGCCTGTATAAGATCTTATGACGCTGAAGAACAAAGTTGCGGTAATCTATGGAGCCTGTATGCCCCGAATGACAATCATTTCATTGCCACGGGCGGTGGCTCGAATCTACATTCCAACTGCGCTGATGGTGCTGGTGTTGATGACGAATATTCATCCACTGGCCCAGGGCAAGGTCCAAACCATTCGCGTCACGCCGGGGAGATCTGTTGTGCGTAGCCAACATGCAATGGTTGCCAGTAGCCAACCACTCGCGTCGCAAGTGGGTCTGGAGGTGCTTAAGCGCGGCGGCAATGCAGTCGATGCAGCAATCGCGATGGCGGCCATGCTCAATGTGACGGAACCGATGATGACGGGCATCGGCGGCGACACTTTCATGCTCGTTTACTGGTCCAGGACAAAAGAGCTGAAGGGACTGAATGCTAGTGGTCGAGCGCCACACGCGTTGAGTATTGATTACTTTACGAAGAAGCAGATTACGAAGATGCCGGAGTTCGGCATGGAGAGCATCACTGTGCCTGGCGCTTTTGATGGTTGGGTAACGTTGTTGGAAAAGTATGGGACGATGAAGCTTGCAGATGTTTTAGCCCCGGCTATCGAGTGTGCCGAGAATGGATTTCCAGTCATGGAGAAGACGGCAGAAGACTGGAACGCTGAAGTGACAAAGTTGAAGAAGACTCCGGCGTCTGCAGCTAACTACCTGATTGACGGGCGAGCGCCACGGCCCGGGGAGATGTTCCGCCAGCCGAACCTCGCTCGCACTCTTCGCACGCTCGCGCAGGGCGGCCGCGATGCCTTCTACAAAGGTGAAATCGCAAAAGCAATCGCTGACTACTGCGAGAAGAACGGCGGTTTCATTTCCCTCGCAGATCTGGCAGCGCAGAAATCAGAATGGGTAGAACCGATCTCAACTAACTATCGCGGTTATACGGTCTATGAAATTCCACCGAACAGCCAGGGTTTGACCGCCTTACTCACGCTTAACATTCTCGAAGGTTTCGATCTTGCGACGTTGAGTAAACAACCAGTTCGCTACTATCACACGCTGATCGAAGCGACTAAACTTGCCTTCGCCGATCGCAATCGCTACATCGCCGACCCGGCTGTCTCCAAAGTGCCTGTAGTCGAGTTGCTGTCGAAAGACTACGCGGCGAAGCGGCGCTCGCTCATCAATCCAAACAGAGCACTTGATTCACCTCCGCCTGGCGATATCAATGTTGGCAGCGACACGACCTATTTCACAATCGTCGATAAGGACGGCAACGCTGTGTCGTTCATTAACAGTCTCTTCGACGCGTTTGGATCGGGGATCGTCGCCGGTGATACGGGCATCGTACTTCAGAATCGCGGCAGTGCGTTTTCACTGGATCCGGCCCACCCGAACCATCTCGAGCCGGGCAAGCGTCCTTTTCACACGATCATTCCGGCGATGGTCTTCAAAGACGACAAACTGTTCATGTCGTTCGGCGTCATGGGTGGCGGCATTCAGCCCCAGGGACACGTTCAGGTGTTGGTTAACATCATCGATCTCGGTATGGGTTTGCAGCAGGCGATCGATGCACCACGATACCGTTACATGAATGGGAGAGACGTCTTGCTCGAGGACGAAGTTGGAGCAACAGTGATTAGCCGGTTGCTCGGCCTGGGCCACCGGCGAGCTTCGCCTCCCGGTGTACTGCGATCATCGATGGGCGGCGGACAGGCAATCATGATCGACCCGCTGAGCGGGACGCTCATGGGCGCATCCGATCCACGCAAAGATGGACTGGCTATCGGTTATTGAGTAAGGTGGACCAGCTTTTCTGAAACCCGACAGGAAAGGAATTGAACGGTGGCATCCCCCACGAAGACGGCCCATGTGGTCTATATGACGAGACGCTTTGAGGAAATGATCGATTGGTATCAAAAAGTCTTCGAAGCAAAGATCCAGTATCAAAACCCCGCGCTCGCTTTTCTCACTTACGACGACGAGCATCACCGGTTCGCATTCGCCAATATGTCAGTGCTTAATCCGAATAGTGTCCAGGCCAATGGCGCGGCCGGTATCGGTGTTAATCATGTCGGCTATACATACGAGAATCTCGGAGCACTTCTCGAGACTTACGACCGCCTCAAGCAGCTCGGGATCACGCCATACTGGCGCATTCATCACGGGCTGACGCTGTCTGTCTATTACCAAGATCCGGATGGCAATCGGATGGAGTTTCAGGTTGACTGTTGTGCCAACGCAGACGAGGCGCATTCGTACATGCACAGCGACGCCTTCGCCGCTAATCCCATCGGCGTTGAGATCGATCCTGATGCCTTGCTCGCTCAATACAGAAACGGCGTGCCCCTTGCGGAGCTGATGGTTCAGCCAAATGGACCAGTGTCGCCAATACCTCCGGAGCACGGGATATAGCCACAAAAAGGCACAAAAAGCACAAAAGCACAAAAAGCACATAACGGAAGAGCGCTCTCTTTTGTGCTTTATGTGCCTTGTGGCCCTACTCGTATCGCAGCGCCACCAGTGGGTCGACTTTCGTGCACCGATACCCAACGCCAGGGTCATGACTCTAATAATCTAAAGCCGGGTCGTTTGATTAGTCCGCGCACCGCGTAGCGCAGATCCTGAATGAGTGTCTGCATCTCTCTTTCCTTAGGCGTAGTTCGACGGAGGAGTCTTGTCAAAGCGCGTGCCACTGCGGGGTCGGATTGTGAGGTGGAGAATCCTCGGTATGGCAAGGATCGAGCTGGACCCGTCGCGCGCGTCGAGTTCAGTTATGGGATCATCGATCCCATTTTTACAAAAAAGGGATGCGAATAATTGAACTCGTTATCCGTGGAACCGAATCCGAAATTGCTTCGGGCCAAACTAATACTTGGTACAACTCCGACGAGTGTTTGTGACCGGCGTGAGCCTTTCGCGTTCGAGTATGAATGCGCGCTCGCTACATTCCTCGCCGCGCGGTGATTGGACGCGAAACTGGGCGACGAGCAATCTGCTGTTCGCACGCGTTAGAAGGTCTGTAAGGTACGGAAATCCCTCACGTGTTTTGGGCGGTGGTTCCCTAGCGCTGAAGTCCTTGAGGAGATCGAGCTCTTTGCCGGAAGACAGATCGGTCATCGTGTAGTATCTGCAACCTGTCCCGCAGCTATGTACAGCGACAAAGTATTTCCCCGCAAAATTGATCTGGGGAGGATCGCTAAGTTTACTCGCTTCATCTCGCCATTCATCATCTGCAACACGCCGTATCCACTTGGGTCTGTGAATCCGGCCTCTATAGATTGCTACTTCGTAATCTTCGAATCGTGGCGGTCTCTGGCCAATCACGTGTAAGGTGAGTCCGAGGAAGATTAGTAAGAGTGTTATTGATTTCATCACATCACTAGCGCAAGTGCGAAGGGTGTAGCCTCATCGACTCAGACTTTACCAGATCGCACAGTTCGGTAATGGGGTAAGTGTGTTGCTGAAACAGGCTTTGGGTCCCGGAGGGACCAAATGTTTATAGATACCGCGCGCCCCTCCGACTGCGCTCCAGCGGAGCGCGATGTGTCCGGGCCGCTGTCACATTCGGCTCCGCTGGAGCCGGAATTAACAAGCGATTGGGTAAACATTTGGTCCCTCCGGGACCGAGCATGTTTCACCAACACAGTCCCCACACGGTCTCCGCCCGGCGCTGAATGCATATTGTCTGTTGGCGACGAAAGGACTAAACTTCGAAGCGCCGTCACATCATCTCGTTATCCACCGATCTCCGAACAATGTCTGAGCAAACCAGAGTGATGATTAGCAGCACTGCCCGTGACCTGCCACAGCATCGCGACAAAGTGAAGGATGCCTGCATGGACTTGGAAGTGTTCTACCCGGACATGATGGAACATCTGACAGCTGCAGACGCGAATGCGTTGGAGATTTCATTGGCGATTGCCGATCGTGCCGACGTGTACATAGGCATCATAGGTTTCCGTTACGGCTACGTTCCTGATGGGAAAGTCATTTCTGTGACTGAGGCCGAATACAACCGGGCGGAAGAAAAGAAAATTCCTCGCTTGATCTTTCTCATGAGTGACAAACACCCGGTCCTGCCCGCGGACGTGGAAAAAGGTGATGGGGCTCAGAAACTGGAGAAGTTCAAGGAACGGCTTCAGAAGGATCGAGTGGTGGCTTTCTTCGATTCTGCAGACGACCTCAAAGCGAAGGTTATTCAAGCTCTGCTTCCGTACTGTAAACCTCGAGAGGTTAGCGGTGGCCCCGAGCCAGTCATTCACACGCTGTCCACACAACTCGACATCGAAGGCCGCGAAGCGGAATGTGCGGCGATCCTGCGGGCCATGAGCGAAGGCGACCACCGTGTTTACGCTTTCGCGGCGCCGGGAGGTTTCGGAAAAACGGCATTGCTGACAAAAGTTGTAAAGACTTTATCTCCGGATGGCCACAGCCTCGTTGAGAAAGTGAGTTTGCCGGACGGCGCTATCGAAACCCGCATGACTGCCCTACTGCACATCGATTGCCGCAACGACCTAAAACTGAGCGAGTTATTTGCCAAAGCCGGACGATTAATTGGGCAAGAAAGGCAGTTTGAGGAAATCTACAACGCCGATGACAGTTTATCTGACAAGCTGCAAGAGATCTTTGGTCGGTTATCGACGAACGAGGAAAACCGAACCTGGTTCATGTTCGACAACTTCGAATCGACGTTGAACGACAAAAGTGAAGTTGTAGACCCGCAACTGCGCGAGTTCTTCAGCTCGGTATTCAGGGGTGGACATAACGTGCGGTCCCTGATTGTTGGACGAGACGTGCCAAGATTTTCTCCACACGAACGAGTCAAAGAGCTTGAGGCTGTAGGTGGCAATTTGTTTGACGGCTTGCCAGTCGCTGATTGTGTTAGCTTCCTAAAAAAGAACGGCGCTGCGGAAGGTCTCAAAGGCTCGGCGGAACAGATCTATGCAGTTCTGAAAGAGTTTTCTGAACGAGTCCACCGCATTCCCCTCGCGCTAGTGTGGGCGATTGGGTATCTGGATGATACTGACTATACGGTCAGAGAAATATTGGATAGACCGGAACTCTTTGCTGATTTTGATGCAGAGCTAACTAAGGCTGCCGACCGGTATGAAAACAAGGGTTTGAAGAGGCTGCATTTCGAGCAGTTAAAGATTCAACCGGCGGAGAGTTTGCCGATCCTGGGCCTGCTCGCATTTTTCAAACGCGCCGTGCCCAAAGGCGCCCTCGCACACTTGCTGGATGAAGTCCAATTGAATAAGACGCTGACCCTGCTTGAGCGAAATAAACTGGTTACGCACAAGGAATCGGCGGATCCTTATACTCGGTTCCTGAATGATCCGTTGGCGACGAATCTCTACGGATTGCATCCCGTCATCTGCGAGAACGAATTTTTCACCAGTCTTCCAAATAAGGAAACGCTCTACGAAACCAGCGCCTTAAAATGCTGGGAACGAGCATATGCTGCGAACGGCGTTAACCGTTTCGCTTATGCCTTGGAACTCTACGACTGCGGCGAGAAGTTGTACGAACACTTGGCCAAGGGACTTAACCGGGAAGATCTGCTGAACAATTACGCGGCCATTTTGATGAACAAGGGCAATGCGCTTCGGAACCTCACCAGGCTGGCCCAAGCGCTCGCGGAGTACGACAAGGCGATTGCGATTCGGCAGCGGCTAGTATACGAGGCGCAGCAAACGCAACTGGCCAATGACCTGGCTATGACTTACGTGAACAAGGGCGTTGCGCTTACCGACCTCACTAGGTTTACCGAGGCGCTTGCGGAATACGGCAAGGCGATCGCGATTTGGGAGCGGCTGGTCCACGAGGAGCAGCAAACGCATTTGGCGAACGCCCTCGCTTCGGCTTACCTGAACAAGGGCAATGCGCTTGCTGCCCTCACCAGGTTTACCGAGGCGCTCGCGGAATACGACAAGGCGATTGCAACCCGGGAGCGGCTGGTTTATGAGGAGCATCAAACGCATCTGGCGAACCCTCTGGCTAAGGCTTACATGAACAAGGGCACTGTGCTTACCGACCTCACCAAGTTTACCGAGGCGCTCGCGGAATACGACAAGGCAATCGCGATTCGAGAGCGGCTGGTCTACGAGGAGCAGCAGACGCATCTGGCCAACGACTTGGCTACGGCTTACATGAACAAGGGCATTGCGCTTCGGAACCTCACCAGATTGGCCGAGGCGCTCGCGGAATATGACAAGGCGATTGCAATTTGGGAGCGGCTGGTCTACGAGGAGCAGCAGACGCATCTTGTCAACGACCTGGCTGTAGCTTACATGAACAAGGCAATTGCATTGGAGGAGCAATCAAATTTCGACGAAGCTTTGGCTTGCTATGAAAAGTCCAGGCAAGGCCGGACGTTCTGCGTCGAACATCTGAACATGTTCTGGGTAGTGCCAAGGCTACTTGAGACTCTTCGCTATCGGCTGATGACCTTGCTGCAACTACAGCGTTGGCCAGCCGCAGCTGAAGAATTTATGCGGTTTCGCGCACTGTTCACTAGCTACATCGAAAAGGACGGCATCGACGATGGACTCAAAGAGGCCGCCCGGAACGAGATGGATAAAATGATTTCAGAATTGCGCGAGTTGAGTTCCGAACAGCGCGAGTTGCTGTATGCGGAGCTGGGCAACGGCGCAGAGCCGGTTCGGTCTTTGATCGATGAGGCAGAGGGCAGTTGAGATAAGAAAATCCTCAAAAGTCGGACGTCGGGCTTGGATACAGTCAGAACCACCTCGCGGTAGCGGGTGGGTGCGCAGCCTTATTCGATTCGAGCCTACGGCGTACCCACCCGCTACCGCGTGGTGGTTCTGACTGTGTCCAAGTGGACTTTAGCAAGATTGGACAAGAAATTAGTCGTGTTTACGCACATGATCGCGTGTGTTTCTGATAACTCGTCTGCTGAGATTTTCTGTCAGACACCCGCGTGTCGTCATTACTGTCGCCGGCGCTGTCACTCTGTGCGCCCTTGTCTTCATTCCACGCATTCAACTGCGGCTTGACGGTCGCTCATTAATTCCTGTCGGTCTTCCACAGTTCGCTGAAGGCGACGAAGCGGCCTCGCGTTTCGAGCTGCGTGACCTCGTGTTGATTGGAGTCGGTAACGAGGAGTCGGGCATCTACACGCCCGAGACACTCAAACGCATCGCGCGCTTGAGTGATGGACTTTCTCGAGTCAACGGAATTGTCCCCGGCTCTGTAGTCAGCATCTCCACTGTGCCGCGCGTCGCTCTAGTCAACGGCAAGGTCGACACTGACCCGCTGCTCCGGCCAACGGATCAACTAACCGCGGAAAGCATTCAACAACTGCGACGAGAGGTGGTAAAGCGTGGTTACAACACCGGCACTCTCATATCGGCCGATGGAAAGGGCACGGCCATCATCGCGAAGGTCGAACCCGGCGCCGACCGCTACCGCCTGCTCCAGGAGACGCGCTCACTGATCGCAGGCGAGTCGTCGGGCAAAGACTCCATCTATCTGAGCGGGTCTGCCCTGGCGCAAGCCGTACTCGGTGAGGCGACAGCCCGCGACCTCGCTCGCTTGATTCCTGCCGTCATCGCCGTGCTTGGCGTAATGCTGTTTCTATCGTTTCGTCATCCCGTGCCCGCGTTGTTGTCGCTCATGGAAATCGGAGTAAGCCTCATCTGGATGTCGGGGATGATGGGGCTGACTGGTCAGCCGGTGTTCGTCACGACGTTGGTCCTGCCGGTAATCCTCATCGCTGTTGGCGTGTCAGATGACGTCTACGCGCTCGGTCATTACTTCAACGAAGCAGAGCATGCGAAAGACTCCACTGCCGAAGAGACGATTGTGGCGGCGTTCAGCAGTGCTGCTCGTCCGGTCGGCATGACGGCTGTCTCAACTGTCGTCGGACTGCTTTCGATGGCGGCTGTGAGTCTCAACCCGTTGCGCGTCTTCGGCGTGTTTGGCTCCGTGGCGATCGTGTTCTCGACGTTGTTTACGTTCTCCCTACTTCCGGCAATGCTCGCGCTACTGAAGCCGAACATTCGTTGGAAAGGCAACACTACGGTAGCGGTAGGTGGGCGTCCCGCTGCATCGGCGTTGCGGATGTTGACTGGGCACGCGAGTCCGCGGCGCGTGGCGATCTGTGCTCTGCTCGTCGCGGTGTGCGCCATCATCGCGACCACGCGTCTCCGCGTCGACGATAGTTGGATCCGTAACCTGCCGAGTAATAGCGACATCGTGCGAGGCGACCGGTTCTTCAACGAAAAGATGGCAGGGACGACGGCGCTCGAACTGATGGTGGACGCAACACGTTCTGGATGGTTCAACAGTCGCGAAGGGATCGCAGCGCTCGGCTCACTTGAATGGACGCTCGCGAGGCTTCCACATGTGGGCGCGGTCAACTGCCTCTTCAACGACGTAGTGAGAACTAACGCGTCGCTTATTGGTCTGAACTACAGCGCCTACCGGACAGCCCTGCGGAGCGGACGCTTGCCGCTTACAACGGACGACGTTGATCGTGCATTCACTGCGCTGTCGCCGACCAGACTCCGCGAGCGTGTTGACGATGATCATCGATGGACGCGCGTTACAGTCTTCATCCGCGATGCTGATTACAGTCGCATCGATAACGTGCTGCGAGCCGCTGAGCGCGAGACGTCAGTCCAGGGGCTGGGCCAAAAGATCATTCCTTTCGGCGACGGGTGGATCAGCTATCTGACGGTGCGATTGCTCGTCGAAGGACAGGTGTCGTCAATTGCGTTAGCCCTGCTCACGGATTTAATCCTCATCAGTCTGTTGCTGCGTTCAGTGCGAATGGGACTGATCGCTGTCTTACCCGTCGCGTTTAGTTTGCTACTCGTGCTCGCCGCGCTTGCAGTCGCGGGCACGCCGCTCGGAATTGCCAACTCGATGTTCGCAGGCATCGCGCTCGGCATCGGATTGGATTTTGCGATTCATTTGACGACGGCTTACCGGGAACGACTTCGCCAGGGAATGCCCGCAGGCGAGGCCCTGCGAAAGACACTCGAACTCACCGGCCCGGCGATTTGCGTCAGCGCTGCGTCGATCACCGCGGGGTTCTCCGTGCTGATGCTTTCTGAACTTTCTCCAAACGTGCAGCTCGGCGTCATGATCTGTATGTGCCTACTCACCTGTGCGGTGACGACGTTGCTGCTTATTCCCAGTCTGCTTCGCTTATCCGCGGATTACACAGATTCAGTGAGCAGGAAAGGTAGCGAAACGAGGAGTGGCGGGTCGGTCAAGGTCATCGGCCTGAGTGAGATGTAGAACGGACCACTGGCCTGGCCCTGCCGCACGATCACCGGACCGTTTCCCGCACCCACTAAGAGATTAGCGCTGTCGGGTAGTAAGTAGCCGAGCGTGTCGGCGAGGGGCGGAAGCGCGGCGGCGAGGAGGTGATAGGTTCCGTCGGGGACTGGTCCAATACGAAAAGCGCCAGGCGATGTAAGGAGAGCGCCACCAACAGGGCGACTCTGCGGTATCTGCATCGGGAAGAGTCCGACGAAGATTGGTCCACCTCCAGGTTTAAGAAAGTCGACGAAACCTTGAACTGATGGTCGGGGTATCGCGCGATCCGTTAGCTCCGCGTAGTGGCTGCAGAGTGACTCGACGGACGCCGGAGTAATCCGTTCAGCGAGGTAACGGAACTCACGTGGTCCAAGTCCGACGCGTTGAGTGAAGCGCCGCGTGAAAGTGCTGAGACTGTTGTAGCCCACCTCGAAGCAGATGTCTGTGATGCTCAAGTTACTGTTCAGAAGCAGTCGCTTTGCTTCGTTCAGCCGCATCGCGGAGATGAACTTGGCAGGCGGAAGTCCTGTGATCTGGTGAAACACGCGATTGAAGTGAAATTCGCTGAGATAAGCGACGCGCGACATGTCGTGCAACGAGATTGGCTCACAGAGTCGCTCACGCGCCGACGTGATCACGCGCTCGACTGCTCGGCGATGTGACGCCTGGGTGTCTTCAGTCTGTCGCATATTCCCTCAACGCCTCACGCAACTGAGCAGGTAAGGGGACAGGAACTACCTGCTCACCCTCGCGCTGGATGCAGGCGACCTGTTGCTCGCCGCGAGCTACCAGCTCTTCGCCGGCGGGTGTGTGCCGCCAGTACTCGAAATTCATCGTGATCCGGTTCTGGCCCAATTGACCCAGTCGCATGCGGAGAATGACCTCGTCAAAGGCGACGAGCTCCGCCATAAACTCACACGACACGCGTGTCGTCACGAGCACTAGGCCGTGCTTGAGTGCTTCGATAACTTCGGGCGCGCGGTCTCGCAAAAACATCTCTCGACAGCGGCCCTGCCAACGCACGTGATTGACGTAGTAGACATTTCCGATCAGGTTCGTTTCCTCGAACCCGACAACGTGCCGGTATTCATACGCGCGCATCAGCGCCTCCTGTTAGCTTTGGCAAGATCTGAATCCCGCCAACGGTAGTTGGCGGATCGTTCAGATCCTTTCTATAACCCCTTTCCTATACCACGTTCTAATCCCGCCCACGGCAGTGGGCGGATGCTTCAAGTCCTTCCTGTTTACCGGAGCCTATTAGGTTTGACTTGAACAATCCGCCAACTTCCGTTGGCGGGATTCAAATCTCATCATGAATTTTCAAATAGAAAGGACTTGAACAATCCGCCCACTGCCGTGGGCGGGATTGATACTATTTGTGCAAAGCACCTCACGTTAACAACGCTATTGCGAGATCTTCGCTGTCTCCGTCTCTCTTGACTACGCCCGATACGATTTTCAAGTCGCCGGACGTGAGCAAGATCCATCCATTAGGCGCGACGCTGTTCAAGACGAGAGGCGCATCTATGCCGGCACCCGCTTTCTTCAGACACTCAACTGCTGTCCAGACGCGTGTCGCTGCCTGGTCGAGTGTCTCGTGTGTTTCCGCACTGATGAGTTCTGCGAGCTTGAATCGATCAATGCCGAGCATGTCGGACCAGATCGCAGTTGATCGCGTCGCGACGACTTCGAGGTCGCAGCCGACGGGAGAGCGTCCGGCAACGGCCATCGTGAGGTCACCAGAGTGGGATGCGGAGACATCGCATCCGTTGCAAGCCTCGGGCTTTCCGTTTGCGCGTCTGATGATCCCGCTTGCGCCGAGTGCACTCTCGATGGCGCGCGTGCTGCGTTCGCGGCGATCAGGAGTTCCGTTACGTTCGAATGCGATCGAAACGTGCGCGTCAGGAACCAAATCGAGCAGAGATCGTTCGAGGTATGGTGTTAGCAACCCTTCGGGCCAAGGACCTTAAAGTCAGCTCCATTGATAGCGCGCAGGTGAAGCCGCTCCCAACGTTCTCGCACGTGTCCTTCGGTATTCGTCAACTCCACGTCGTAAACAAAGTCGTTCCCGAAATGCTCTATTTCATGTGCGCGCACGATTAGC
>DATNFX010000132.1:0-6026 GCA_035606195.1 Pyrinomonadaceae bacterium
CACCGCCAAATTTCCACGCCGCTGCACCTGCAAGTATTCCTCTTAACGGTCCTTCCATTGACTACCCTCCCGCGTGATATCGAGACACTAAAATCAACGGTTCATCGCTCGGCAAACTCAGTGCCATCAACCTACTCCACGCTTCAGAAACCTGAGCAGAGATTGTTCGGCGTCGTGCAGCCCACGACCGCGATACGAGATTAGATCCTCGAGCTTGCTCGCGCAGTTATCGATCACTTGTCCCTTTTCATACGAATTGATTATCTCGGGACACACATACGAGCTACGGCAAACTGCAGGCGTGTTTCCAAGCACCTCTGCAGTCTCCTTGATTGCCGCCACGAGTTTCTTCTTGCGCGCATTCTTCTGCTCCGGAATTTCGTCGTCCACTCGGGCGAGGGCACACGCGCAGACAAGCGTCCCGGCCCACGTGCGAAAGTCTTTCGCACTGAAATTGGATCCCATTACTTCCTTGATGTACTCGTTGATATGTCGTCGCGTTATTTTGGTTGGGTTGCCGTCACCATTTTGATACTTGAAGACGTGGAAGCCCGGCAGTTTCATCGTGTCGCGAATGACGCGAGCGACTTGTCGATCTCGTAGCTGCCGCTGTTGTCGCACGCCGGACTTTCCGGGGAAGTCAAACTCGATCAGCTCGCCTTTCACGTTGACGTGTTTGCGTCGCAGCGTGGCGATTCCGTAACTGCCGTTCTCATTCGCATACACTTCACTGCCCGGTCGCATGTAACACGTCGACAGAATTCTGAGAATTGCAGCCAGCACACGCTCGCGAGTCAACCCTGGTTGTCGTAAATGACGCGCCACTGTTTTCCGCATCTCCGGGATCGCCTGCGCAAACTTTGTGATTCGTTTGAATTTCCGCAGCTCTTGTGCGCGGGTGTGACTCGGGTGATAGAGGTACTGCCATCGTCCCGCAGCATCTTTACCGATAGCCTGCACTCTTCCATTCGCCGCCGGATTGATCGCGACGTCGGTCCAGGCCGGCGGAATCTTGAGATTGTCGATCCGCTCAAGATCAGCTTTCGTGAGACGGCCACTCACGGGCTTAAATCGAAATCCTCTTTTCGGAGTTCCGAGCCGGCGTATGCCGATGTTTTGCAGACGTTCAAGCTTTGTCATTGTTGGAACGAAATTTGATTGTGCATTTCTGTATTGAATTAAAGGTCAGTCAGGGAAGGTCCGAATTGAATAAGCGTTTCCATCTTCAAAACCAGGAAAAGCCACACGTGTACAACATCATCTGTTCGTGGTGTGGCGCCTTGATCCGATCGACTCACGTCGAGTTGCCGGAACAGATGTGCTTGATTTGTCATGCTCGAATGCTCAACGACTATTTTCAAAGGATTAAGAAAACGAGCGGCGAGAGGCGAACCACCCGCCGCACCTTCTGAGAAATAGGTCCTATAGGACGGACAGGACCTATTTCTTCTGATCGCCACGATCACCTTGCCCCGGTGGAACTTTCGTTTTTGCTTCTCGCTTTCGATCTTGTGAGAGTGAGCGGCCCACGTCCGCAACTTCATCAAATCGTCCCTTCTCATCCCGTCTGACGAAGCGTTTGTCTGTACCGGTATCAATTAATTCACGATGGCTTTTTGTCGATTTCTTCGGCATCTATGAACCTCCTTAAGTGTAGGCTTCCTGTACAGCAGAGCCCCGCGATTGTTTAATTCCGGAGCACTTGAAACCTCTATTCCAGCCAATTAATTCTTTGCGCAAGCACGATGCCAGCCCAAAATCGACAAGGATCGTTATTTGCAGAACGCTCCGGCATCATGGCCAGGAAAGTCAAACAGCCGAAATCGCCGCTCCCTGCTCAGCATCAGCGCAAACCTGGTATCGAAGCGAAACTAAAACCGCGGCCGCGTTACGAAGCACCTCTTTATGCGGGCGCGGGAAAATTGAAAGAAAAAGTTGCGCTGATCACAGGCGGTGATTCCGGCATCGGTCGTGCGGTGGCAGTGCTGTTTGCTCGTGAAGGAGCAGACGTCGCCTTTACGTATCTCAGGACAGAGAAGCAAGACGCTGAAGAGACGAAGCGAGCGATCGAATCCGAAGGCCAGCGCGCTTATCCACTTTCGGGCGACGTGCGCGATCCGAAAGTTTGCCAGAAGCTCGTCGCGCAAACAGTCGACAAATTTGGAAAGCTCGACATCCTCGTCAACAACGCTGCTTTTCAACAGCATCAGGAGACGCTTGAAGACGTCTCCGAAGAGCAGTGGGACCGCACGTTCAAAACAAACATCTATGGTTACTTCTATATGACCAAGGCGGCGTTGCCGCACCTCGAAGAGGGAAGTGCAATTGTAAATACCGGATCGATCACGGGTCTCGAAGGAAGCAAGGAATTGCTCGACTACGCTTCGACGAAAGGCGCCATTCACGCATTTACAAAATCGCTCGCGCAGAACCTGGTGGAGCGTGGAATTAGAGTGAATTGTGTAGCGCCTGGACCAGTCTGGACGCCGCTGAATCCAGCGGACAAGGAAGCGGAGGACGTGGCCCAATTTGGCGCCGACACGCCGATGAAGCGTCCCGCTCAACCGGAAGAGATCGCGCCGGCTTATGTTTATTTCGCATCGGAAGCTGATTCCAGTTATGTTACGGGAGAGGTTCTGACTTTACTTGGAGGCGAAGCAACTGCCGGCTAAATGCAGTTTATTTAACCGTTCAATTAACAGGAGGAAAAAGAAATGGCAGACGATAGCAGCAGTGCAGCAAGTACAGGGATAATAGCGATTCTCGTAATCTTCGTGATTCTTGTCGTCGGCGCGTTGTTTGTGTTTGGTGGCCGGTGGTTTGGCGGCAACAAGAAGATCGATGTGAATATCGGCACGCCTGCGAAATAAGATCGTTGGATTATGAAAGACGATTCGCAGGCCACCACTTCTATCTGGATGGCAACCGCAAACACGCCATCACAATCCCCTCTAAAAGAAAACATCCGCACCGATATCTGTATTATCGGTGCGGGTATTTCTGGGCTGACGACTGCTTTCCTGCTGGGGAGGGAAGGACGTTCGGTTGTCGTGCTGGACGACGGCGCGATTGGCGGTGGTATGACAGGTCGTACCACCGCCCATCTCAGCAATGCTTACGACGATCGTTACGTGGAGATCGAACGGCTGCACGGCGCAGAAGGAGCACGCTTAACAGCCGAGAGTCACACTGCGGCGATTGATAAGATCGCCGAGATCGTCTCGCAAGAGAAGATCGACTGTGATTTTCAGTGGCTGGATGGGTTTCTATTCGCAGCAAAACCCGACGACCTCGAGTTGTTAGACGACGAACTGGCGGCAGCGCATCGCGCGGGATTGACGACAGTTGAAAAAGTCGCGCGCGCACCGGTCGACTCGTTCGACACAGGCGTAGCGTTGCGTTTTACGCGCCAGGCGCAGTTTCACCCGCTTGAATATCTCGATGGTCTTGCGCGTGGGATCATGCGTGACGGTGGAAAGATATTCGGACAGACACACGCAAACAAGATCGAAGGCGGACCGGAAGCTCGTGTTCGGACCAGTCACGGGCCAGTCGTGACCAGCGAAGTTGTAGTTGTCGCTACGAATACGCCCGTAAACGATCTCGTCGCCATTCACACGAAGCAGGCTCCGTATGTCAGCTATGTGATTGGTGTGCGAGTTCCAAAGAAGTCAGTTACGCGCGCCTTGTATTGGGACACTGGAGATCCATACCACTACGTGCGACTTCAGTCGGAGAATGACTACGACGTGCTCATCGTAGGCGGTGAAGATCACAAGACCGGGCAAGCTGATGACGGCAACAAGCGATTCGCACGTCTCGAGCAATGGACGCGTGAACGTTTCCCACAAATGGGTGAAGTTGAGTATCGCTGGTCGGGTCAGGTAATGGAACCGGTCGACGGGCTTGCGTTCATCGGTCGAAATCCACTCGACAACGACAATGTCTACATCGCGACCGGTGATTCCGGACAGGGCATGACGCACGGCACCATCGCGGGAATGTTACTCACCGATTTGATCCAGGGACGAAAGAACGCGTGGGAAGACCTGTACAGTCCTTCGCGAGTCAGCCTGAAGGCACTCCCTGAATATGCGTCGGAAAATCTCAACGTCGCCGCCCAATACGCTGATCGCATAACGCACAGACGTTCAGCCGTATGCCCGCACCTTGGCTGCGTCGTGGCCTGGAACTCAAGCGAGGAAACCTGGGATTGTCCGTGTCACGGCTCGCGGTTTAGTGCGAACGGAAAGGTTTATCAGGGACCTGCTAATAGTGATTTGACGTTTGAGCGGTAAAACGATCCGTGTAATCCGTGGTTAAAAGGCCACAGATACACGGATCTTTTTGCGGATTTATACAGCTCGTCGGCCAGTCACAAGGTTGATGATCAGAATCACCACCGCAACGACGAGCAGCAAGTGAATCAGACCTCCACCCACGTGCGACAGCAATCCAATCAGCCACAAGACCAACAGAATCACGAGAATTGTCCACAGCATGATCGAAATCTCCTTCTTGAAGCTATCTACCGAGGGGACAAGTGCAACGGTTATGCCAAGGCGGAACTGTGCGTTCTGGCACATACAATCGGGGGGCGGCTGCATTACAATCATCCGCTTTTCGAAACCCGGATCGAGTTATGTGTTGAATTAATCCAATCAGGCTTGAACAGAACCACTGAAACTGATTATGATTCGTAGCGTAGTCTTAGTCCCATCTCTCGCAAATTCGGATACCAAAATGAGTGCAGAACAAGCTCCTGTCGAACAAGTTTCTGAAGGCAAGTACGTTTACTGCATTATCGAGACCGCCGAACCCCGCTCGTTCGGTCCCATGGGCATCGGTGGCCGTGGCGACGACGTTTACACTGTCCATCACAAGGGCCTTGCGGCCGTCGTTTCACACACGCCGCTGGTCGTTTACGATCCGACTCGTGAGAACGTGTTTGCACACGAACAGGTGAACGAAACGGTGATGCGCGAGTTCACCGTCCTGCCGATGGCGTTCGGTGCGTTGTTCCGTACGGAGGACGACATTGTTGAACTGATTCGGGGCACCTACGACGCTTTGCGCGATGTGCTCGCAAAGATGGAAGGCAAGGTGGAGTTCGGATTGAAAGTGAACTGGGATCGCGACAAGGTTACGGCCGAACTGGAAGAGACCGACGACGAGATCCGGCACCTCAAAGAACAGATTGTTTCTCGCGCCACCGGTTCAACGTATTTCGCTCGCATGCAACTCGGCCGGTTGATCGAGACGGCTTTGACCGATCAGGCCGATGCTTACATTCGTGAGGTGTATTCGCAGTTGCGCGACACCGCCGTTGCTTCGCGTGCGAATAAGCCAATCGGCGACCGCATGATCATGAACGCGGCGTTTCTGATCGAACGCGATCGAGAAGCGGAGTTTGACCAGAAAGTAAAAGAGATCGCTTCGAAGTACGAAGGCAAGCTTTCGTTCAAGTACACCGGTCCGTGGCCGCCGTACAATTTCGTTCACATTCGGCTGAAGCTGGAGCGTGGCGAGGGCGGTGCTGAAGCTGTGGCAAGTTGATCCACAGATTACACAGATGTTCCTGATTGACGACTTATTACTGGCGCCGGTCAACGGTTTCAAGTTCATCCTCGGCCAGATACAGAAGATGGCCGATCAGGAATTGAACGACGATACCGTCATCAAGGAACAGCTACTCGAATTGCAAATGCGCTACGAGTTGGAGGAGATCTCCGACGAGGAATTCAAGGAGCGTGAAGCAGAGTTGTTTGCGCGCCTGCGGGTCATTAAGATGCGGCAGCTCGACCTGATGCATGAAGCGACGGCGCACACGGCCGACTCTGCAAGTTTCGTCATCGAAATCGGCGGCGACGAACACGGCGACGATCACGAGAAGGGTTGAACGCGCGTTACCTTTTCTTTGGCGGCAAGGGAGGCGTCGGCAAGACGACTGCCGCGTCTGCTACGGCTTTATATCTCCTCAACCAGCTCAAACGAAACGAATCCATTCTTCTGTTTTCGACTGATCC
>DATNFX010000133.1:0-7006 GCA_035606195.1 Pyrinomonadaceae bacterium
TCTTTTTACCCACTCAATCGGTACATAATTGCCGATGACACTCCCCACCAAAACCCCCAACCCCGAAACGGCTACGAGCGCGAGACTGGCGCCGATAAACACCGCCCATGGCTTCTTCGAATCGGCCGCCATCGTCATCGCGGCCAGTTGCGTCTTGTCACCCATCTCTGCCAGGAAAATAACGCCAAATGTTGTCAGTAATACCCGCAAATCCATCGTTATCCAAACCTCATTTCGAATCCGTAATCAAAACGGCATCGCGCACCAACGTACCGCGAGTGCACGCTAACTGCTTTCCGTCACGCGACCATGAGAAGCCCGTAATCAGGAACTCTCTGAAATCGGTGACTTGCTTAGGTGGCCCGCCCTCGGTGGACTGGCTCCAAATGTTGCTCACGTTGTTGGCATTCACTGAGTAGAAAATTGATTTTCCATCCACCGCCCACTGAACGACGGTTGTAACACTTCCGCTGGCAGGAACCTCGAAAGTATTAACATTTGGACCACCATCAAAGGGCATGATGGCCACGCGGTTTCCTGGAGCAAACGGATCGCTTGATTCCGGATATGTGTACGCGATGTATTTTCCATCAGGCGATACGCTGGCCACAATTGCGACGTGGTCCGTGATCTGAACCGGCGTGCCACCATCGATCGAAACCTTCCACAGCGTCGGCTTGGCGCCTTCGTAAGTGGTGTAAACCACCCAGCGGCTGTCAGGTGAAAGCGTGGGGAAAGAGTCAGCTAAACCCGAGGTCAATTTCACCGGGTTACTGCCATCCAGGTTTATGCGCCAGAGATTTCTCTTGCCATCCTGCCATAACCCAAACACCACATAACGTCCGTCGGCAGAAACTACCGGTGAAACATTGGTGCCGTTATTCGATGTTAACTGTCTGCGATTTTTACCCTCGACATCGGTAATCCAAATGCCTGCACTTCCGCCTTCGTTAGAGACGTAGACGATGCTGCCGTCAGGTGTCCACGAAACGTTACTTCCAGTTAACGAAAAAAAACTGCTCACATTTCCGGTGGACGAGCGGGTTGCTCTCGAAGCGTCGCCGTCGGGCGCGACCCAGAGATTGACCAGACCCAACGACTGGACCGAAACGAGTTTTTTGCTATCCTCAGTTAGTGCGATGGAACGATACGCATTCAAATCATTCGTAACACGCCTGGTTCTTCCGTCAGGGTAGTTAACAATCCATAGCATCGATGAGGCCGCGCTGTCGCCGGCAACTAACACCAGCCCCGACATGTCGCGTAACCACTGCACTCGCCCGGCAAACTGCCAGGAGTCGGATGTCAGTTCTTTCTCACTCCCGTCAGCAACCGAAAAGCCGAGAACTTTACTGCGACCACCCACCATGGAAATCGACGAAGCAATCATTTTTCCGTCAGGAGACCAGGATGGCCCAGTAAAAAATATCGGCGTAAAACGTTCCGGAGATTTTTTGACTACCAGATTGCGCTCGCCGCTGCCATCGATGTTTGCGATCACGAGCGCGCTTTCACCCGGGTTTGGATAGTTGCCGCGGACAAGTACGAACTGTTTACCGTCCGGCGAGAAACTGACTGGACCATCGAGTCTCTGCATTATCTTGACTGGCGGACCGCCAAGCACAGGGACGCGATAGAGGGTGCCGGAATCAAGGTTGGCTTTAATGACGTAATAGAGATCCTGTCCATCCGGCGAAAACGTGATGCCGAAATATCCGACCGGCGCCGGCGGCACGATCTCCTTGTCGTTCGCAGTACTTACCTGCCGGATAAATAGACTCTGGCGGCTGCGATCGCTCAACACGTAAACGATGTACTTGCCGTCGGGCGAGATCGTCGCGTCGATCGCATTGCCGGAATTTGTGAGGCGTGTGAGTTTGACATCCCAGAAGTGAGACACCGGCTCCGCGCGATTGAGCCACTTGTAGATTCCGACACCGCCCGCGCCGACGATCAACAAGACCATCAGCAACACTAAGGCCGCGCCGGCTTTGTGTCGCTTGATCTCGATGCTGATCGACTCGCTGATATTGCTGATGGCGCTGCCGGCCGCTGTGTGCCGTGCTCCTGACAGTGCTTTAGTCGGTTCAACCGGAGCCATCATCGCCGTCCCGTCACCTTCAGACGCAACCGAGCGATCGAGCTTGTCCTGAAACTCCAGTTCCTGTTTCAGCGCCTTCAGATCGAGCCACAGATCTTTAACGACCTGATAACGCTCTTCGCGATCCTTTCGCAGCGACTTGTTGACGATGCGCACGAGCTCTGCAGGAACACTCTGCGCGACGCGCGACAGCGGCGGCGGCTCCGTTTTGAGGATTGCTGCGAGCGTGTCGCTCGGCGTGTCACCTTCAAACGGCTTGCGACGCGCAAGCATTTCGTACATGACTGCGCCGAGACTGAAGATGTCGGATCGGTGATCGACACCGAGACCCCGCGCTTGTTCAGGCGACATGTAGCCGGCCGTTCCGATCACGATACCTGAACCCGTTCGCACTTGAATCGTCGGCGCTTCGGCGGCGACGGCCGGTGCCGCCTGCTCGCTCAGTTTCGCGAGGCCGAAGTCCAGCACCTTCACGTAACCATCGGGCCGCAGCATGATGTTGTCGGGTTTGATGTCGCGATGAATGATGCCGGCTTTGTGTGCGGCTGAAAGCGCGTCAGCAACCTGCGTCGCGATATTGAGCGTTTCCGCGAGTGAAAGCGGCGAGCGGTTTACACGTGTGCGCAGTGTTTCGCCTTCAACAAATTCGGTGGCGATGATGTGCGAGCCGGCGGCGTTTGTGATTTCGTAAATCGTGATGATGTTGGGATGATTGAGTGCCGAGGCCGCCCGTGCTTCTTGTTCAAACCGCCGCAGTCGATCGTCGTCAGTCGTGAATGTCGAGGGCAGGAGTTTTAAAGCGACCTTGCGACCGAGTCGCTTGTCTTGCGCGAGATAAACCTCACCCATCCCGCCCCGGCTGATAAAGGAGAGCACCTCGTAGGATCCAATCGTCTGGCCTGAGTTGAGCTCGACCTTTTCGCGGGTCAATAACGAGGCCGCGGCTTCGAATGCAGGCTTGTCGATGAAGCTTCCGCTTTCTTCGTGCGAAGCAATCAACGACTCAACTTCACTGCGCAACTCCTCGTCGCCCGAACACGCCTGTGAAATGAATGAGCTTCGCTCCTCCGGCCGGTAGTTAATGGCCGAATTGAAGATCTCTTTGACTTGTTGCCAGCGTTCCGGGGTCATCTTGATTGCCAATTGCCGATTTTTGATTGCCGATTTCAAGCCAAATTGGCAATCGGCAATTGGAAATTGGCAATTGTCCTCCTAATTAAGACGCGCACGATCTCCGCAAACTCCCTCACTGCAACTGCCGTCGCAGCCAGGCACGGGCGAGTTTCCAGTCGCGCTCGACGGTCGCGTGCGAAATTCCGAGCACTTCTCCAATTTCTTCAATGGATAGACCGCCGAAGAACTTTAGTTCGACGATCCGGCTCTGCTGTGGATCCATGCGCGCGAGCTCCTCAAGCGCTTCATTTAGGCCAAGTAAGTCGACTTCCGGTTCCTGTGCGAGTTTCTCAACGCCCGTAATCGACAGTCGTTGCTGCTGTGAACCGCCGCGCTTCACCGCCTGATGCTGCCGTGCGTGGTCCACCAGAATGCGACGCATCAACTGCGCGGAGATTCCAAAAAAATGGGCGCGATTCTGCCATTTTGCATTTCGCTGATCGACCAGCTTTAGATAGGCCTCATTTACGAGCGCCGTAGGTTGTAGGGTGTGTTCGGCGCGTTCGCGTCGCAGATAGTTGCTCGCAAGGCGACGCAGTTCGCTATAGACCAGCGGCATCAGCTTCTCGAGCGCGCTCTGATCGCCCTTTCCCCAGTCAACCAGTAGCTGCGTTATGCCTTCAGGCACCTGCATATCGTCAAAAGTAAGAACCGGACTTGGGCCGGGTCAGTACAGAGAGCGGTAGCGACCCGGTCAATGATCAGCACACGATTTTCTTAAAGAATCTTGATCGTATCGTTAACCAGGTCGCTACCGCTCTCTGTACTGACCCGGCCCAAGTGCCACTCCTGTTTCACGAGAGTTTACAACAAATGTTTCGGGCCAGTGAGGGAATCAGGGCCAAACCTCCGCGTGAATAGATGTAGGGCAAAAGAGCTAATGAAAACTTGGAGGTTTACCATGAGACGATTCTTCAACATCACGTTTGCGATCATCATTCTTGCAGCCGTATTCACCGTCAGCGCCCGGGCTCAAAGCAGCGGCTCGCTACGTATGATTGCCAATATCCCGTTCGATTTTTCCGCGAGTAACAAGAACCTGCCCGCAGGGAAATATACGATTACAGTCCTCAATTCGAGTTCAGACCGTAGAGCGTTGCAGATCCGAAGCATGAACGGTCGCTTCAGTGCGGTGGTGCTAACTAATACGGTGATCGGTACCGTGGCCGATAACGCCAAACTCGTTTTTGACCGTTACGACGATCGATATGTCTTTGCACAAGTGCAGTTGGCGGGCGACTCAACTTCTCTCGCCGCTCTACGGTCACACAGAGAGCAAAAACACCTGATGGCCACAGCAAAAAAGAAGAGCCTCGTCGTTATCGTCGCCGAATAGCGAACAGAAACAATATCTCAGCCCGCAGAAGTTGGGGAACTCCTTGCTGGCTGAAAGCAAGCCACGGATGAGACGGATCAGTGTAAGTCCGATTTACACGATCCGGATTATCCGTGGCTTGTGCGTTCTGATATCCTGTGCGGCCTGTAGCCCTATCCCACATGAGTCTTCGCACCGAAGCAATCGCCGGAATCACCACCTTCTTCACGATGTCGTACATCGTCGTGGTCAATCCTACGATTCTCTCAACTCCGGGCACAGGCATGGCTTTCAGCGGCGTCCTAACCGCCACGGTGCTGATCTGTTTTGTCATGACACTCATGATGGGCGTCTATGCAAAACTTCCGTTCGCCGTCGCGCCCGGAATGGGCATCAACGCCTTCTTTACTTTCACGATAATTCTCACGCAGAAAGTCTGGTGGCAAACGGCGCTCGGAATCATCTTCTGGGCCGGAGTCCTCTTCCTGATCATCTCAGTCACTCCGATCCGCGAAACGATCGCGAAAGCGATTCCCTCTGAGTTGAGAATCGCGACAGCAACAGGCATCGGCGTTTTCATAACGTTCATCGGGCTGAAGAATGCCGGCTTCATCACTTCGGATCCTGTCACTTACGTGAAACTGGGAACGCTCGGCGTCCAAGCCATTCTGGCAATAGTCGGGCTCGTGGTGACGGTGCTGCTGTTGATTCGTCGAAGTGCAATGGCCTACCTGGCGGGAATGTTCGTTGTGACTCTGATCGCGTGGGCAGCGGGACAAATCAAGGCGCCGCCGAGTCTCTTAAGCCCGCCGGACTTCCACACCGTCTTTTTGAAGTTGGACATTATTGGCGCATTGAAGCTTTCCCTCCTGCCCGCAATTGTCGGCATTCTCTTCACCGATCTCTTCGATTCGATTTCGACTTTCATCGGCGTCGCTCATGCCGCGAACTTGCTCGACGAAAACGGCAACCCACGCAATCTGCGACAGGGACTAATCGTCGACTCGTTTGCCACTTTTGGAGCGGGACTCGCCGGCACCTCGTCGGGCACTGCTTACATCGAGAGCATTGCAGGGATCGACAGCGGCGGGCGTACCGGAATGACTTCGGTGTTCACGGCGCTTTGCTTTTTGCCGTGTTTCTTTCTGGCGCCGCTTGCCGGAATGGTTCCAGTCTACGCAACTGCGCCGGTCTTGATTCTGGTGGGCGCGTCGATGTTCAAGAGCGTCAGCCACATCGATTTCCGGAAAATTGAAGAGGGTATTCCGGCTTTTTTGACTATAATCCTCATCCCCCTGACCTTCTCGATTACCCAGGGAATACTTTGGGGCTTCATTTCGCACGTTGGCCTTTATCTGGTTGTTGGACGTCGCAAAGATATTCATCCGGTAATGTTCGTACTCGCGCTGGTCGCGGTAGGATTGCTCTTGTTGGAGCATTCGGATTTGACATGGGGTTTGTATGAGAAATAAAGCCTTACTCGTTTTCGTCTTCTTGTTCTTAGCTGCGTCCGCGTTTGCGCAATCGCCGTCTCCCACTCCAACAGACAATCGCGGCCTCGGCATTCAAAGCGGCGGACAAACAACCAATGCTTCCGGCACTCAGGGTTCCAGAGAAGCGAAACCGGAACTGGTTCTTCAAACTGGTTACGGCAGTTTTTACGGCGCTATGCGCATGGTCTTCAGTCCTGACGGCCGTCTGCTCGCTACCGGCACTTTTCGCAGCAACACGATCAAGCTTTGGGAAACGGCAACGAATCGCAAGCTCCGCGATCTTACGAGCAGCGGACAAGCTGTATCGGCGCTCGCTCCGACTTTCGCATTCAGTCGCGACAGCCGTCTCGTCGCCGCTTCAGGTGGTGACAGCTCGGTAACTGTTTGGGACGTCAACAGCGGACGTGAACTGCACAAACTCGGCGGCAGTTCACAAGGTTCGATGATGGCTCCGCTGGGCGTTTACTTCATCGCCTTCACTCCCGATAACCGTCTGGTAACCCTCAGTGACACTGTACGAGTTTGGGATCTCTCAACGGGACGCGAACTAAGCTCGTTTTCTCCAGGGACGGTCGCTGGGCCCGGTTTGAGCGGCTCGGGCCTCACACTCTCGCCTGATGGTACCCAATTGCTTCTGGTTACTGCAGGTGTTGATTCTGATGTCAGATTCATCGATCTAGCCAGCGGTCGTGAAACGCGGCGGGTGAAGTTGCCCAATGATCAGATCGACAGTTTACAACTCGCATTCAATGCCGACGGGCATCTGCTCGCGGCGGGCATTCACGACAAACGTCTCAAGTTCTGGGACCTGACCGCAAAGAAGGATCGTGAACTTGGACCAACGACGAAAGAATATCCCCAACTCGACTTCAGTCGGGATGGTCGATTACTCGCGCTCTCTGACAACTACACGGTCAAGATCTG
>DATNFX010000134.1:0-13787 GCA_035606195.1 Pyrinomonadaceae bacterium
TTCAACCACAGCGAGATTGGTCTAACGCCGCAAATCGGTTTCAAAGATAAAAACATCTGCCACGTGGCGATGTCGCTGTTGCACGAGTTGAATGAAGCGAATGTTGTGGGACGGCTTTATGCGGATTCACTCGCGACCGGACTCGCAATACAACTCATGAGACGTTACAGTTCGTTGAAAGACGTCCATGTTGGACACGGCGGCATGGCGCCACACAAGTTAAGACAAGCAATCGCGTTGATCGATCATCATCTTTCTGATGAAGAGGAAGGACGCGTGGCACTGCGCGGTGTGGCGCTCGCAGTCCGCATGAGCTATTTTCATTTTTCGCGTGCGTTCAAGCAGTCGATGGGAATGACTGCGACCAATTACATAGCGGAACGCCGGATCGAGCGTGCAAAGCGGATGCTGGAGGAGACGGAATTGCCGATCTCGGAGATTGCCCTGCGTTCGGGCTTCTCCAGCCAAAGCCACTTCACAACGGCGTTCCGCCGGCTGGCGGGCGCAACACCAAAAGCATTTCGAGCGGCGCTATAAATGTCAAAGCATCCACAGATTCCACCGATTACACAGAAAAATCTGCGTAATCGGTGGATGGTTTTGTATTTACTCCAGCCTCACCGCGCTATGCTCGCGTTTGCGTTCCTCGCGGTAGTGGGCGAGGCCGGCACCGATCTGCTCGAACCGTGGCCGCTTAAAATCGTCTTCGATTACGTATTCGGAACCAAGCACCTGCCGGCGTGGATGACGGAAGTGCTTACACCGACTTTTGGTCTCAGTAAAGTCGGCATTCTTCACTTCGCGATTCTCGCGGTGATCGTCATTGCCGTCGCCGGTGCGCTGAGCGCCTATGCGGAGAAATACCTGACCACGTCAGTCGGTCAATGGGTGATGCACGATCTGCGGCGTGTTCTCTATCATCACATCCAACGCCTGTCACTCGCGTATCACGCTCAGAAACCCACGGGCGATCTCATTAGCACCGTTACTGCCGACATCGACTCGATTCAGGATTTCATCTCGCAAGCGTTGCTCGGGATCCTCGTGAATGTGCTGACACTGGTTGGCATGTTGCTGGTGATGTTTTATCTGAACTGGCGCTTCACGCTGATTGCGCTGTCAATCACGCCATTCCTGTTTGTCGTTGTCTACACGTACACACGTCGCATCAAGCAGGCATCTCGCGCGTTGCGAAAAAAAGAAGGTGAAGTTGTCTCAGTTGTTGCCGAGGTGCTCAATTCGATCCGCGTCGTCAAAGCGTTTGCGCGGGAGGATTACGAAGAAGCCCGGCTCGCGCAACAGAGCCTCGAGAATGTTGAGATCGCACTCCGCGCGCGCAGTCTCAAGGCAAAGCTGGCGCCCGTGGTCCAGGTGATCGTTGCTGTAGGAACGTGTCTGGTGCTCTGGTACGGCGTCAATCTTGTGCTCACCAACCAGATGACGTCGGGCTCGCTGCTCGTCTTTTTGCTCTACCTCGGCAAGATGTACAAGCCGATGCGCGACCTCTCAAAAATGACTGACACGCTGTCGAAAGCAGCGGTCGGTTATGAGCGTATTCACGACGTGATTGAGACCGAAGACACCGTACGCAATCTGCCCGGTGCGAAGAAAGCTCCAAACTTCAAAGGCGAAATCGAATTCGATCACGTGTCTTTTGCCTACGAAAAAGGTTATGGCACTCTCAACGATGTCAATCTGCGCGTCGAGCCGGGCCAACTCGCAGCGCTCGTGGGTCCGACAGGCGCGGGCAAGACGACGATTGCAAGTTTGATCGGTCGTTTCTACGATCCGACGAAAGGTGTCGTGAAGATCGATGGGAAGGATGTGCGCAGCTACAAACTGAAATCGCTGCGACGGCAGATGAGTTTCGTCTTACAGGAGACACTTCTCTTTCGCGCGACAGTCTGGCAGAACATCGCCTACGGCCGTCCGGAAGCTTCACGCGCGGAGATCCTACGTGCAGCAGAACTGGCGAACGCTGATGAGTTCATCCGTAACATGCCGCAGCAATACGACACGATGGTTGGCGAAAAAGGTGTCACCCTGTCGGGCGGCCAACGACAGCGCATCGCGATCGCACGCGCAATCATCCGCAATGCTCCTATCCTCATACTCGACGAACCGACTTCAGGTCTCGACGCTGCTTCGGAAGAGTTGGTCTTCGAAGCGTTGGGCAGATTGATGTCGGGCAGAACCACGATCGTGATCGCTCACCGTCTCGCCACCGTGCGCCGCGCGGATGTGATATTCGTAATTGAAAACGGCGCCATCGCCGAACGCGGCACTCACGACAAGTTGCTCACCACTGGCGGACTCTATTCACGACTATTCGAGATCCAATTCCGCCATGACGAGAAGGATCAGATCTCATATCACTAATCACTCTCGAAGTGAGTGGGTGGAGAATGCAACAAATATGTAACGAAGCTTCTAAAAATATTTGTTGACAGTGGGCCAACTCGAATCTATGATCCGGCGCGACTCAGTAGTAAGTCTCTTTCGCTTGATCACATACCTTGCATAGTCTTTTCTGCCGAGACTTAAGCACGGTCCAAAGTAGCCCAGTCAAACGATAGATCCCACGCCGTAGTTGCGGAAGTCCCTGTCCGCACTAAAGGTTCACGTGTGTTTCACTCTCTCGTTCAAACGAGAGCCGGTAGTGGAGTATCTACAAGTCTGTTTATTCGACGCCGAATACTGCTCGACGTAATGGAAGAACTGTACCCGTCAGACGGTTACTCAACACTGATTGCAAATGGAGAACACTATGAACAACTCGTTCCGCCCACTTAATTACTCGCTGACATTGCGTCCTGTGATCGTGGCGTTGCTGTTTTTGTTTTTACTAACCATTCCCCGACTGGCTAACGCCCAATGGACCACCACTGGCAGTGATATTTACAACTCGAACACCGGCAACGTCGGTATTGGTACGAATGGGGCGCCGAGCGCGGGCTCATTGCTGGAAGTGAAGAAGAGTCAAAGCGCAGGGACGCTTATTGCGATCGATAATCCGTTCACCAGCGCCAGCAACTCCGCTTATTCGGGAGTGCTTTTCAAGCAAGCCGGAGTTAACCGCTTTCAGATTGCGTCGGTAAATGACAATCACAGCTTTCTTACGGCAGGGACGGCACAGTTCTGGAACTTTGCAAATGCGCCAATGGTTTTTGGTACCAACAACGCGGAGAGAATGAGGCTTACAAGCACCGGGAATCTTGGCATAGGTACGAACAATCCGGGCGACCGACTGGTTACGATGGGCAACATGGTGGTAGGAAACCTCACCAGCCACACTCAGTTGTACTCCACTTTCGATAGCCAGGGACACATGGTCTTTGAAATAGGCTATGGCACCGCAACACCGGACATCACCCCCCTGCCGGTTTTGGTCCTGAGCAAGAACCTCACCAGCGCCAACCAGGGTTTGGGAATTATCTCTTTTGCAAATAGCAACATTGCGAATGGTAACGAGAAACGGGTGGCCGCAATGTCAGCATGGACTGACGGCGCTCTCAACTCAGGCGCGTTGGTATTTAGCACAGCCAATACCGGCACCTTTCCCGAACGAATGAGAATTACCTCCACCGGCAAGATTGGGGTTGGCACTGCAGCACCCACCGCCCTGTTCCACATCATGACTTCCGACGGCGAGAATTTGCGGTTACACCGAAACGCCAACACAAACGGGTGGGGGGTAGCGCAATTCTTCACGCTCAATAACAGCAGTGGCGCAGGTGTCGACTATGCGCAGATCAGCGGTGGCATTACCAGCAATACCGCCGCTGCAGAAACCGGCGTCCTCGCTTTCTATACTCGGAACTCCGGCACTCTTGCCGAAAGGCTGCGCATTCACGGCAACGGGAACATAACTATCGGGACCACCAATGCAGTCTCTTACAAGCTGCATGTGGAAGGCGGCTCGATCAACGCCACTGATGGGTTGTGCATCAACGGCGACTGCAGAGCGACGTGGGCATCGGTTACAGGTCCCTGGACCAGCGGCAGTGGAACCATAAACTACAGTGGCGGCAGTGTCGGCATCGGCATCAGCTCGCCTCTCTATACCCTCGACGTCAATGGCGGTGTAAACGGATTTCGTGCGAAAGCGGCAAGTGTTGCAGCGGGCGACACGATTGCGACTTTCGAAAATAGCAGCGCGATCAAGATGATCGTGCGCGCGAATGGGAACGTCGGCATTGGCACCACATCACCCGCAAAGACACTCGATGTTAATGGCGACATCAACGCCGTGGGAACGATCACAGGCGGCACCATCCAGGCCAAATACCAGGACGTCGCCGAGTGGGTTGACTCTTCACAACTGCTCACCGCCGGCACAGTCGTAATTCTCGATCCGGACAAAAACAATCAGGTAGTAGCTTCGACGCAGTCATACGACAGCCGTGTCGCCGGAGTGATCTCACCGCAACCGGGACTCACGCTTGGCGAGCGCGGTGAAGGTCGTGTGCTGGTGGCGGCGACGGGGCGAGTAAGAGTGAAGGTGGATGCCAGTAATGGTCCAATCAAAATTGGTGACCTGCTGGTGACCAGCGACAAAGAGGGAGTGGCCATGAAGTCCGTTCCGCTCGAGGTCGGTGGTGCGCGTATTCATCGTCCCGGCACGTTGATTGGGAAGGCGCTCGAGCCGTTGGTTCAGGGGACGGGTGAAATCCTGGTACTCCTCAGCCTTCAGTAAAATTCGTAGTCAACAGTTCGCTGCGTTCCGGAGAAAAGACAATGAAAAGTGTAATCGATCGACTGCTGTCTCGAGATCGCCGGGTGCTGTTCGGCACGAAGTTAAAACAGTTACCGAAGCGTGCATTCACGTTGCAGAATCGCCGGCGACTGGTTGCGCTTTCTCTGGCACTAATGCTTTTGATTGCGATAACGCCACCGGCTCCGCGTGCTCACAATGTTGGCGCGCGCGACCCGCAGACTACGAACCCCCAAGTAGAGAAAACCACGTGGCTGCCTGATCTAAATGTAGGCAACAGTGTTCGCTCGCTCGCAAGTTGGCTGGTGGAGAAGGTGCGTGGCAAGTCTCCGGAGCGTCTCACCCCTTCGGTTAACGCTTACTTAAATCCGCCACCACCCCCGTTCCTGAATGCTCCGAGCAATCTCACCGTCACTTCTGTTTCCAGTTCGTCTATTGCACTGAGTTGGACTGCGCCTGGAGGCTCGGTGGATCATTACCAGATCGAACGTAGCCGGAACGTCTACGGTCCCTTTCTGCTTCTCGCCAATACCAGTAACACCACATACCCGGACAACAGCGTGACGGCGGGTAATGCGTATCTCTATCGAGTTCGAGCGATTGGCAGCGGTGGAGTATTCTCCACTCCGAGCAATATGGCACTGGGCGCAACATTCTCGTTCGGCGCATTGCAAGGCCAGATCATTCAGAAACAGCACGTCTATGACATTCGTACTGCCGTGAACGCTGTACGCTCAGTTGCGAATAGAACAGCCGTTTCCTGGGCAATACCAGACCTCAGCGGCGCACTGGTGCAAGCAAGTGTCGTTCAGGAAATGCGTGATAAGTTAGACGAGGCTCTGCAGGCTCTCAACATAAATCCGGGAGGATATGACGATCCAATCCTTGCAACCGGATCCAATGGCACGCTGATTAGAGCCATTCACCTCGAGCAACTGCAAACAAGATCGACTCGCGGTAGTAGCAGCAGCACTGGACCGGTTGATACTGACACCTCAACGGCTCGTTTGGACCCGTCGAACGCGACGGGCGGCGGGAGTGACAACCCGTTATCTCGAAACGCCAATTGGAATCTACCGCTCGTCAATTTACCGGGACGCGCGGGTCTGAATCTTGGCCTTAAACTCTCATACAATTCTCTCGTATGGACCAAGGTCGGAAACTCCACGATGTCATTCGACGACGACCGTGGATTTCCGGCTCCGGGTTTCCGTCTTGGCTTCCCGACAATTCAGTTGCCCTTCTTCAACCCCGAGACTGGTCAGAACGCCTATCTTCTGATCGACTCCGACGGTACTCGTACAGACTTGCGACAGACAACTGATCCCAACCTCTTCGAGTCGGCGGACTCAGCTCATGTACTTTTAGATGTGACGCTATTAACAGACACGGCTGACCCCAGGATGATCTTGAAGAGCATTAACGGTACACAAATGACGTACAAGCTCATCGGTCAATCGTACGAATGTACCGAGATTAAGGATCGCAATGGGAACTACATCACCGTCAACTACAACACCAGCGGCGCCGCAGTAGGACGAATCGCAAACATCCACGACACGCTCAATCGCGTCATCACATTTAATTACGACAATGGCCTGTTAACCAGTATTACCCAGGAATGGAAGAAACAGCCGCCAAATCAAACGCAGGTGATAACCCACACCTATGCGAGCTTTGCCTATACCGATCTCACGTTCGACACGAACTTTGCCGCTGGTTTGAGTGTTGTCGGAGTGGTGAATAACTCAGCTAAAGTTCTTTCCAAAGTGACCCTCGCTGACAACTCAGAGACGTTGGCAAATAACTCGCACGTTGATTTCTCATACACTCCATTCGGACAGATTTGGAAATTCAGTAAATCCGCCGCCGATGCTAATCATTTGCTCAATCATCGTGCGTACAAGTTACCCAAGTCACCGCTTTGGACGGACTCGCCGGCACAGGATGATTGTCCGCGTTTCACCGAGCGACGAGATTGGGGTCAATGGGCCAACGGTGATACTGATAAAACGCCGGCTACGGGCGAGGAAATCGTAACCACCTTCAGCGCTACCTCCGCGGCCAGTTGGAACATGCCCGATGGAATTCAACACTCAGGTGTTTCGGTTCAAGTAACAGCACCCGACGGAACCTTTCAAAAGATCTATTTCGCAGATACGGTGGCTAACGTAGCCAAGCGATGGCTGCGCGGGTTACCGGAGTTGGTTGAAAGCTTCGACGTCGGCGGCACGGTCGCTGTGCGACAAGTCTTTACCAGTTGGGAGCAGGACAACGAAACCGTCTCCTACGAGCTAAACCCGCGAGTAAAGGAGACCAATATATACGATCCGGCACTCGCGCATCCGAAACGCACCCGCATCACTTATCAGTCGTTCACACCACCCGCTGGCTCGAGTTACAAGCTGCCACGAGACCTCTTTGAATATGATTCGGATGCTACCACCGTCTTGCGCAGCACGCGGACGGATTATGTCGATGGGGACGACGCACTCAAAGCGCCTTACCTGAGCCGGCGGCTTTTTGGATTATCGAAAGAAAGCAAATTATACCAGGGTGATGTAACGAACGGCGGAACCCTCGTGTCGCGGCTGGGGTATACCTTTGACGAGAGTGGCTCAATTCAAGGCTCTGACTCACCAGTGCAACACGACGACAGTAACTATGCGGCCAGCTTCGTGACTGGACGCGGCAATATATCGACGGTTACGCGTTACGATGTGCTGATCGCCGATGCCTCCACGTCTGCAAAGATGAAATACAACACTGCGGGCTCACTGGTGTCGTCGAAAAATGCTCTCGATAAGGAAGTCAAAATCGATTACGCAGATTCATTCTCAGACAACAACAACTCCCGCGGGACGTTTGCCTATCCCACCACGATTACCGATCCCGACAACTTCTACTCAACAACGAAATACAACTTCGATTTCGGCTCAGTCACATATAAACAGACTCCGCCGCCAAACGCTACGACACAGGCGACTCCCTCGCCGACACCGGTAGGGCCAGCTCAAACCCTTACTTACGATAATCTGGGACGTCTCGAAAGGACGACCAATCTCGTCAACAATACTTATACGCGTTATCAGTATCCGGCCGGCAAGATTCGAATGGAGACGTTTAGCACCCTCGTCGCAGATAAGGGTGAAGCCTACTCGTTTACGATTCTCGACGGTTTTGGACGCGCCATTGCGAGGGCTTCAGATCATCCAGCTACGACTGGTACGACTGCTCGCTTTGATGCTGAAAGGACGGTCTACGACGTCATGGGGCGAGTTATCAAGACTTCAAACCCCACCGAGACAAGTGCGAGCGGAGACGATCCCGCCGGGTGGCAACTGGTTGAAGGCGATGCAGGATCCAGTTGGTACTACACGCAATACACCTACGACTGGAAAGGACGTCCGAGGGTAACAACGAACACCGATGGCACGACCAGGTCGGTGACATACGAGGGTTGCGGCTGCGCCGGCGGAGAGGTTGCAACGCTGACCGACGAAGGGACAATTGTGAATGGCGTAACCAAATCCAGGCAGAAGAAAATCTACAGCGATGTGCTCGGACGAACCGTCAAGACCGAAGTATGGAACTTCGATGGCTCAGGTCCGGGTGGAACCGGTCGCTCGCTTTACGCAACCACAGTAACCAATTACGACGTTCTTAATCAGGCCGTCCTGGTGCGGCAGTTCAAAGGAGCCGCTCCCACGAATTACTTGACTGATACCAGTTGCCCGACAGGTACTTGTCAAAAGACCGAGTTCACTTATGACGGTTACGGACGCATGCAAACGAAACATGTACCCGAGCAGAGGCAAAACCCGTACGCCGTAACGACCTGGACCTATAACGCTGACGACACCGTAAACACCATCACCGATGGCCGTGGCGCAGTGACTACATACGGCTACGGCCCGTCCGGCAACAATCGTCGTCTGGTAAAAAGCATCGGCTATACGCTGACCGGAAGTTTGCCTATCGACGTGACCTTCAGTTACGACGCTGCCGGCAACCGAAAGTCAATGTCGCATAGCATCAACGGGGTACAGCAAGACAGCTGCGATTACACCTACGACCAATTGTCACGCCTGACATCTGAAGCGCGACATATCAATGCACTCAGCGGTTCAGCGACTGCGGGTGATTACACTATCGGCTATGGGTACGCGCTTGGAGGACAGCTAAGCAGTGTCACCGACCCGTTCAGTTCAACTACAAATCTGAATTACGATGCGATTGGCAGAACCGAAAGTGTGAATGGATCATATGCCGGAACAAACTACACATACGCCGGCGACATCGAATATCGAGCCTGGGGCGCAGTCAAAAGGCACGGAGTAGAAACCACCTCTTACAACAATCGAATGCAGCCGACGCAGTTTAGGAATGTTTCTTATCGTTACGATTACTACTACCACCCCGACGGACAGTTGAAGCACTTGATCGACCTTGACGACATGGTAGGACAGCCGAGTCTGGTGACGTTTCATTATATGTCGCGCGATTACGGGTACGACCAGGCAGGACGACTCAATCGAGTCGATGGAACTGACAATCCCCTCGTCAATGGTGGGTTCGTACCGGCTCCTTTTGTCGGATACTACGGGCACAACGAGTTCAATAACATGGTTAGCCGTTCCGGCTACTATGCCCTGAATACTAACACCAGCGATTCCGCGACGTATGTTGACAACAAGCGGACAAATACAGGCTGGACCTATGACGCAGATGGACGAGTGCTGACTAGTGCCGATACGGCAACCGGCACCAGTCAGACGTGGACGTACGATGCCAGCGGCAGACAAATAGCGATAACCGACGGCACCCCAGGACATACGTCAACGAACACGCTTAGTTATGACGGCAATGGCGACTTACTTTATGAGTCAGTTACGACGCCTGAGACTACCAAGTCTGATTATGTGATTCGATCGTCGGTATTAGGAATGGTACTGACGAAGCTCGATGCGATCGGTAACAAGGATATTACCTATGTGCCGACAAACGGTTTAACTTTCCACCTGCAAACCAAAGACTCCCAGGGTAATCCGGCTGTCTCCGGAATGCCACGAGATGTCACAGGTTTGCAGGAGGGCTCGTACGCCGTCGATCCGTTTGGCGCCAGGGTATTCAATGTGCAGCCACCCAACTCAAATCAACAGATGGCAAATCAGCATGTTTTTGGACCACCATATAGTGGTTCGGGGTGGTCTACCTTTACCGACGCGAATAACTTCTCAACCGGCTGCACATTGGATGGCGTCCGCACGAATTGCGCAAATGCCCTGGCCCAGGTGTCTCATGGTAATGCCTTCGTGACCGGCCTCTCCACAACCGGAACCTTAGCTGAGTTTTACAATATGGGGTTGGGCGGATTGATTGCAGCGACTCAATCAGGCTATACAGGCTATAAAGATGATCAGAAATATGGTCTTATCACTTCCGCTCCCCTGCGACCACATGTCCTCCGTACGACTACAGCTTATTTCCTCCCAGACAGTGCGGGAGAGTGGGCGGACGTTGCCTGGACTCCTGCCAATTTCCTGATCGTAGACAACCTGAATCTTGGCCCTGCTTTCGGTGGCGATCAGCAGGATGACGGGCGCAAACCAATGGACACCAGTGAGACGGAAAAGCTATTGACTGGAGACTGTCTTGATTTTCTCAACCGTGTGCTGGGTCAATTAAAAGATCCGTATAGCAAAGACATCCTCAAGGTCCTTAAAAAAGCCAAGGAATACCCTCTCTACACCAGGCACATGACAGCCGACGAACTGAAAGAAGGATTGGGCGGAACACACAAGAGTGTCACCAATCCGGCCTTCTATATCTACCTCGACGAATCCTCATATGCGAAGAACCCGTTCTTGCTGATCCATGAGCTATTTCACGGTGCAGATGGCGCCGGCAATGGGTACAATCATACTGAGATGGCGAAGGCGGCAATTAATGCAGCTTTAGCTGACCCTGTTTTCATGAAGTATATAAACCGGCATGGCGGTATGCCGGTACCCAAAGAGGTGGACTACTCATCAAAAGAATGGAAATCAAGAGATGATTGGCCTAACGCACAGATTTTTGATTCCCTTGTGAGGCTCAATTGTGAACACCCAATTGACTATTAGTGATAGGGTAAGGGTGCCAAATGATTCGCTTAGGTTTTCTCATCGCTAGCCTGATCCTTTTTGGATCCGAGCAACTGCCTTCAACAACGGATTGGCGAGGCTTGTCTCCGTTAAAGTCGACTCGCATGGACGTCGAACGAACGCTTGGGCGTCCCGACCAGAACCTGAACAACGAAATGCTGACTTACCGTTTTCAGAGCATGGAGGTGGACTTCTACTTTACTACCAATCCGAAATGTCAAAAGCAACTGCCTTCCACGTCGTGGGACGTGCCGTCTGACACAGTCACTGCGATAGACGTCACTTTCAGACCCCAGCCACTGGTTGCAGACACCGGTATCGATCTGACCAAGTTCAAAAAAATCGAAGCAGGCGGTGACTTACTCGAACGTTACCTCTACTTTAGTGCGGATGATAGTTTCATAATCGAGGTAGGAAGCAACTACCTGGCGGGCTATCATTATCGGCCCGGGACAAGTCATAAAGATTTGCGCTGCGAAGCTACGAAAAAGAATTAAACTTTAATTCATTTGACGAGTTGTTTTGGCGTCGGAAGAGATGCCTGGTTCCAGCCGCCGCCGAGCGCTTTGATCAGTTCGACACTCGCGGTCATCTGTTGCATTTGCAGATTCACGGCCGTGCGTTGATTGCTCAGAAGCGTGGTTTGGGCGGTGATGACGTTAAGGTAGCTGTCGATGCCGGACTTGTAGCGTTCGGTGGCCACTGACAGCGCTCGCTGCGATGAGGCGACCGCGTCGTTCTGTTCGTCGAGTTCGCGGGAGAGAATTCGCAGCGTGGCAAGGTTGTCTTCAACTTCCTGAAAAGCAGTCAGGACGGTCTGGCGATAGCTCGCAACTGTTCCTTCATACTGCGCGCGTGCAACTTCTGTTGCCGCCTTCCGCCTTCCTTTATCAAAAAGCGTTTGACTTAACGTTGGCCCAAGTGAAAAGAAGCGCGCGGGCCACGTGAACCAGCTCGCGATCGAGGTGCTCTCGAGTCCTGCCGTCGCACTGAGCGTGAGCGATGGAAAGAATGCCGCTCGCGTAATACCAATCTCCGCATTACTTTCTGCCACACGCCTTTCAGCCGCAGCGATGTCCGGACGACGTTCCAACAGTTGCGACGGTAGACCAACCGGGATCACGGGTGGCTGTCCGTCGGACGGTGCAGCTGCAAGCGAGAACCCCGCAGGTGGTTGACCGGCCAACACCGCAACTGCGTGTTCAAACTGCGCGCGTGCAATACCGAGATCGGTCGCTTGCGCTTCAGTTGTTTTCAACTGCGTTTCTGCCTGGGCCACGTCTTCATCGGACACGATGCCGGTTTGAAAACGGACGCGCGTGAGCTCGAGTTGTTGTTGATAGGCTGCAATCGTCGTGTCGAGCAAACGTTTCTCAGTATCGAGCGAGCGAAGCTGGTAGTAATCAACCGCGAGCTCGGCTTCGACACTCAGTCGCACGTTTTGCAGATCAGCTGCGCTTGCCTGTGCTTCGGAAGCGCTCGCGACGACTGTGTTGCGGATGCGGCCCCAGAAGTCGGGTTCCCACGTTGCGTCAAACGGAAGGGTGTAATTCACGCTCTGCCGTCCTGGTGAAACGTTCGAATGTGTGGACGCCGCTGATTGACGCGAGACGATGATTGATGGACTGGTGGTTACAGTCGGGAAATATTGTGAACGAGATTCCTTGACGAGAGCACGCGCGGCGCGGAAGTTTGCGTCGGCGATGGCGATATTCTGATTGGCCGTGTTCAGCTGCTCCTCGAGACTGTTGAGTTGCGGGTCGTTGAACATCTCCCACCACTTGCCACGAATCACGGCATCGTTGGGCCGCGCGAATTTCCAGTCGTTCGTTTCCTTGAACGTGTCGGGCACGAGTTCTTTGTACGCGGGCGGCGTCGCAACCGTGGGCGTCGCATACTTCGGCGCCTTGTCACACCCTTTGAACAGAATGAGAGCGATCAGTGTTAATCCCAATATTTGAAATTAACTAGGCACTTTTTACCTCTATCTGTGTCATCCGTGGCTTACTAAACCAGGCGCGCAGGCGATCCAGGTACAAATACACAACTGGCGTCGTGAATAACGTCAACATCTGACTCACCAGCAACCCACCAATAATCGAAATCCCCAACGGCCTTCTAAGCTCTGATCCCGTTCCGGTTCCCAACGCAAGCGGCAATGCACCGAGCAGCGCGGCCATCGTCGTCATCATGATCGGCCGAAACCGCAACATGCACGCCTGAAAGATCGCGTCGCGTGAACTCTTCCCTTCTCCGCGCTCGGCGGCAAGCGCGAAATCGATCATCATGATCGCGTTTTTCTTCACGATCCCAATCAGCAGGATGATGCCAATCAACGCAATCAAGCTGAGGTCCATGTGCGTCAACAGCAGCGCCAGCACTGCCCCAACACCCGCCGAAGGCAGCGTCGACAATATCGTGATCGGATGTATGTAGCTCTCGTAAAGAATCCCCAGCACGATGTAGACAGCCACGAGCGCCGCCGCGATTAGAAACGGCTCGCTTGCCAGCGACGATTGAAACGCCTGCGCAGTTCCGGCAAAACTGCCGCGAATCGTCACCGGCATTCCCATGCTCTGTTCGGTCCGATTGATTGCCTGCACTGCATCGCTGAGCGCGACACCCGGCGCGAGATTGAACGAGAACGTCACCGCCGGAAACTGGCCCTGATGGTTCACTGCCAACGGCGCGGTTGCGGGCGCATAATGCGCGACTGCACTCAACGGCACGACACCACCGCTCGACGAATGAAGATAGATCTCCTTCAATCCTTCCGGACTCTGCCAGTATCGCGGCTCAACCTCCATCACGACGTGATACTGATTCAACTGCGTGAACATCGTCGACACCTGCCGCTGTCCGAATGCGTCGTAAAGCGTAGCGTCGATCTCCTGCGGTGTGATGCCGAGCCTTTCCGCAGTTGCACG
>DATNFX010000135.1:0-11862 GCA_035606195.1 Pyrinomonadaceae bacterium
TGGAACAACGGCCGGCACCGGTACCGCAACTGCACTTTCACAAACCGCACACGATTACGGTCAGAAAATTTCTGACGCCGCCAGCCAGGCGAAAGATTATGTAGCCGACAAAGTCCAGGTCGTCGGCGATAAATTTAAAGAACTTCAAAATGCGGATCTCGGCGAGCTCGCAGAGAACGCCAAAGAATATGCGCGACAGAAACCCGGCCAGGCTCTACTCATCTCGGCAGGCGTTGGTCTGTTACTCGGTTTGATTATTCGGGGCCGGCGCTGAGCCGGCTACCAACCACGGACAGGGGGTGAACCAAGATGGCGGCAACGAGAACAAGTCTTACCAGGACTGAGAACGAATTGGCCACACGCACTGATAGCGAAGGACTGCCGAATCTTTTCAGTCGTCTCGGCGACGACATAATGCAGCTCTTCAATTCGCAGCTCGCGCTATTCAAGGTTGAGATCAAGGAAGAAGCGAATGCTTACGCGCGTGGCATCACGATGATTGCTATCGGCGCTGTGATCGCAACGGTTGGATTTGCACTGCTGAATGTAGCGATCGCTTTCGCGGTATCGACTCTGTTCGCTCAGGCAAATTTCAGTCAACCTGCCAGTTACGCACTCGGCTTTGTAGTAACTGGAGGCTTCTACGTCCTGCTCGGCGCAGTAATCGTGATGCTGATGAAGAACAGGCTTGCCAAACAGGACCTCGTACCCGAGAGAACAGTTGCAGAATTGAGAAAGGATAAGCAATGGCTGAAGAACGAACTCTAGGGTTGGCTCGCGCAGAAGAACGAACGTCGTCTGAGGAACCCTCCAAAGAGGAGCTTCAGCGACGTTTGGGTGAGGCGCGCGATTCAATCTCAAATACGGTAACAGAGATTAAAGAAACGGTAGCAAGTCAGGTTAAAGCGGTTAAAGATACTCTCGACTGGCGCGAACAGTTTAAGAGAAGGCCCGTCGTTTGGAGCGCTGCAGCATTGGGAGCCGGTTTCGCGACCGGATATTGCATTGCAAATTACGCCAAAGGCGACAGCTCGAGTTACGACTCCGCCATCGATTATTATGGCGAAGAATCGAGGCACTATGCTTCGCAGGGAATAGCGGCTCCGGTTCAGTCAAGCTATGGAAATGGAAAGCACGACACTGGACCGAGTCTTTTCCAGAAAGTCACTCAAACTCCTGCCTTCGAGCGGGTGCGCGATGAAGCGGGAAATATCGGCGATGCGTTTGTGCAGGAGCTTTCCAAGACAGCGAAGACCGTCGTACTTCCGGCGCTGATCACTTCCCTACGAAACTTTATCGGCGACCATCTTCCAAACGCCGAGAAAAAACCGTCCGCTACTTACCAACCGTCGTTGGAACACTGATTCAACGGATTTCTACAAGCAGATAAATACGGATCGGATCCGTATTTATCTGTATTTTTATCCGAAAAATCCGTAGACTCCCCCGCATGCTCAGAACTCCTCTGAAGATCCTTGTTATCTTATTGTTTTCGTTGACGGTGGTTGCACAGGTCGACGAACGCACCAGCGCCTTTCAGCTCTATAAAGACGGCAAATACACCGAAGCCCTGCCGCTCTTCGAGAAGCTCGCTGCAGCCAGTCCGAATGATCGCGACGTGATTGAAGCCTTCGCTATTATGACCGCCGCGCAAACGGTCTATCTCAAAGACCCGGACACTCGTAAACAGGCAAGAATCCGCGGACGTGAACTCCTGCTTCGGGCTCAGAAATTGGGCGCAAACAATCCTCTTATACCCTGGATGCTGGAAGCAGTTGTCCCGGAGAACGGCGCAGACAATTCCACCTTCTCGACCAAGAAAGAGGTGGACGATGCAATGCGCGAAGGTGAAGAGGCCTTCGCGAGCGGCAATCTTCCCAAAGCACTCGAGATGTACAAGCGGGCGCTGGTCCTCGAGCCGAAGCTGTACGAAGCGGCACTGTTCATCGGTGATGTCTATTTCAAATCAGCGGATCACGCTAACGCGGCTGAGTGGTACGGCCGCGCTATTGCGATGGAACCGGATCGCGAAACGGCTTACCGCTACTGGGGTGATTCGTTGATGAAGCAAGGTCGCCTTACCGAAGCGGGCGACAAGTTTGTTGAAGCTTACCTTGCTGAACCCTATAGCCGTCTCACACGCGCCGGGTTTTTGAATTGGGGAGAGAAGGCCCACATCGAACTGGCCCATCCGCGAGTGGATGTTCCCACAGACGTCACCAGCAAAGACAAGAACACGACGATCACGCTCGATCCAAATGTTTTGGCAAAGAATGATAAGACTGGCGCCCCTGCGGCATGGATGGCTTACGGCATCATTCGCGCCAGTTGGCAAACAGAATTTGCGAAGCAGTATCCGAATGAAAAGACATATCGCCACAGCCTGAAAGAGGAAGCGGCTGCTTTGCGGGGCGCTCTCGAGGCATTGAAGAATCAGAAGCTCGATCCAAAGAACGTCGATCCTTCACTGCAAACGCTGCAGAAGCTCGACAAAGAAGGACTGCTCGAGTGTTTCGTTCTCCTGGCCCTTCCGGACGCAGGCATTGCGCAGGACTTCGCGGACTATCGAAAAGCCAATCTTGAAAAACTACGCCGCTACGTCAAAGACTACGTCCTCACCGGCGGCGGCAAACAACAATAATCTGTGTAATCTGCGGACGACTAACCACAGATTACACAGATTGCAAAGATTATCTCGCTCCCGGTGCAGGCTTGCGCGGCAGTTTCTCGTCGCGCATCGCAGTCTGGTAGACGAAAGCGGCCATGATCGTCGCCGCCTGCTTCATGTCGTCTGCCTGAATACGATCGAACACGTCCTGATTCGAGTGATGTGTGCGCGTGTCGTATTCGATCTCATCCTGAATAAACTGGAATCCCGGTAAACCGATCCCGTCGAACGACAGGTGGTCAGTGCCGCCCGTGTTTGAGATCGAGAGCGTGGTCGCGCCCATGTCTCGGAATGGAGCCAGCCACTGCCGGAACAGTGAACGAATGCTCTCGTTGCCCTGGAGGTAAACGCCGCGGATCTTGCCCGTGCCATTATCGAGATTGAAATAGCCACTCAGGTTGTCGTACTCAGGCTTCTTTACGAGTGTCGGCGCAATCGTAGACGTTCCGTTTCCATTGCCGTTGCCGTTTCCGCCACCCATACCGTTGTTGGCGCCTCCCGTTGCAGGTGCAGCCGAAGTTGCAGGGGTCTGCATGCTGCCGAAGTGTTCCGCAACATACGCTCGTGAACCAAGCAGGCCCTGCTCTTCACCGCTCCACAGCGCAATTCGAATCGTGCGACGCGGTTTAAATCCGAGTGTCTGAAGGATACGAACCGCTTCCATCGCGACGGCACAACCTGCTGCGTTGTCGGTGGCGCCGGTGCCGGAGTGCCACGAGTCCATGTGACCACCGAGCATCACGATCTCGTCTTTCAGATCGGTGCCGGGAATCTCGGCGATGGTGTTGTAGCCCATCGGATCCGCGTCCTGCCATGCGACGGAAAGATCGACAGTCATTTTCACGGGCTCACCTGCCTGCAACATGCGCACGATGCGGTTGTAATGCTCCACCGCGACGATGACTTGCGGCGTTACTTTTGGCGCACTCTTGTCGTAAGGAGGAATGCCGCGGTTGACCCCTGGAGCCGGCGCCGCGTTCGGATCTCGCGGCGGCTGCGGAACGGCGGCTGATTGCACGAAGATCGTGCCGCCATCGCCACGGCCCGGATCGACGAGTACTGCCGCGTTCTCCGACTGGAAGAACCGCAATTTAGCGTTAGTAAACTCCTGCGCCGCTCGGAAGGCCGCTGCCTGGTTGCCAAAGTTTCCGCGCCCACCCTGCCGTGGTTCCGGAGCATCTGCGAGTGCGAGCAAGTCTTTTTCATTCAAGCGCGTGCCCAGTGCGTCGAAGTGGGCTGAAACCTCGCGCAGTGGCGCAGTCAAAACAATCTTGCCGGCGAGCTTGCCTTTGAACTTCTCGAAGTCGGCTTCGGTTTTGGCGTCGAAGTAAACGACGTCAGAAGTCAGTGGACTCGACAAACCGGGAGACCATGCTTTCGGATACGCGATGAGGGGAATCGCCGTCGGCTCGATCACCTGGGCAGAGAATCTCTTCAGCGTCCACCCACGACCGAAAGGTCCCCACGATTCGAGGTGCGCATTTTGAAGTCCCCACTTGGTTAACTGATCGCGGGTCCACTCGTTTGCGCGCTTCATGCCGGGCGAAGCGGTCAGACGTGGTCCAATGACGTCGCTCAGGTACGAGAGTGTCTGCATCACCTGTGAGCGATTCATGCCTTCGTCTTTGATTTTCTGGATTGGATCGTTTGGGTCCGGAGCCGGAGCGGGAGTCTGCTGTGCAAGCAGTGTGGCCGGCGAGCTAATAAAGATCAGGAGCAGCAATATAGCTGCAGAGCGCCGAAGTTTCATGATGGGTCTCCTCGAAGAAAGTAGGTGGAGTGCTAATACTGCCACAAAAAAGCACAAAATGCACAAAGCCGGCTTTAAGAAACCTTCTGTGCTTTTTGTGCCTTATCGTGGCTACTGCATTCTTCATTCGCGCAGTAGCGGAAGGTCCCCTGCTTCTTGGTTGTCTTCTCGAGGAGGAACGGCGCATTACAGTCAGGACATGTTTCGAGTACCGGCTTGTCCCAGTAGACGACGTTGCAGTTCGGATATTCCGAACATCCATAGAACGCTTTGCCGCGTTTCGACTTCTTCACGACAATCTCGCCCTTGCAACCCGGACGCGGACAGGAAACGCCGACCGTCTCCTGCTTGATGTACTTGCACTTCGGATAATTCGAACAGGAGATGAACTCTCCAAAACGCCCAAAACGCTTCACCAGTTGCGCGCCATCCACCGGACACTTTTCATCGAGCGGCACTGGAGCCGGTGCGGCGACACCGGTCTTGCCAATCTTTCTGATGTTGCGGCATTCCGGATAACCAGTGCAGCCGAGAAACGGACCAAAGCGTCCACGCTTCAACTGCATCGGCTTCCCGCATAACTCGCAAGTCTCAGGCTCAGTTTCCTCACCGTTTGCGGACTGCGGTTCAGTCGAGTTTCCAGCACCGTCAGAATTGGCGGGCGGCTCAGCATCACGCGTCGCCTCGCAGTTCAGACATTTCAGGTACGCACCAAAACGTCCCCACTTCTGGACCATCCCCGGAGTGTTGCATTTCAGGCACACTTCGTCGGTCGGAACATTCTTCTCTTTGATGTCTTTGATGTAATGCTGAAACTGTTTGAGATCACCTTCGAACTTGTCGTAAAACTCGCGCAGCGCTTTGGTCCAACGGATCTTGCCTTCCTCGATCTCGTCGAGCTCTTCTTCCATGCGAGCTGTGTAAGTCTCGTTGAAGAGATCGTCGAAGCCGCCGTCGATCAGCAGATCGTTGACGGTCTTTCCGAGTGCAGTCGGATGAAAACGGCCCTGCAGCTTTTCGACGTACTCGCGTTCCTGAATCGTCGACATGATCGCCGCGTAAGTTGAAGGTCGTCCAATGCCCTTCTCTTCGAGTGCTTTCACGAGCGTCGCTTCCGTATAGCGTGGCGGCGGTTCGGTGAAATGCTGTTCGGGCGTGATGGAGTTGAGCTTCAGCGTCTCGCCTTTTTCCACGAGTGGCAGACTGCGCTCTTCGTCGTCTTCCTCGATCTTCTCGTCGCGGCCTTCCTGATAAATCTTCAGGAACCCATCAAACTTCTGCACTGACCCAGTAGCGCGGAAAATGAATCTGCCGGCCTGAATGTCGATCGTCGTTTGGTCGAAAACTGCGGGCATCATCTGCGACGCCACAAAACGTTGCCAGATCAACCGGTAGAGTTTCAGTTCTTCAGGTTTGAGATACTTCGCGAGCGAATCGGGCGTACGCGAAACTTCAGTCGGACGGATCGCTTCGTGCGCGTCCTGCGCGTCCTTCTTCGAGCGATAGAAAACCGCTTTTTCAGGAAGATAATTGGCGCCGTATTGCCGGTTGATGTAGTCGCGAACTTCGCCGAGCGCCGTATCCGAAACACGCGTCGAATCTGTTCGCATGTATGTGATCAGACCGACAGAACCTTCGTCACCGAGTTCGACGCCCTCGTAAAGTTTCTGGGCCAGCATCATCGTCTTCTTCACCGCAAAACCGAGTTTGCGCGAGGCTTCCTGTTGTAGTTTCGACGTGATGAATGGCGGAACCGGATTGCGTTTTCGTTCTTTAGTGGTGACGTCGTTGACTACGAAAGTTTGTTGCTTTGCTTCCGCGACAATGTCGTCCGCCTGTGCCTGATCTTTGACGAGGATCTCGTTCTTCTTGAGATCCTGATCGAATCCACTCGTCTTCACAGTCTGCTCGTCGACCTTGAAGAGACGGGAGTCAAACGCCGGCGGCAGTTTCGAACTCAGATTCGCGCCGATCGTCCAGTATTCAGTCTTGATGAACTGCTCGATCTCGCGTTCACGTTCAACCACCATGCGCAGCGCAACAGACTGCACGCGTCCGGCACTCAAACGTCCGCCGATCGTGCGACACAGCAGCGGCGACACTTTGTAACCCACGAGACGATCGAGCACGCGACGCGCTTGTTGCGCATCGACAAGGTTCTCGTCAATTTGTCGTGGATGCTCGAACGCAGCATTAACCGCGCGCTTCGTGATCTCATTGAACATCACGCGAAACGCGGGCTTGGCTGGTCTCTTCGGAACGATCTCTTCGGCGAGATGCTGGCAGATTGCTTCCCCTTCGCGATCGGGGTCGGCGGCCAGGTAAATCGCCTCGGCTTCTTTTGCAGCCTTCTTCAGCTCGGCAACGATCTTCTTGTTGTTTCGTTTCTTCGAATCGGGAATGAGCTCGTACGTCGGCTCGAAGTTGCGATCGACGTCGACTCCGAGTCCCTTCGAAGGCAGATCTTTGATGTGGCCTATCGAGGCCTTAACCAGATAGTCCTTTCCTAAATACTTATTAATGGTCTTAGCCTTTGCAGGCGACTCAACTATGACTAAGTTTTTTGCCATTTAGATCATTTCCAATTGCCAATTTCCGATTGCCAATTGTTTCGATAACGGAGACGCCGAAGGTCTTTCAATCGGCAATTGGCAATCGGCAATTGGCAATACTCACAGCTTTCTCACAAAACATCTTCCGGGCAGCGCTCTTACCAACTCGCGCATTTCCAAAGAGAGCAGCACCGCCGTCAGCTCCGAAATCGGGAGCTGGCTTTTTTCAAATAACCAATCTACGTGCGCCGGGCTGTCGGGCGTCAACAACTTAAACACTGAAGTCTCCGCTGGCGAAAGTCCTTCGGGAACGAGCGACAGTCGAGCCGGCATCGACGCCTCCTTCTTTCGCTCACCGATCGATGGCGGCAAGAGAGTCGCGGCAATCTGTGGCGGCAGCTCAGCGGCGATGTCCTGCCACTGCTGCACGAGCTTCGCCCCGGCACCCTTAATCAAGTAATTGGTGCCGAAGGAATTTCGAGAGGTGATATTTCCCGGTACGGCAAACACCTCTCGATTCTGTTCCATCGCCAGGCGCGCGGTTATCAAAGACCCCGAATTCTCGGCCGCTTCCACAACTACGATGCCGAGACTCAGCCCGCTAATGATGCGGTTTCGGTACGGAAAGTTTTCCGACACCGGCGGCGTGCCCAGGGGGAACTGGCTGACCAATGCCCCACCGCGATCGAGTATTTCCGCCGCTAACTTCTTGTGATCACGAGGGTAAACCTCGTCAATCCCGGTGCCGAGAACCGCTACCGTGCGGCCACCGGCCTCAAGTGCGCCTCGATGCGCCGCAGCATCAATACCCCGGGCAAACCCCGAAACAACCGTTATGCCGCGCTGCGCCAAATCGCGCCCCAGCATGATTGCGGCGTTCTGCCCGTAGGTCGAACACCTCCTCGAACCTACCACACCTATGCAGGGTCGATCCAAACAGTCTGACCATGCGCCCTTAACATACAAGACAATAGGCGGGTCGTAGATCTCTCGTAACAGTGAGGGATAAATCCCATCGTCCAGCAAAAGGATTTCGCCGCCGAGCTTCTTCACTGAGAAAATCTCGGCTTCAGCGCGAGGGAGCAGGTCGCGGGCGATGATGGTGTCGACGGCCTCAGGCGGCAGTCGCAAGTGCTCCAGCTCGGCTCGTGTTGCCCTATAGACTGCCTCGGCAGAGCCAAATCGCTCGAGGAGTTTGGCAGCGGCGCGAGGTCCGATGCCGGGTGTCATATTCAGCTCAACCCAATCTCTAATCATGTGAGGAATTTCCTTGTAAAAGAACTACTTACGCGACAGTCGTGCCTGGCGGAGGCGTGTAGGAATCGAACCTACCTGAGCCCGCTCTCACGGTCTCACTAACGGTTTTGAAGACCGCGCCGTTCACCAGAACAGATTCGCCTCCAAAGCTGAGGCCGGATTGTCGGAAGCTTGAAACCCTACGCGCCATCGGCCCAGACTGTCAAGCTACTTCGCAGATTTGACCTTCCACCGTTGCTCGTCTAATATCCGAACGAACGTTCGAACCAGAAAATTTGTTAATCATGTTAAATTCCGAAATCCTGTTCCAAACATCACCTGAGCAATACAAACACTGGAAGCTTGAGATCGAGGGAGCCGTGGCCAAACTCTCGATGGACGTCCAGGAAGATGAGACTCTCGCCGACGGCTACAAGCTTAAGCTCAATTCGTACGACCTCGGCGTCGATATCGAACTGGCCGATGCCGTGCAGCGACTCCGTTTCGAGCATCCGGAAGTGCGGGTGGTCGTGGTCACGAGTTTGAAGCCTCGGATCTTTTGCGCGGGCGCAAACATCTACATGCTCGGCAGCTCGTCGCACGCGTTCAAGGTCAACTTCTGCAAGTTCACGAACGAGACTCGTTGCGCTATCGAAGACGATTCACGGCACTCAGGCCGCCGGTACATCGCGGCTTTGAACGGAACTGCCTCCGGTGGTGGATACGAGTTGGCGATCGCATGCGATGAGATCTATCTCGTCGACGACGGCAACTCAGCGGTCTCGTTGCCGGAAGTTCCACTGCTCGGCGTGTTGCCTGGCACCGGTGGCCTCACTCGTCTTGTCGATAAGAGAAAAGTGAGACGAGATCGCGCTGACGTGTTCTCGACCCTCGCAGAGGGTTTAAAAGGAAAGCGCGCGAAAGAGTGGGGACTGATCGACGGCTACTTCCCGACGAGCAAGTTCCAGGAGTCGATCGACGCTCGCGTCAAACAGCTAACCGGTACATCGTCGACGAATAAAGGAATCAAACTCAATCCGGTGCAGTTTGAGACCACTGACACCTCCCGCAATTACAAATACGTAAAGCTCAAACTTAATCGTGAACAGCGTTATGCAGACTTGACGATTCACGCGCCCCAAGGCCCGCAACCCGCAACACCAGATGAAATCTACGAGCTCGGCGACTCGTACTGGCCCTTGCAAGCTTATCGCGAACTCGACGACGCGCTCCTGCACTTGCGTGTCAATGAACCGTTGATTGGTTTGGTCTGTCTCCGCACCGAGGGAAAAGCCGAAGATGTACTGGCAATCGATCAAACGCTCGCGGCGAATCACGATCACTGGTTCGTGAAAGAAATCGTCCTGAACATGGCGCGCGTGCTGCGACGTCTGGATCTCACTGCGAAGAGTTTCTTTGCGATAGTCGAGCCCGGCAGTTGTTTCGCAGGAAATCTGCTCGAACTGCTGCTCGCATCGGATCGCAGTTACATGCTCAACGATACGCAAGTCTCTATTGCCGTCTCTGAAATGAACGCGGGCGCGTTTCCGATGAGCAATGGTTTGACTCGCATGCAGTCGCGCTTCCTGGCTGAGCCTGGGAAGCTCGACGAAGTTTTCGGCGATAAAAAATCTTTCGACAGCGAAGAGGCGGAAGAGCTCGGACTGATCACCTTTGCTCCCGACGATCTGGATTGGGAAGACGAGATCCGCGTCGCGATCGAAGAACGCACATCGCTATCACCCGACGCACTCACCGGCATGGAAGCATCGCTCCGTTTCGCCGGTCCGGAAACAATGGACACAAAGATCTATGGCCGCCTGACCGCGTGGCAAAACTGGATCTTCCAACGGCCAAACGCAGTCGGCGAAAAGGGCGCCTTAACCAACTACGGCAAACCCACAAAAGCGGAATTTGATTACAAGAGGACATAATCTATTGCCAATTGCCGATTGCCGATTTCCAATTTAGGAAGCCGGTAAAAATTGGCAATTGGCAATTGGCAATACTATGAATTTATACGATCGCATTCCTAACAACGTTAATCTCTCCGAAGACAAGAAGCTTCAACGGGCGCTGGAAAAGTGGCTGCCAAACTATCTCGACTGGTGGCGCGAGATGGGGCCTGATGGATTTCAGGAAAAGGACGTGTGGCTGCGCACCGCAATCGACGTCGGCTCGGAAGGCTGGGCCCACTTCGATTACGTGAAGATGCCTGAGTATCGCTGGGGCATCTTTCTCGAACCCGCGCAACCGGACGCAAAAGTCGGTTTCGGCGATAACTATGGACGGCCCGCGTATCAGGAAGTGCCCGGCGAGTTTCGCAATGCGCTGCGCCGCATCATCGTGACGCAGGGCGATACCGAGCCCGCGTCAGTCGAACAGCAGCGACAACTCGGCAAGACATGTCCCTCGCTTTACGATCTTCGTAATCTCTTTCAAGTGAACGTCGAAGAAGGCCGGCACCTTTGGGCCATGGTATATCTGCTGCACGGGTACTTCGGTCGCGATGGTCGCGACGAAGCCGACGACTTGCTGCAACGTCGTAGCGGCAATCCTGACAAGCCGCGCATTCTGGAAGCGTTCAATCAACCGTGTGATGATTGGCTCAACTTCTTCGCCTTCACGATGTTCACGGATCGCGATGGCAAATATCAGCTCTCCGCGCTTGCGGAATCGGGTTTCGAGCCGCTCGCACGCACGTGCAAATTCATGCTCACCGAAGAAGCGCATCATATGTTTGTCGGCGACACCGGACTCGGACGTGTTTGTCGTCGCACGGCGCAACTGATGAAGGAAGGTGACGTGCGCGAGCTCGGTGGCATACCGCTCGAGATCATTCAGAAGTACATCAACTTCTGGTTCAGTTACTCGCTCGATCTGTTTGGGGGAGAGATTAGCTCGAACTCCGCTGATTTCTTTGCGGCCGGTTTGAAAGGCCGGTACAAGGAACAGGACCAGTACACGGATCACCTCGCGACAAATGAAAGCTTCACGATGACTGTCGTCGAAGATGGTGAGCTAAAGACGCGTGAAGTCGGTTTGCGAAATGCGTTGAATGAGGTCTTGCGTGGTGAGTATGTGAAAGACTGTGAGAAAGGCCTGGCGCGTTGGAACAAGGTCCTGGCCGAGGAAGGTGTGAGTGAGCGTCTCTTCCTTCCGCATCCACGTTTTCACAGGCATGTTGGTGAGTACGCCGGGCACACATTCGATCTCGAAGGAAACCTGATCGCGCGTGAAGAGTTTGAGCGGCGCCAGTCTGAATGGTTGCCGACGCTTGAAGACCGCGAGTACGTGCGTAGCCTGATGCATCCCGTTTACGAACCCGGCAAGATCGCGAACTGGATCGCACCACCGGCTGCCGGGATCAAGGGTAAGCCATTCGAATTCGAATACGTGAGGCTCTAGCCACGGATAACACGGATGTCCAGATACGATCAGAAACTGGAATTCATCCTCCGCACTGCGGCGCGGATCTTCGCGGAGAAGAATTACCACTCGACTTCGATGCGCGATATTTCGCGTGAGACGAATGTCAGTCTCGCGGGTCTGTATCACTACTGCAAGTCGAAAGAAGAATTACTGTTTCTGATCCAGGACAACTGCTTCGGGCGTGTGCTCGAAAGATTGGAACAACGACTGGAAGGCGTCGAAGA
>DATNFX010000136.1:0-15407 GCA_035606195.1 Pyrinomonadaceae bacterium
ACTATGCGCTCGCCTTTGACCGCCATGATCTTCACTCTCGAGCTGACTCACGATCTGAATATCCTGCCCGCTCTGCTCGTCTCCTGTATCGCTGCACACGCGTTGACCGTGTTGTTGCTACGTCGCTCGATCCTGACGGAGAAAGTTGCGCGGCGTGGTTATCACGTGACGCGCGAATAACGAGAATGGTGCGTCACGACATCGGTCGCTTGCCGGTTGTGCGACGTGATAATCCCCGCCAGGTCGTCGGTTACTTAGGCCGTGCCAGCGTCATGACAGCGAGATTGCGCCGTCATGAAGAGGAACACCACCGGGAACCAGGCTGGCTGCAGGCGTTTTCGTAGAAAGTAGCCACGGATTATACGGATCAAATCCGGATCAATCCGTATAATCCGTGGCAAAATGTCCTCCCGACTACTACGTGTCCCCACTTCACACGGAGGCAACATCATGAAAGTGTTCTTGAGTTGGTCTGGGCCAAAGAGCCAGGCGGTAGCCGTTGCATTCCACGATTGGCTGCCATACGTGATACAGAATGCCAAACCATTCGTATCTACCGGCGACATCGACAAAGGCAAACGCTGGAGTGAGGTCCTCGCGAAAGAGCTTAGCGAAGTCGCGTACGGCATCATCTGTATAACGCAGGACAATTTTAAGGAGCCGTGGATTAACTTTGAGGCGGGCGTAATATCAAAGGCAATTGATATATCTTACGTTTCGCCGTTCTTGTACAACGTCAAGCCAGGACAGATCCAGGGACCGCTCCAACAGTTTCAATTTACAGTAAACAAAAAGGAGGACATTTTTAACCTGGTCAGGAGTATCAATAACAGACTTGATCCTGATCTCCAGCATTCTTTACAGGTTCTCAACGACGAATTCGAAGCCTGGTGGCCCAACCTTGAGTGTAGATTGGCGCAGGTTGAAAGCATTTGCAGATGCTGAAACTCAGACTGGCTTTGACTGGTTATATACACTTGAAGATTTAGGCAGGATTCAGGCGACTGTCGGTTGTCAGTGCATTTGGTTCATCACGCCAGATCCTTTCCGAAACGTTCTGACTGACAACATAAAGAAGGTAATACGAAGCAACATTGCGCGCGGTGTAAGCTACACATTTATTATTCCATCCGCTGGTGAGCCGAATGTCGCCAAACAAGCGCTCCAGCATTTGGATGATGCGAACTCGGGCAAGATTCGTATAAACGACAGGGCGTCAGCAGAGGCATTCCTCAAGGTAGCGGTTACTGACTATCTCCTGTTGAATGCTGACTCCGGCGAAGCGGAAGTCTTTGTCGAGCTACGGACCGGCTCCGGCAGCTACTGGCTCAAGGTGGATGATAAAGCCGCAATTGGCTTTGTAATGCGATTTCGCGCGTTAGCCAGTGCAGATCTCGCGGCGACGGCATAATCGCACTTGGACCGGGTCAGTACAGGGAGCGGTAGCGACCTGGTCAACTACGGCAATGGGATGCTAAACACGGACCAGGTCGCTACCGCTCCCTGTACTGACCCGGTCCAAGTGCGCGATCCTACTAAATCTACGCTGGTAGGTATCCAGACGTTAAAAGCGCTGCGGGGTGCCTGTGACGACACGTACGGTGTCGCGAGCGATCAATAATTCTTCGTTGGTTGGGATGACGTAAATTGCGACACGCGAGTTGTCAGTGCTGATGCGGCCACCTTTATCAGCGCCATGCTTCGAGTTGAGTTCTGCGTCGAGTTCGACTCCCATCCAGATCAGTTCGGAGCAGATCCTCGTTCTAATCTCCGCCGAGTTCTCGCCGATGCCGCCGGTAAACACAATCGCTTCGGCGCCGTTCATAGCGGCCAGGTAACTGCCAATATACTTGCGCGCGCGATAGCAAAAGATCTCAATCGCCAGACGCGCTCGACGATCGTCGTGCTCGTGCGCCTCCGCCAGTAACTCACGCATGTCGTCCGTGAGTCCGGAGATGCCGAGCAGTCCTGACTGCTTGTTTAGCAACGTCTCGACTTCACGGGCTGACAACCCTTCCTTGCTGGCGATCAAATCCACGATCGACGCGTCGAGATCTCCCGAACGCGTGCCCATCACGAGTCCTTCCAACGGCGTGAACCCCATCGACGTGTCGATACTGTCGCCGTGTTTGATCGCGGCTATCGAGCATCCGTTCCCGAGATGCAGCGTGATGATGTTGGTTGCGTCGCGCGCAATTCCCTTTAACGTGCGATAGCGATAAGCGACGTAACGATGCGATGTGCCGTGAAAGCCGTAGCGGCGGATGCGATGACGGCGATAGAGTTGATACGGCAACGCGTAAAGGAACGCGTGTTCGGGCAGCGTCTGATGGAACGCAGTGTCGAACACGGCAACTTGTGGTAGGCCAGAGCCCAGCGCCGCGCGCGCCGCCACGATGCCCTGAATGTTTGCCGGATTGTGTAGCGGCGCAAGCTCGATGCAGTCTTCAATCCCACGCAATACTGTATCGGTAATCAATGCAGACGAAGTGAATTGTTCGCCGCCATGGACAACGCGATGACCGACTGCGTGAATGTCGGCGATAGTTGCGACCCCAGTGAGTCCCGACTCCTCTCCGATCGCCCAACGCAAAATCATCTCGACAGCCGCACGGGTGTCCCTAATCGGCTCGGCAAAACGTTTGGGCGCTTTCCCTTCGGCAGTGAACGTCACGATTCCGGCGCCGCCGATGCGCTCGATCAACCCATGGGCCAGACGCTTGTCGGCGTCCTGCTTGATTAGCTCGAGGTCCGTCGCAATAAGTTGAAACTTGACCGACGAGCTGCCGCAATTAAGGACCAGCACGTTCATGGCTATCCACAGATTACACAGATTCTCTCTATCTGTGTAATCTGTAGATGGGAGGGTTATGAGAAAGATCTCAAAGATATTCCTGTTGATAGTCGTTTTCGTGGTTATTGTGGCGGGGCTGCTTGCCTCGCGTATCTACACATACGGAAATACTCGTTCTGATGCGTCGGCTGACGCTGCGATCGTGCTCGGCGCAGCGGTCTGGAGTTCGGGTGTTTCGCCAGTCTTCCGGGAACGCATCAATCACGGCATCGATCTGTATCGAACGGGTAAAGTTCGCAAACTAATATTCACCGGTGGACAGGGAAACGCAGGCGAGCCGACCGAATCTTCCGCGGCCCGCGATTATGCGATACAGAGTGGAGTCCCCGCGCAGGATATTTTGATCGAAGAGAAATCTCATACGACGTATGAAAACATCTTGTATGCGAAGCAAGTCGCTGATTCCGAGCATATCAAGAGAGTGCTGATCGTGAGTGATCCGTTGCACATGAAACGTGCAGTACTAATGGCCCAGGATGTTGGCCTGATAGCCGAACCATCGCCGACACCCAGCACGCGGTATCAAGGTCTTAAGAGCCGGTTGGGTCTTTTAGCGCACGAAACCTATTACTACATTGGCTATCTAATACGGCGCTCTCTTTAGACGTTTATGAAATCTGCGTAATCTGTGGATGCAACTTGACACCAGCGCGTCGCTCGACATAGAGTTTGCAGGCTCACGTCACAGGATAAGTTCTTTGCATTGTAATAATCGCTGTTTCAATTCGCTGTCGATCGATAGCGAATTGGACCGTCGCAGGTGCCCATAGAGGGTGACAAGGGAAGATGGGTGAAAAGCCCAGACGGTTCCCGCCACTGTGTACCGGCGATTGCGTAGCTTCCAGATGATGGTCACTGGTCCTTTGAGACTGGGAAGGCCGTGAAGCGACGCGTTCGAGCCGGAAGTCAGGAAACCTTGCCTGCTGCAACGGAAGCGACCACAACTGCTCCGGGAAAGAGCTGGTGGCGTCACACGCAAGCATAATCTATCGAGTTTAGGACGCCCTCGATCTTCCAAAGGAGATCGAGGGCTTTTTGTTTTTAATCCGCGTTATCCGCGGTTAGGAGACCTATGGAAAACGTATTTTGCAGAGTATTTATCGCGATCGTGATCGGATTCGCGTTTGTTCCAGCCGCACAAGCGCAAACAGTAGAAACTGAGATCAGCGGACATGTGAAGGATCCGCAAGGCGCAAATCTGCCGGGCGCGACGGTGAGACTGTTCGGACGCGATCGAGCGCTGAGCCTGGTGACTGCGACTAATTCAAACGGCGCTTACAACTTCAAACACCTCGCAGGCGGCGAGTATCTCATTGAGGCAGAAGCGAGTGGCTTCGCGTTGGCTGAAGCAAAATCGGTAACTGTCACGCGTGGACAAGCGACAACTTTCGACATCGCTTTGCAGTTGTCGGGTTTACGAAGTTCCGTAGTGATCACCGCCTCCGACACTCCGCAGACTGTCGATGAAGTCTCCAAAGCACTGACGGTCGTCGATAACCAGGAGATTGATGAACGTGATGAAATGGCGATCCCTGAATCGCTGCGCGTCGTGCCGGGTTTGCGTGTGCAGCAACTTGGTGGTCCAGGCTCGCTCACATCAATCAAAACACGCGGACTGCCAAGCGAGGATACGGCAGTGTTAATCGACGGCATACGCTTTCGCGACGCCGCTGCTCCGCAAGGTGATGCGTCGGGTTTTCTCGAAGACCTGGTCGCCACGGACGTCGGCAGGCTTGAAGTTTTGCGTGGTTCGGGATCGTCGCTGTACGGCTCGAATGCTGTTGGCGGCGTCGTGAATATCGTCACCGATGAAGGCGGTGGCCCAGTTCATGGCAGCGTACTTGGCGAGGGTGGAGGTTTGGGTTTCTTTCGCACGAGAGCAAATGTTGCCGGCGGTGCGAATCATAACCGCGTTGTTTACAGCGGCGGGTTTTCATTCTTCAACGTCACGCGCGGCATCGACGACGATGACGAAGCTCGCAACACGAGTGGTCAGGGACGTATTTTGTTCCGCGTCGCTCCTACGGCAACGATTTCAGGACGCATTTACGCGACCAATTCGCGTGTGCAGTTGAACAACAACCCGGAAGCCATCGGCAATCTGCCGCCCACGGGAATCATCGAAGCAATTCCCTTGTCGCACGCGGAGCAGCTTCGCTTCGAAGCCGGCGTCCCGCCTTCACAGTTGAACATAGGTTCCGCCACATTCGTTGCCGGAGCTAACGACCCGGACGCCGTACGTGAAGGCAATTTCTTCAATGGCGCCGTCAGTTTTACACAGCGGCCGACTGAGACCTTCGGTTACACGATCAGTTACCAGGGACTGGCGACAAACCGCAGCAGTATCAATGGACCGCTCGGCGTCGGATTTCAACCGTTTGGCGGCAGTACGAGGTCTGACTTTGACCCCCGAATCCACACGGTGAACGCGCGTGTCGACCTCCAGGCTGGACAGTACAACTTCATCACGGGTGGATACGAGTTCGAGAATGAAAATTTCAAGAACCCTTCGTTTCAGGTGAATCCTGCGGACAATTCCGACGTTGATGTGACGCAGCGGAGTCACGCGATTTTCGCGCAGGACCAGTTACGACTACTCGACGATCGATTACAGATATCCGGTGCATTTCGCGCGCAGTTCTTCAGACTGGAACGACCGGTGTTCACCCCCACTGCTTCAGCGCCATATGCGGGAATCACGTTTCAGCCGCCGCCGACAGCTTACACAGGCGATGGTTCGGTTGCTTACACGTTTCGATCTTCCGGAACTAAACTGCGCGGGCACGTCGGCAACGGCTATCGGGCCCCATCACTATTTGAACGCTTCGGCACTGCGTTTGACAGCTTCTTTGGCTACTCGGTGTTTGGCGATCCACGTTTGGAGCCGGAACGTTCGATAGCTTTCGATGCGGGAATCGATCAGACATTTCACGACAATAGAGTGCGACTCTCAGCGACGTACTTTTACACTCAGCTTAGAAAGATCATCATCTTTGACTTTTCCGGATTGATCGATTTTACGACCGATCCATTCGGTCGCTTTGGCGGCTATCTAAATACGAACGGCGGCATCGCGCGCGGTGCTGAAGTCGAACTAAGAGCAACTCCGACTCGCACGTTGAATCTGACTGCCGCTTACACATTCACGAAAGCACAGCAGCGTACGCCGCAAGTGCCGGGGACGATTCGATCGCTCGTGATTCCCGATCACCAGTTTTCAGTTGTCGCGACACAGCGGATTGGTCGCCGGGTGACACTGAACTTTGACTTCTCCGCCTCGAGTAATTACCTCGGCGCGGTCTTTGACCCTGGCAGTTTTACGAGTCGCGGGTTTAGATTTAAAGGGCTCGCGAAGGCAGATCTGGGTGCGAGCTACTACCTGCCCCTCGGTGACGACAAGCGACAACTGCGTTTCTTTGGGTATGTGGATAATCTCTTCGATAGAGAGTACTTTGAAAGTGGTTTCCGCACGCCAGGAAGAACCGGACGCGCCGGGGCGAGTTTTATTTTCTGATCGTGGAAGAGGGTGAACCGGAAGTACTGATCGAGAATGAGGACTATTATTTCGAGAATGGATTAATGGTCCTCACCTCGCAGTATCTTCTGCGTCGCGGGTTTTGCTGCGATCAGGGATGTCGGAACTGTCCATATGAAGCCACGGATAAAAACGGATCGATAACGGATGGATAAGGGATTTCCGCGTCGCATTATTTGTCTGACGGAAGAAACCACTGAGACGCTTTACCTGCTCGGTGAACAGGACCGGATTGTCGGTGTGTCAGGTTACACGGTGCGGCCGCCGGAGGCGCGTCAGAAGCCACGAGTCTCTGCTTTCATCAACGCGAAATTCGACAAGATACTGGCGCTCGAACCTGACCTGGTTTTTGTGTTTTCGGATCTGCAGGCCGACATCGCCGCCGAGTTAATCAGGTGTGGTGTTACCGTGTTCACGTTCAATCAACGCAGTGTCACAGCGATAATGGAAATGATCCTGGTGATTGGCCGGATTGTAGGCGTCGCGGAAAAAGCCGAGCGCCTGATTGCAACGTTGCAACGCGAGATGGACGCGATCGCGGAGTCAGCATCGCGCTTTTCTTATAGACCACGAGTGCTGTTTGAAGAATGGTACGACCCCCTTATTTCCGGTATTCGCTGGGTTGATGAGTTGCTTGAAGTCGCCGGTGGTGATTCTGTCTTTCCTGAGTTACGTGCGCAGCAAAGCGCGAAAGATCGAATCGTGAATCCGGCTGAGGTGATTGCACGCGATCCACAGGTGATCATCGGCTCATGGTGTGGGCGACAGGTTAAAAAGAACCTCATTCGCGCTCGCGAAGGCTGGACGAACATCAGCGCCGTTCGTGACGATCAACTCTACGAGGTGAAATCGACCTATATTCTTCAACCTGGTCCAGCCGCGCTCACCGAAGGACTGCGGCAGCTTCACGCCATCCTCGCCCACGTTGTCGGTCATGAAATCGACCCCGCTTTATTGCCGAAAGAGCGTGCTGACGCGCGTCTCGGACTCGCCGCTTAAACTCACCCAAATCAGGCACATGGTGGCGCAAATCGTACGTCAAAAAAGGTGCAACTCAAGCCGTGGGTGATGAATCTCAATGCTTGACCACTTATACCCGGCAAGGTTATTAACTGTTCCCTGATTTACCTGAGGAGTATTTGATGAGTTCGATTAAAAAATTCTCGCCTGCCCTTATCGCGATTTTTTCCCTGATTTTTGCCCTTTCCGGTTCGACCTACGGCAAGAATAAAAACGTTAAATTCCCAACCATCAAGATCAAAAACTTTGGCCAAATGGATGACCGGTTTTTCCGAGGTGGACGACCTGAGGACGACGACTATGCGGCTCTCGCTGCGCTCGGTGTGAAGACGATTATCGACCTGACGGATAATTCGCGCGCAGAAGAGCAGCCCGCAGTCGAGCGTGCCGGACTTCGTTATATCAACATCCCCATGGTTGATAAGAGCTATCCCAGCATGGATCAGATCAACGCGTTTTTGAAGGTGGTTGACGACCCGGAAACAGGTAAGTTCTACGTGCACTGTGCAGGCGGACGTCACCGGACAGGCGTAATGGGTGCGGTGTATCGCTTCACCCACGACAAGTGGAATCTGGACCAGGTCCTAGCAGAGATGGATCAGTATGAGTTTGGTTCCGGTTATGGTCATGGGAAACAGAGGGATTTCGTGAAGGATTACTGGCAGCAATTCCACGGCAACACTGTCGCTGCTGCCACCAACAACTAATTTGCTAGGATGAACACGGATGAGGGCGTTACTTTATTTGCCGATCGTTGTCGCAATGCTTTTGCCAGGTCCTATGTCGCAACGGAAGATTAATGATCTTTGGGGCGGTCAGGGAATTTCAATGGAAGCGACTGACTCCGGTGCTACGTTGGATTTCGACTGCGCGTCGGGCACCATTACTGAACCGATAGCGCTGGACAGCGCCGGGAAGTTTTCAGCAAAAGGTCGCTTTGCACGCCAGCATCCGGGCCCTACTCGTGAAGACGACGATAACGCCGGCCAACCGGCAATCTATAGCGGAGTGGTAGACGGCGAGAACCTGACGTTGACTATCACGCTCACAAAAAACAGTGAGAAGGTAGGCAGCTTCACACTCGCACACGGCAAGACGGGCCGAATCAGACGCTGCGGATAGCATTGCCTCAAAAATCCCGAACTGCGCTTGGACACGGTCAGTACCGTCCGCGGTAGCGGATGGGTAAACGATCAGATATACGAAACATTAGCAAATCGAACGTGTCTACGACGTACCCATCCGCTACCGCGGACGGTACTGACTGTCTCCAAGCCCGACCTCCGAATTTTTCGGCAAAGCCATGCGGATAAAACAACGGGCGCCAGCGGAAGCCGGCGCCCGTTTGTTATTCATAGTGATAGCGGAATCTATTAACCCCGCCACCAATCGTTTCTCCATCCCTTCAACCCGACATCCCTGAACAGCGCGGCGAAGCTTTGCGGCGAGTTTAATTTGAGCTCCCCGCCATTCATCGCCGAGCCCTGGTTTCGTGGGACGTTTACTGTGGTTGACTTGATGGTCTTGTTACCGGCTGCATCCGTACACGTGACCGTAATGGTGTAGGTACGTCCGCTGCCAGTGCCTGCGCGTTCTGCTCGCAGACGCACGTGATGATTATCGACGATCTCCCAGTCAGGCGAAGTATCACCGTCGCCCGTTCCGTTCACAGGCTCATTGCTCGTTACTGAGAGAACGCAATTGTTGCCCGGACAGTTATCTGTGGCGGTGTAATTGACCGTCACGTCAACCATCTGGTGCTGAGGTGGCCACAGCGATGCCGGAGTTGCCGACGGGTTGCTTACCGTTGGCGCCTGCGCATCTTTCACTATGACCTTAAACGTACTGCTCGCCCCCGAAGTAGATGTGGTCGTAACTGTTGTTTCACCCACCGGGAAGAATGATCCACTGGCCGGTGTACTGGTCAACACACCACAACTTCCAGTCGAGGTTTGCGTCGGGTAATTCACGATCGCGCCGCACTGATCCGCATCGTTATTGACCGTGATGTCATTCTGCGGATTGATCTGGCACGCCTGGCAAACACCTCCGCCATTAGTGCCGGTGAGCAAGCCGGATACCTTTAAGGAGTATCCGGTACATCCGGCGTTGACATTAACTTCATGCACGACGACTACGAATGTCTGGCCCGCAGGGACATTGAAAGAGAAAGTCCCAGTAGCCGCGAAACTCGAGCCGTTGTCGGCAAGATAGTTCTGCTGGATGTTAGCCGGGTTAAAGCTACCCAGGTAAGCAAGACCGAAGATGTTAAGACCGCACGACGATGTCAGATCTACCGTCACGCATGCTGTTGCATTGCTCGTGTTAGTAAATGTGTAGGAATCGTAGTGCCGGTTAGCCAACAAATCCTGCGTGCCGGGATAGACTTTTGGAACTGCGCAGGAACTGGCGACTCCGTTGCGAACAATTCTTCCGGTCATAGTCGTATCGCCCGCCACGATGCTGCCTGTAACGGTGACAGGTGGCACCACGCAGGTGGGTTTGGAGAAGTTCTGTACAAACACGCCCTCGGCGGTTGTAACCGTGAGGGTAAAGTTGATCGGGGTCCCGCAAACAAAAGCGGGAGAAGTACTGAACTCAAAAGGCACCGTATTTGACGCATTATTGCCGTGCGGCAGATTCGGATATGGAGAGTTTGGTTGTTGCACAGTAACGCCCGCCGTCGTTGTCGAAAGAACTGCCGAGACATTCGTCGCCCCCGCACAACCCGTGTTCTTCAGGTCGACGAGCATGGAGTTACACTCATTCGCATTGATGACCGTATCTCCGTTGCCGCCTGATATGGTGCTGGAGTTAACTGCGAACTTCGGTGTCCCATTCAAGCAGGTACTGTAGTTGGTTGTGTTGCCGTTGGTGATCGAGACTCCAGCCGGGGCAGAACTCGCACAACTCACGCTGCTCGCGTCAACCTGTACGGTGTAATTGCCGGGCGCGAGTTTTATTGAATAGCTGCCATCAGCGAGAGTTACGCCTGTGTGTCCATCCGAAACCTGGACCAGCGCGCCAACCACTGGGGCTCCCGTATCGCAGTAGGTGATGGTGCCTGAAAGAGTGCCCTGCGGGGCGGGTGTGCATTCGGCAAATTTGAATCTGCCGATGCGGGTCTGCCAGCCAACCGTGCTGGCTGCCTGACCTGCTGCCGTGTAGTACTCAGTTGTGTACCAGAACGTGCAGTCGTCAGACGGGTCGACTGCCAGGGCACTGTAATCGCCCCATCGGTTACCAGTACTGAGTTGTACGCCAGTGCCGGCGGTTAATGTATTTTCGCCTTGAAACAATCCACCGGGCGGGTCGGTTGCGAGTCGACCGGCATAGCGAATACCCGGAAACACATTTCCACCGGCAGCGCCACTGGAAACGTTGTAACCGACGGCGAGATTGCCTTGATGATCTTCAGCGGCACTTCCCAACCAGCGGCTGACTCCATCCGCTGGTGCGAAAGTCGCCTGTTCCTGCACTACAAAATTACCGCCTGGCAGAGCACGGCGCAGTTCGTAATAGCGCACGCCGGCTCGGAACGTTCCAAAAGTCGTCGAGGCCGGAGCGCCGACCGTGTGAGTAAGGACCAGAGTCTCAAACCCTCCGCGGTTTCGATACTGCAATCGATGCATCAATCGGTCGAGGATACCATCGAGGGCAGTAGTGACCCCCGCAGCAGGGGCTGGCTGAGGCACATCACGTCTTCCTGCCGGTGATACGAGGCTGAATGCCGCTACCGGCAATGGAGCTGGATACGTGCTCTCTGGTCGTTCCGTGAAGGTGGAGAGTGCTGGAGTTGTGAAGTCGGCATGAAAATCAAAGAGTCGCAAGCCGTTGGCCGGATCGGCGAAATCCGTAGTGGTAAAGTAAACGAAAGTGTTTGGCCTTCCCGGCGGTGGTGGTGCAAGGCCATCCGCGTCCGAAGGCAACGAGCCACCGATTGCTTCCGGGTGACTCGCAAGATTCAGGTTGAAGTAAATATAGTTGGCGGTAGGATCACCGACTAGCATCTTCATGCGATTAAACGCATAAGCGCCGGTACCGTTGAATGGCCCGCCCAAAGTGAATTGATGGACCATCATGTAATAGCCATCGGGCCATACGCCCAGATGCGGATAATCCGGAAATTCATTTCCAGCGGTTACGAAGTCGTAGAGGAAATACGCTCCAGTTGGGTCGGGCGTCTTTGAGATCGCAATGCACTGGTGATACGGCGGAGTGGTTTGGCCTGTAAACGCAAACTGGCTGAGCATCCAGCGATCAGACAATGCATCGTAAAGCACGATCGGATCTCCGGCATCCGGAGCCGCACACTGTCCGCCCAGCGGAGCAAACAAAGAACTGAGCCTGAAGGGAGCTGTTAAAGGTACTCCCGCTTTGTTCCAGACACGAACCAGGAGGTTTGTTTGTTGGACGTAGTGATTAGGACCGACGTCACCGTTGGTGTCCGGCGGTGATAGGTTGCCGAAACCGGCGGCAATATTCTCTGTGCGGCCCAAGCCTTCGAAGGTGAGCGAAGGGGCCGGGATGTTTAGCGTTGGGGCTACCAACTGCATCGCGGCGTCACGCCTCATCGTTTCCGCTGTGGACATTTGTTGCGCACGGGCAATAGCAGCCGCAGTCACCTCGCGGGTTGTGCGGTTTTCTGCTGATTCTTCCTCTTCATTACTCAGGTCATTCTCAACACTCGGACCACTGCCGGCGATGTCGCTTAACGGTGGAGAGACTGCGAAGTTCTCGGCTTGAACAGAAATGGGTTTGGGATCAGACGGTTCCTGTAATGGATTACGAAGTCGGTTATTGGCTTTCGAAGCTGCGGGCTTCGATTTGTTCTTGTTCGACTTCGGCGCGGTGTTCTCGCGCGTGGGTCCACTTGGTCTCTGTCCCGGGCGAGCACGCTGTGCTTCGCTTACGGGAATCAAGAGAACCACGATGAAAAGAACGAAGAGTGGTAGTACGACAAATCGGGTTGGCTTCATGGCTGAGACATCCTTTGAGGTTCTGATTCTTTTAAGTGATTTATGCTGCGAAGATCAGCCTGCGAGATTGAGCTCTGACCAACGCAACCTGCAAAGTCTTAATCCATGCCTTATCGCTTGCGAGGAATCTCACGAGACGCCGCACGTCTCTTTCGAGAGTTATCTTCAAACCAAATCTGACGTGCGGCCAAAGAAGCGGAAGCAAGACTTCCGGATCCATGACCTTTCTTCAACGATCCAGAAAGATCCGAGTACGGGAGGAGAATCTAAAATTCGTGCGCAGCACACTATAGAAGATCGCGTCTGGTGTCAATGTTTTGACGGCACCCAGCGACGCTTTGCACTGGGACTTATGAATGTGCTTGGACAGGGTCAGAACCACCACGCAGTAGCGGGTGGGTGCGCAGCCTTTTGACGCGTCTACGACGTACCCACCCACTACCGCGTGGTGGTTCTGACCGTGTCCAAGTTTCGTCTTAATGCAATCACAATCAACAGAATGGGTGCAAAGATCAGCAACTCGATAAGACTGATCCTCAGCAGGTCGATAGCAGCCTGTGCAAGTGAATCATCGCTCCAGGTGTAGTCGATTGGATTGGGGAATCGGAGCTTGTATCGATAATTCGTGAAGGGCCACCACAGCGCCACGCCGCGAGACTCAGTCAACATGAAGTCAAGTAGCGTGTGAGACACATAGGCGCCGCTGATGACGAGAAAGCTGCGAACGTTCCATTGCCTCAATACGAAAATCGTCACGAGGCCCACCACTAGTGCAAATGGAATCGAATGAGTGAAGCCGTGATGCCATCCACCGCGGCCAATACGCAGCCAGTTCAGCGCGTAGTCGAAGTCAGGAGCAACTCCGAGAAGCGCACCGAAAGCGAGCCACTTCCAGCGGCCCGGTTGAGCAGAAGGAAGAAGTGCAGCGACCACACCAGCACCGACCAGGCCATGTGCGACAGGAAGAGGCACGCGAAAGCCAACTATACTTGAAAAACTTTCTGAACTGTTGAGAATTTCCCGACGTACAATCCGGCATAGCAATATCGCTTGTCGCGCGTTTCGGACGTCCCTTGTCATTACCAATCTCTGCGTAAGGTCAGCCTGATATGTCGACATTAGAAACTGCGTTAGCAACTCCGCGAAAACCACTTCGCGTATGGCCCGGCTTGATCGTCGTAGTGTTGCAATGGGCAGGTTGGTTCGTTGTCCCTGCACTCTTCCCTCAGGCCACCATCGTCGCGCTCTTTGCCGGGGTGATTGGTGGATTAGCGATCCTTATCTGGTGGCTGGTGTTTAGTCGGGCGCCATGGTTCGAGCGAATCGCAGCCCTCGTGCTGATCGTGCTCGCGCTGATCGGAACAAAGCGCCTCGTACACGAATCGATTGCGGGTGGTGCGATGGGCATGCTGCTCTACGTCCTCGCCATCCCAGTGTTCAGTATGGGGCTGGTTCTGTGGGCCACAATCACGCGTCGCTTCCCCCATTCGAAACGACGCCTGACGTTCGTGCCGATGGTGGTGCTTTGTTGCGGTGTGTTTATGGTGCTTCGAACGGGCGGTCTCACGGCCGAGTTCAATAATGACTTGCACTGGCGCTGGTCAAAGACGCCAGAGCAGGCACTCATGGCACAAGCGAGTGACGCCCCGGTGGTGTCAAACGCTTCGGCAACCACGAGCACTGAAAGCGGCTGGTCCGGTTTTCGTGGACCTCAGCGTGACGGCGTCGTCCACGGAGTACGAATCAAAACTGACTGGACGGCTTCGCCACCAGTGGAGCTTTGGCGACGGCCGATTGGACCGGCATGGTCGTCGTTTGCAGTGCAAAACGGACGCTTTTACACGCAGGAACAACGCGGGGATGAGGAGATCGTTTCCTGCTACGACGTAAACACCGGCAAGCCGATCTGGCGACACAGCGACAACGCCCGGTTTTATGAATCAAATGCCGGTCCTGGTCCAAGGGCAACCCCGGCTCTCAACAACGGTCGACTCTACACGCAAGGGGCAACTGGGATCGTCAACGCCCTCGATGCTGCAACTGGTGACGTCATTTGGGCACGTAACGCCGTCAACGACACGGGAGCGAAGGTTCCCGGCTGGGGCATCGCCGGTTCGCCGCTGGTCGTGAACGATCTGGTAGTCATCGCTGCGGCAGGCAATCTGATTGCTTACGACCTCGCGAGTGGCAAGACTCGCTGGCTCGGACCTGCAGGCGGAACCGGCTACAGCTCTCCACAGTTGATGACCATCAACGGGATCCAACAGATTGTGTTGCTGAGATCGACCGGCATGCTAAGTGTCGCGGTGGCTGACGGCAAATTGCTTTGGGAGCACGCGTGGGAAGGCGTGCCGATCGTTCAACCCGCTGTGGCGTCAAACGGCGATCTCCTGATTAGCGTCAGTGAAAGCAGCGGTCTGCGACGGCTATCAGTAGGCCAGACAAACGGTGGTTGGACCACACAGGAGCGCTGGACCACGGAAGATATAAATCCATGGTTCAACGATTTCGTGGTCCATAAAGGAAATGCGTTTGGCTTCGACGGCAGCTCGCTTGTTTGTGTAAATCTCGACGACGGCAAACTCAAGTGGCGAGGCAAACGATACGGCTACGGGCAGCTCGTCTTGTTGCCGGAACAGGACGTATTGCTTGTCTTATCCGAACAGGGCGAACTCGCACTAGCAAAAGCAGCCGCCGACCAATTCACCGAACTGGCTCACTTCCCTGCTCTGCAAGGCAAGACGTGGAACCATCCGGTACTAGTCGGCAACGTTCTGCTCGTGCGCAACGATCACGAGATGGCGGCGTTCAGGTTATCCACAGATTAGTTTTAAAGAATCTGTGTAATCTGTGGATAAGAATTTGACACCACCCTCTGCAGTGTGAGATAACTCGCGCACGTTATCTTTGAAATATTGTTCGTGGCGATTTAAGGCAACTTGCTCCACGTTAAAAACTGCTAAAGAGCTGTGGAGGATTTCCAGCTTTCATCGGAACCCCGCGCACTCTGAGGCGCGGG
>DATNFX010000137.1:0-3091 GCA_035606195.1 Pyrinomonadaceae bacterium
AAAGTCTACGATCCGGATGCACGTTTCCCACTCGATTTCGAACTGACTGACGAAGTGACGCCATTTGCGCTCAAGGCTTTCAACTACGAGACCGAACACAGCGACGTCTCCGGCGATCTGCGCGTGGTGTACGGTCGCGAGCCGCTCGACCTGACGGTGCCGATGTATCAAACGTTTCGTCTCAAAACGGCGGTTGCGCCGCCGCTGCGTTATATCGTGCCCGCGCAGTGGACCGCCGTTATCGATGTGCTAAAAGCGCACGGCGTGCGGATGAAGACGCTCGCGGCGTTTGCGGCACTCGAAGTTGAGAGTTATCGCTTTACAAATGTGAGCTGGCCGGAAGAGCCATTCGAGGGCAGGCACATGCCAAGATTCGACGTGGAGCGTGTCGTTGAAACGAGAGTGTTTCCTCCCGGCTCGAGGATCGTGCCCGTGAGCCAGACCCTGGGGCGAGTTATTTTGAATCTGTTAGAGCCACAGGCACCCGACTCTCTTGCCCGTTGGGGCTTCTTCAATGCGATCTTTGAAGAGAAGGAGTACGCCGAGCACTACGTGCTCGAAGCGCTTGCCCGCGAGATGATGGCAAACGACCCATCGCTCGCACAGGAGTTTGCACAACTGCTCGCCAGCGATGCGGAGTTTGCCGCCAGCCCGTCAGCGCGATTGCGGTTCTTCTACAGACGTTCGCCCTACTGGGATCCACAGATGAATCTTTATCCAGTAGGGCGAATCATTAGTGATTTTGATCTACCGCTTGTCTGATGTCGTACGCCCGACGAGTGATCGTCGGGTTCCGCAATAACTGTCGGGCGCCGAGCAGGGCAAACAGTGTGTCAGTTTGCCTTTTATACGACTGTCCGACGCCCACCAATGATGTTGATAAGCAGCACCACGAGCGCTAACACTAACAAGATGTGTATGAACCCACCAACCGTGTAGCTACTGACCACACCGAGTAACCACAGAACCAAAAGAATTACAAAAATCGTCCAAAGCATTTGTTCTTCCTCCTTTTGTCGACCACGCCCAAGTTTCGTTGGTACAAAAGCAATCGCCCTCGCTTGAGCAACGACCATGCCGTTTATGTTTGTGCGCATTTTGGAGGAATTCAGTAGATTTAGCGTATTGAAACCTAACAGTGAGGAGCTACGGATGATACGGATCGAAGAACTTCGAATGCAACCCGGATCGATCCGAGATCATCTGTCTCAAATCTGTGTAATCTGTGTTAAAGTGGTCGCAGCGTTCGCGGAGGCGGGCGGGTCCTTCCTTGAAGTTCCCTCGCTTTTCTAACCCGATGATTTTTTAATTTTTGTTTGCTGGCCGGATGGAGGTTGTGCTTCGCCGGACAATTTGGAGGTTTATTTATGCCTACCCCCAGCCCACGGGTGTCAGTTCGTACGCGTAAGGTCGCCATCATAGGCCTGTCGCTCATAATTCCATCTCTCGTAGTCGCCTCGATTGCTGTCTATCAGTCCCAGCTATCGACGGTGCAGACGATCAACTACTCCCAACTATATAACCTTGCTGACACCGGCGGGGCGGTCGCGCTTTCTGTCGAAGGTGAGACGTTGACCGTTACTAAAACTGACGGTTCGCGGGTAGTGGCGACGGTCCCGGTCGGGCCCACACAGCATGAACTGGCGCAACTCTTTCGCCAGAAGAACGTGCCCGTCGAGTTTCGTCCGGTTCAGCCAGGGCTACTTTCGGATGTCGTCAGTTGGGTGCTGCCGATCTTTACGCTTGCCTTGATTGGATTTGCCGGCTGGAAAGTCTACTCGAGCATGAGCGGTCGTGGTTCATTCGAGTTGGAGAATCACAATGGCAAGCAGGACGTTGGCTTTGACGATGTCGCCGGAGTGGATGAAGCGCGCGCTGAATTAACAGAGACGATCGAGTTTTTGCGTAATCCCGAGCGGTTCAGCCGGCTTGGCGGCCGCGTTCCGCGTGGCATTTTGCTTTACGGACCTCCGGGCACTGGCAAAACGCTGCTCGCGCGAGCTGCGGCGAAAGAGGCCGGTGTGGCGTTCTTGTCGGCGTCAGGTTCCAGCTTCCAGGAGAAGTTTGCGGGTCTTGGCGCGGCGCGCGTGCGACATCTTTTCACAAAGGGACGAAAGCTTTCCCCCTGCATCATCTTCATCGATGAGATCGACGCTCTCGGGCGCCAGCGTGGTCGCGGTGGCGACTCCGCGTCTGCCGATCAGGATCAGACTTTGAACCAGTTGCTCGTCGAGATGGACGGATTCGATCAGTCCAGTTCGGTGGTTGTGATTGCATCAACCAACCGTCCCGATATTCTCGACAAGGCTCTTACACGGCCGGGAAGATTCGACCGTGAAATCGCGGTGAACCTCGCCGACGTTACCGGTCGCGAAGCGATTCTGAAAGTTCACGCGCGTAACCTCAAACTCGAGGATGGTCTCGACCTGCAGTGGATCGCGCGTGGAACGCCGGGTTTCTCGGGCGCCGAGCTCGCGAACCTTATGAACGAGGCTGCGATCGCCGCCACTCGCGACGATTCGCCCGCTGTCGCGCGGAAGCACATCGAAATTGCGCGTGACCGCATCCTGATGGGCGCCGAACGTCAGGGTTTCATGATGGACGAGGACGAGCGTTACGCAACAGCAGTTCACGAGGCTGGACACGTGGCGGTCGGATTAGCAGTTGAGAATGGCGATCCGATTCACAAGGTTTCGATCCTGCCGCGCGGTCGTGCGTTGGGTGTGACGCAGTCTCTGCCCGAGCGCGATCGCTTCATGAAGAAACGTGAATACCTCGAAGATCAGATAGCGTTGTTGCTTGGCGGTCGTGCTGCTGAACAGGTGCTGCTTTCGACGATGACGGCTGGAGCTTCGAACGACATTGAGCGTGCCGTTGAGATAGCCAGACGGATGGTCAGTGAGTTTGGTATGAGCCGCCTCGGCCCGATTCATCTCGGCCAGGAGAATCAACAGCGTAGTCAGAGTCTGCTGGATAAAGTTGAAGAGTGCACGACCGAACTGATCAACGAGCAACTCGAGCGCGCGTGTGCGGTGGTCACGGCAGAGCGGGAATCGATCGGGCGCCTGGTTGAGTTGTTGATGGAACGAGA
>DATNFX010000138.1:0-14804 GCA_035606195.1 Pyrinomonadaceae bacterium
CACTCGCTTCGGACGGTCCCGACGGAATCTTTTTCTCTTAATTGCGATTGCGGGTTTGTTGGGCTCGCTCACTTTATTGAAGTTTTCGCAGCCAGCGTCGGCAGACACAACGACGCCGGTAAGCATCTCCACTTTTGGAACACCGGTCACGCAAAACTTTGATTCTCTGGTTTCATCAGGCACGGGCACATTGCCCGGGAACACTCCGGCGGGTTGGGGATTTTCAGAATCCAGTACGAACGCAAACACAACGTATACCGCGGGAACCGGTTCAGGCAATGCCGGTGATACTTATAGTTTTGGTTCAGCGGCTGCGCCTACTGATCGGGCCCTCGGCCAATTGCGCAGCGGAACCCTCGTCTCGATCCTTGGCGCTACCTTCACCAACAACACGGGCGGAGCGATCAACTCACTGAACATTGCCTACGCTGGCGAGCAATGGCGACTCGGCGCTACCGGCCGCACGATCCAGGAGCGCATGGACTTTCAGTACAGTACCGACGCAACCAGCCTGACCACCGGCACCTGGACGGATGTTAATGCGCTTGATTTCACCCCTCCAGTCACAGCTGGCACAGTTGGGGCTCTTGACGGCAATACCAATCGTGTTCTTCTCAACTCAAATATCACTGGGCTAAATATTCCCGCAGGTGCTAGTTTTTGGATTAGATGGACTGACGTAGACGCTACCGGCGCTGACGACGGCCTGGCGGTCGACGACTTTTCAATAACAGCAAATGGTATCCCACCATCGCCGACTCCCACGCCAACACCAACTCCGACACCTACGCCAACTCCAACGCCTACACCGACTCCAACACCCACACCGACACCAACTCCGAGTCCAACTCCAATACCCGGATCAGTGGTCATTAGCCAGGTGTACGGTGGCGGTGGCAACGCGGGCGCAACGTTGAAGAACGACTTCGTAGAACTAATCAATCACACCGCAAACCCAATTGACCTGAGCGGTTGGTCCGTCCAAATCTCTACCGCGAACTCGGCCACATGGACACGGACAAACCTTACCAATTTTGTTCTGCAACCTGGACAGTATTACCTGGTCCAGCAGTCCCAGGGCGCAGGAGGCACTGACAATCTCCCGACACCTGATGCGATAGGCGGCGGCCTGGTGAGTTCAACATCCGGCAAGGTCGCTCTCGTCAGTAATCAAACTACGTTGGCGACCCTCTGCCCTGTTGGTGGCGGAATCATCGATTTTGTCGGCTACGGCGTAGAGAACTGTGCTGAGGGCTCATCGGCGTCGATACTTACCAACACGACTGCTAACCTGCGAAAGAATAACGGCTGCTTCGATTCCGACAACAACTCTATCGACTTTGCGGTCGGTGCACCCAATCCGCGTAACAGCTCCGCGCCAACAAACCCGTGCACGGCGCTCTTCGCAATCGGATCTGCTCAACCGAGTTCGGTGGTAACCGGAAACAGCACCACTCTTACAGTGACTGTCTCTCCTGCGCAAAACCCACCCAGTACGGGAATAACTGTAACGGCTGATCTGTCTTCAATCGGCGGATCGGCGACACAGGCATTTTCTGGCGCCGGAAACACGTTTACGTTTGTGGCGGCGGTTCCTGCCAACAACCCGCCGGGACCGAAGTCTCTTCCGGTGAGTATTGCGGATGCGCAGGCTCGAAGCGCCAGCACGACGATCTTTCTCACCGTCCAAGAACCACACGTTACCATCAGTCAAATATATGGTGGCGGCGGAAACGCGAGCGCCACTTTCACGAATGATTTCGTCGAACTCTTTAACCCAACTAACCACACAGTCGATTTAACAGGCTGGTCGTTGCAGTACACGTCTGCAACGGGCGACAGTTGGGACTTCACCTCGCAGCCCATCGGCGGCTTTATCGACCCCGGTCAATACTATTTGATCGCACTTGCCGGTGGCGCTACAGGCGCGCCGCTCCCGGCCGCAAACATCAACGGCGATATCAACATGAGCGCCACGACAGGCAAGGTCGCGCTCGTGAATAACTTTGATCCGCTCGAAGGTGCTTGTCCGCTGGGTAATCCCAGCATCGTAGATTTCGTGGGTTATGGTACAGGTGCTAATTGTGCGGAAACGGCAAATGCACCGGCGCCAAGTAACACCACTGCGATCTTCAGAAATAGCGGGGGGGCCACAGATAACGACAACAATCAGGCTGACTTCACAACGGCCACTCCAAGTCCTCGGCGTACTGCACCGATCGTGGAGATTGGTCCAGCCGTATTTCGTAGCGATCCTCGCAAGAACGGCGTCAACGCGCCGCGCGATGCGAGTATCACGCTTAACTTCACTGAGCCGGTTACCGTGGCTGGGCAGTGGTTCAATATTAACTGCGCTACGACCGGGCTTCACAACGACGCTACGGTTGCAGGCGCGGACAAGGTCTGGGTAATCACTCCTAATGTGAACTTCCTGGCCGGCGAGCAATGTACATTCACGATCTTCAAAGACCAGGTTCACGATGTGGACACGGACGACGTTGGTCCTAACGACGACACGCTACTCGCAAATTTCGTGGCAACGTTCACGGTCGCAACCGGGACTGCGCCGCCGTATCCACCGAGTGTTCATACGACGTTCGGCAATCCGAATGGCGCTACGGCCGACATCAATCAGCCGAACAACTACCTGATGGAGAAGCCTGAGTTTACGGTCTCTTACAACAGGGATATGGGCCGTCCAAACTGGGTGAGCTGGCACCTTTCGGATGAGTGGATCGGCACTCTCGCGCGTGTCGACACCTTCAGACCGGATCCGGCTGTGCTGCCGACGTGGTATCGCGTGCAGGCAACCGATTTCAGCAACAGTGGTTTCGATCGCGGTCACATGACACCGAACGCCGATCGCGATAAGGAAACTTCGATCCCGATCAATCAGGCGACGTTCCTGATGTCGAACATGGTGGCGCAGTCACCCGACAACAATCAGGGACCATGGGCGGCTTTGGAAAACTTCCTGCGCACGCTGACACCTGCAAACGAGCTTTATATCGTTGCTGGTCCAGCGGGTGTCGGTGGCACGGGTAGCAATGGTGGTGTTTCGACGACGATTGCCAACGGTCACGTCACGGTTCCATCGTCGACGTGGAAGGTCGTGCTCGTTATTCCGAAGGGTGACAACGACATCTCGCGTGTCACCGCGGCTACCCGAACGATCGCCGTGAACATGCCAAACATTCAGGGAATCAGAAACAACGATTGGCATGATTATCTGACGACGGTCGACGCGATTGAACAACTTACCGGTTACGACTTCTTCGCAAACGTTCCCGACGCAGTCGAGAACTCGATCGAAGCCGGTATCGACGGTAACAATCCGCCGGGAACGGAAGGTCAATCGCTGACAACCGCAGAAGACACTTCGAAGTCGATCACGCTGTCGGCAGTCAGTCCGCTTTCGAGTCCGTCGTTTACGTTCACGATTGTCACTCCGCCCGCGCACGGCCAGTTGCTCGGCTCCGGGGCCAATCGCACGTACCAACCGAATCCCGACTTTAACGGCAGCGATAGCTTCACCTTCAAGGCGAATGATGGAGCGCGCGACTCGAATACGTCGACGATCACCATCACCACCACCGAGGTGAACGATGCTCCATCGGCTACTGACGATGCGAAGAATGCGGATGAGGACACGAATCTCGAGTTCTCAGCGTCGGAGCTGACTGGTAATGATAGTGCCGGCCCGGCGAACGAGAACGTGCAAGTGCTTACGGTCACGAGCGTGTCGGCAACCGCGGACACACATGGAACCGTATCGCTGTCGAGCGGAACCATCACTTACTCACCGGCCGCGAATTACAACGGTCCAGCGAGCTTCACTTACCAGGTCTGCGATAACGGGACCACCAATGGCGCGCCTGATTCGAAGTGCGCCACCGCAACGGTCAATGTTACCGTCAGCAGCATAAACGATACGCCATCGGCAACGGACGATTCGAAGAGCACCGATGAGGACACGAATCTCGTGATTACGGCGTCGGATCTGGCTACGAATGACAGCACCGGCCCGGCGAACGAGAATTCGCAAGTGCTTACTGTTACGAGTGTGTCGGCAACTGCGGACACACACGGAAGCGTATCCCTTGCGAGTGGATCCATTACTTACTCACCGGACGCGAATTACAACGGTGCGGCGAGTTTCACTTACCAGGTTTGCGATAACGGGACCACCAATGGTGCGCCTGATTCGAAGTGCACCACAGGCACGGTCAACATTATCGTCAACAGCGTAAACGATACGCCCTCAGCAACGGACGATTCGAAGAGCACTGATGAGGACACGAATCTCCAGTTTGCGGCGTCGGATCTGACTACGAACGACAGTGCCGGCGCGGCGAATGAGAATCTTCAGGTGCTCACAGTCACAAGCGTGTCGGCAACTGCGAACACGCATGGAACTGTATCCCTGTCGAGCGGAACCATTACTTACTCGCCGGCTGCGAATTACAACGGTCCGGCGAGCTTTACTTACCAGGTCTGCGATGACGGGACCACCAATGGTGTGCCTGATTCGAAGTGCACCATCGGCACGGTCAACGTCACCGTCAACTCCGTAAACGATGCGCCAACACTCAACGCAATCGCGAATCAAACAGTCTATGTAGGAAACACGTTGAACCTTATATCAGTGGGATCCGATCTCGATGCTGGGCAAACGTTGACCTACAGCTTGACTGGTGTGGTTCCCAGCGGAGCATCGATCAATCCTTCGACTGGTGCTTTCAGCTGGACGCCTACAGCAGCACAGGGTGGACACATCTACACTCTGACAGTAAGAGTGACAGATAACGGCAATCCGAATCTGTATGCCGAACAGCAGTTCAGCGTAGGTGTGGCGTGGACGTATTCGGGCTTGCTTGCACCAGTGCAAGCCGGTGGAACGTACAAGGCGGGACGAACGATCCCGATCAAGTTCCAACTGACGGGCGCGAGCGCTGGCATTACTGACGCAGTGATCAGCCTGAATGTGTTTCAGCTAAATAACAATGTGGTTGGGGATCCGGTCGATGTCGAGTCGACGTCTTCAGCTACGAGTGGCAACCTCTTCCGGTTTGAGAGTGGGCAGTACGTTTTCAATCTCAACACATCGGGAATGGCGCCAGGGACTTACCAACTGCAGATCGATATGGGTGACGGTGTCTTACGAGTTGTAAACATCTCGCTGAAGTAATCCATACGCCGAAGGCGTTCGCTAAATTTAAGCCCAGGGTTGGAGCGAAAGCGACAACCCTGGGATCAACAAAAGGCATACCGTTTAACCCTGAAGGGGTTCCTAATAAGGCGAACCCTTTCAGGGTTGTACGGTTTTCGGAGGTTGTGATCCTGGGGTTGTCGCTAACGCTCCAACCCCAGGCTGAGGTTAGCGAACGCCTTCGGCGTTTACTTCTTCTCAAGGATCGCGGTTGCGATGGCGAGGGTGGCTGAGGATCGTGGGGCGTCGTACTTGAAACTCTTCGCGACATCGACCGCTCGATAAAGATCATCCTTCGCGAGGGCACGAAAGACTTTCGCGATGCTGAAATTCTCACCACCAATACTGATCGTTGTTATTGAATTGCCGGTCATGAGCGGAAATGTAAGCGAGCGATGTGGCGAAGGCTGGTAACTGGCCGTCCGGGAGTGGAGCTGGCTTAGGAGCCGGGCGCTGCGCGGGCGTTGGGGAGTTAGCGATAAGGAACAACGAAAGGACAAGTACAGACCACGGTGCCGATGGCTGGTTAGTCATCATTTTGGCTCCTCGTTAGTCTGACTTAGACCACCGAATCAGTTCAAAAGTTCCAGCAGAAAGACCGAGCCGCCTGCCTATGTGACCGACTGCCAGTCACCTTGACCAGATTGCATTTTTGCCTGTTGACCCGCCTCAGAACCTCTGGTAAAAGCATTGAATCATGCCCTGGCCGGTGATGTTTGCGTGACCGGTATCCCTCTCAAATTTGCAATCTTGACGTCCCCGTGCGGACCCCACTAGGTCAGGACTGGGTGTGCGATAGGTTCAACCATTCGGCTCGATTGGGCCAGTCGTACTCCCGGTTCTGACTTGCCCCCAGCCACAAAAGGCACAAAAGCACAAAATGGGTTAGGATCCTTTTTGTGCCTTATGTGTCTTTTGTGCCTTTTTGTGGCCCTATTCTGTGGAGACCTGGTCCTGTTTGTTGAGTGCGGCGTGGAGTGTGTGCCAGGGCAGGGTGGCGCATTTGACGCGTACCGGAAACTCGCGCACGCCGGCGAAGATCTTCAGGTTGCCTAGACTGTTCTCTTCTGTTTCCTCGTTGAGCTCGCCCGTCACCATCGAATGAAATTCCTGAAACAAGTGCTCGGCCTGTTCCTTGCTCTTTCCCTTGACGGCCTGCGTCATCATGCTCGCGGAAGCTTTTGAGATCGCACAGCCCGAGCCTTCAAATCCCACTTCTTTGACGAGCCCGTCTTCGAGGTCGAGATATATTGTCAGTTGATCGCCGCAGAGTGGGTTGTAACCGTCAGCCGTGTGATTCGCGTTTTCGAGCTTGCGAAAGTTGCGCGGCTTCTTGTTATGGTCGAGGATTACCTGCTGGTACAGTTCGCTTAGTTCAGACATACGCTCAACTAAAAATCTCAATTACACGTTCAATCGTGCGGGCGAGCACATCGACCTCTTCCTTCGTGTTGTAAAAGGAAAACGACGCACGCGCAGTAGCAGGCACGTTGAAACGCTGCATCACAGGTTGCGCACAGTGATGACCTGCGCGAACGGCGATGCCTTCCTGGTCCAGAATCGTGCCGATATCGTGCGGGTGTATATCGTCGATGACAAACGACAACACACTCGCCTTGTTCTTCGCGGTGCCGATGATGCGCACACCCTCGATCGCGGAGACGCGCTCCGTCGCGTAACGCAGCAACTCGGCTTCGTAAACAGCTGCCGCGTCGCGTCCGATGCTGTTCAGATAATCAATTGCGGCACCCAGCCCGATTTGTGATGCGATAGCAGGCGTGCCGGCTTCAAAACGATTCGGCGGGTCGGCATAAGTCGTCTTCTCGAAGGTGACGGTCTTGATCATGTCGCCGCCGCCCTGAAACGGATTCATCGTTTCGAGTATCTCGAGTTTTCCATAAACCACTCCGCTGCCGGTCGGCGCGTACATCTTGTGTCCGGAGAAGACGTAGAAATCGCAATCGAGATCCTGCACGTCAACGGGCATGTGCGGCGCCGCTTGAGCACCATCGATCAGCACGGGGACGCCATACTTGTGGGCCTGCGCAATCATCTCCTTGATCGGATTGATCGTGCCGAGCGCGTTGGAGACGTGCATCACCGCCACCAGTTTCGTACGCTCATTCAAAAGTCCATCGTAATCATCGAGCAACAACTCGCCCGTATCGTTCATCGGGATCACGCGTAGTCGCGCACCCTTCTCTTCGCAGAGCATTTGCCAGGGAACGATGTTGGCGTGATGCTCCATCGCGGAGATGATGATCTCGTCACCCGCGCCGATGAACTTGCGTCCGTAACCGTGCATCACGAGATTGATGCCTTCGGTGGCGCCGCGCACGAAGATGCATTCGCGAACGTCGCGCGCGTTGATGAATCGTTTCACTTTTTCGCGCGCGCCCTCGTAGGCGGTAGTTGCTTTCTGGCTCAGGTAATGAACGCCACGATGAATGTTGGAGTGTTCCTGTTCGAGGTAGGTACTGCCCCGGTCGATGACGACTTGCGGGACTTGAGACGAGGCCGAGTTGTCGAGATAAATCAGCGGCTTGCCGTTGACAGTCTGTTGCAAGACCGGGAAGTCAGCACGAATACGTGCCACATCCCAGATTTCTGATACAAAGGGTTCCAATGTTGTTAATGTCCCACTGTCCACGGTAGAACTCACTTTTTTGTCAGTTGTCAGTGGTCAGTTGTCAGTAGGTCAGTTGTCAGTAGGTCAGTTGTCAGTTGTCAGTTTCCGTTGAGTCACTAACAAACCACAACTGACCACTGACCAACTGACTACTGACAACTGACTACTGACAACTAAGTCTCCAAACTCGTGTGCAACTGGCGCAGTACAGTCTCGTCGAGTTGCGACCTGATCGAATCAATTTTGATCTTCGCGATTACTTCTTCCGCAAATCCGTAAGTCAACAGATTCCGGCCGAGCTCCGGACCGATGCCGCGCGTCTCGAGATAAAACAGCTCTTCAGGATCAATCTGCCCAACTGCCGCGCCATGCGCACACTTCACATCGTCTGCATAGATCTCGAGCTGCGGCTTCGTATCCACACGCGCTTTGTCCGACAGCAGCAGGTTCTTGTTCGTCTGCATCGCATCAGTTTTCTGAGCGCCTTCGCGAACAAAGATCTTGCCGTTGAAAACCGCCCGGCCATTGTCGTCAAGAATCCCTTTGTACAACTGATGACTGCTGCAATGCGGCTGCTTGTGATCGATGACCGAATGCGTGTCGGTATGTTGATTCGCACCGACCATATAAAGGCCATCGACCGAAGTCTCCGCACCTTCGTGATCCATCACCACCGAAATATCGTGACGCGCGAGTCGCGCGCCGAGATTTATCGACGTCGTATCGTAACGGCTCGAGCGGCCAAGCTCGGCCGAAGTCGTCGAGACGTGAAAAGCGTCATTACTTTCCCGCTGCAGACGATAATGATCGAGCTGTGCGCCATCCTTGAGCACAATCTCAGCGATTGCATTCGTAAAGTATTTTCCGTCAGCCGCAGACGAATAACTCTCAATCAACGTCGCGGAACTGTTCTCCTCCGCGACCACCAACAGCCTTGGAAAACTTGCACTGTTTTCGGCGTCAGCCAGAAACGTTACCTGCAAAGGTCGCTCAAGCTTGACGTTCTTCGGAATCCATACAAAGACACCTGAATGCAGAAACGCCGTGTTCAAGGCGGTGAGCCCGTTGTTGTGATAGCCGGCGTTGCGCGCGAGATACTTTCGAACGATCTTGTTGTACCGGGCATCAGCAGCGGCACTGAACAAATCGATCGCGACAACATCTTCGAGCCCGGTCTTCACCGACAGTTCTTCGCGCAGGAATCCATTTACAACGACGAGATGCGCACCCGCAGTTTCCGGATACGCAAACCGCGTGACGTCAGTGACCGCAGCTTCACCACCGCTAATTGAGGGCGCAAAACTCTCCTTCGCTAGCGAAGTGAGATTCGTGTATTTCCACTCTTCGTCTGTTACCGGAGGAAAGCCTAACTGTTCGAAACGATCCATCGCGCTGCTGCGCACGAGCTCCAGCCACGCAACCGTTGGAGACAACTCCTGGACAGTGCGAAACGCCGACTGATAACTGTTTTCTGACTTGACGAGTTCCGTAACCATTCTTAATTCGCCGGCGCACCCGCTCCTTTTCCGTTCTGATCTGCCTTCGTGATCCAGTCGTAACCCTTCGATTCGAGCTCCAGCGCCAGCTCTTTGCCGCCTTCGCGTGCAATCACGCCGTTCGCCAGCACGTGCACGAAATCGGGAACGATGTAGTTCAAGAGTCTTTGATAGTGAGTGACGACGATGATGGCATCGTTTGGCGTGTGCAGTTGATTAACGCCATTCGCAACCACGCGCAGCGCGTCGATGTCCAAGCCGGAATCGGTTTCGTCCAGCACGGAGAGCTTCGGCTCGAGCACTGCCATCTGAAGAATCTCGTTGCGCTTCTTTTCGCCGCCTGAGAAGCCCTCGTTGACGGAACGAGTCATGAAGCTCGCTTCCATTTCGACGACTTTCGCGCGCTCCTTCAGGAGATCCCGGAACTCGAGTGGATCGAGTTCCTCTTCACCGAGATGTTTTCGTTTCTCGTTGTAAGCCAGCCGCAGAAACTGCGCGTTCGAAACACCGGGCACTTCAATCGGATACTGAAACGCCATGAAGACGCCTTCACGCGCACGCTCGTCCGGCGACATCTCGAGCAGATTGCGACCCTCGTAAAGAATCTCTCCGCTCGTGACTTCGTATTGTGGATGTCCGGCGAGGACTTTCGCGAGTGTTGACTTACCGGAACCGTTTGGTCCCATGATGGCGTGAATCTCGCCTTTTTTTACGTTCAGGTTGATGCCCTTGAGAATTGTCTTGCCATCAATCCCTGCGTATAAGTTTTTGATCTCTAACATCAATGAGTCCTGTCAATCTTGAAATCCTGAAATCCTGTCTAACCAACACTTCCCTCTAGCTTCAGACCAAGTAGTCTCTGCGCTTCCACTGCAAACTCCATCGGCAACTGCAAAAACACGTCCTTGCAGAAACCATTGATAATCAGCGACACCGCGTCTTCTTGCGATATGCCGCGTTGTTGCAGATAGAAAAGCTGCTCTTCACTAATCTTCGAAGTCGAAGCCTCATGCTCGACACTCGAAGTGTTATTCATCACTTCGATGTACGGGAAAGTGTTAGCACCGCAACTTGAACCGATCAGCATCGAGTCACACTGGGTGTAGTTGCGCGCGCCTTCCGCCTTCGGCATCACTTTCACGAGACCGCGATAACTATTGTTCGACTTCCCCGCCGCTATTCCTTTTGAAATGATCGTCGAGCGCGTGTTCTTGCCGAGGTGAATCATCTTCGTCCCGGTGTCGGCCTGCTGCGCGTGATTTGTCAGCGCTACCGAATAAAACTCTCCGATCGAGTTGTCGCCTTGAAGAATGCAGGATGGATACTTCCACGTGATCGCAGAACCGGTTTCGACCTGCGTCCAGGAGATCTTCGAATTCTTACCCGCGCACTTACCACGCTTAGTCACGAAGTTGTAGATACCGCCGCGTCCTTCTTCGTCACCGGCGTACCAGTTTTGGACGGTCGAGTATTTGATCTGCGCATCGTCGAGTGCGATGAGCTCAACTACTGCCGCGTGCAACTGGTTCTTATCAAACTTCGGCGCCGTACATCCTTCCAGATAAGAAACGTACGAACCTTCTTCAGCGACGATCAGCGTCCGCTCAAACTGTCCCGACTCGGCGTTGTTGATACGGAAGTACGTCGACAATTCCATCGGACATCGAACGCCCTTCGGAATAAAACAGAAACTTCCATCCGAAAAAACTGCGCTATTTAACGCTGCGAAGAAGTTGTCGTTGGTCGGCACGACCGACCCGAGATACTTCTTCACGAGTTCCGGATAATCTCGAATCGCTTCCGTGAACGAACAAAAGATTACGCCGTGCTTCTTCAGCTTCTCTTTGTAAGTCGTGGCAACCGAGACTGAGTCGAAAACCGCGTCGACGGCAACGCCCGCGAGCTGTTTCTGTTCCGTCAAAGGAATGCCGAGCTTCTCGAAAGTGCGCAGCAGTTCCGGATCGACTTCATCGAGACTGGCCTTCGTCGCCTTTTGTTTCGGCGCGCTGTAATAGATCATGTCCTGATAATCGACATTTGGATACTTGAGGTTGGGCCAATGCTTCGGCTCTTTCATCGTCAGCCAATGTCGATAAGCCTTCAGACGAAACTCCAGCATCCACTCCGGCTCGTTCTTTTTCTCGACGATCAGACGAATAGTGTCTTCGCTCAATCCGCGCGGAATTACATCCGACTCGATATCGGTTACGAAGCCGTATTTGTATTCCTGTTTGGTTAAAAGTTCTGCTGTACTCATTAGTCTTTCTAGACCCGATTATCCTTCCGACCGACACCCTGAATGTGGTGTAAGACCGCGTCGACGTTCGCTTCGGTTCCCAACAACTGCGAGAGCGTGATATCCGCGAGTGCGTTGTCGACTATCTGGTGCAACTCGACGATCACCGGGCGAATGCCGCAGTCACCGGTATGGACACAGGCGTCCAAAACACCTGCGTAGCTCTTGCAATGAGACTCAGCCGGTTCGCCTTCGAGAACGCGAATGACCTGGTTCAAACGAATATCAGAGGCAGGCCGTGCCAGCGCGTAGCCGCCCTTGGTACCGCGCGTCGATTGCACCAACCCGGCTTTGCTCAAAATCCACAGCAGTTTGCCGGCATTCGCGGTTGAAATCCCTTCGAGACGGGCAAGCTGCGAAAGCGTCAGCGACTCGCCAATCGTTTCCGCACGGGCGAGCTGCAACAGACAACGCAGGCCATATTCTTCTTGTGCTGAGATCTTCATTACGCGTCTAAATTATTAGTCTGACGCATCTTAAGCTATACCTTACTTTTTAGTCAAGATTGGCCGCGGATTAGACGGATAGGTGACGGATCAGCGCTGATCCAACCCTTTATCCGTGTAATCTAGAGCTTGAACTCGAAATCGAGATAGCCGACGATTCGAACGGGTCTACCGTTAAAGGTTGAGGGTGGGAATACCCAGTTTTTGGCAGCAGCTTCAGCCGCCGCGCGAAGCATTGTCGGACCTTCGGAGTTAGTGACCCAGATTTTTCCGTTTTCATCCACAATTGCAAAAACGCGAACCGTTCCGGTCACTTGGTGGCTCTTTGCCGCTGCCGGATAGCTCGGAGTGGCTCGCTTCGTTTCGCGCCCACTCAATGAGCCGGCACTGACGAGTTCGGGCTCAGCGGCAGTCGCGGTTGAAGGAGGCGTCGCGACTGGCGCGGCTGCTTCCGGAGTCGGTTGAGGTTCCGCGGGTTTTGTAGCAAACGGATTGGGGATTCTGTTAGTGACGGCATCGAGTGCCTTCGATCTGCCGAGAGACGCAGTAGCTTGTGAGGAAGCCATCTTTTCCCTTGCGGCAAGATACTCCGACTGCCACCTGCCGCGATCTTCATCGTTCTTTGCCAGCGACAATCGAATGCCCAGCACATCTTCGAGGAGCGCGAACGATTCGTATGCGCGACCCTGTTCCTTTGAAATCTCCTGCGCCTGCGCAATTATGCGTTCGAGCAAACCGCGCACCCGTTCCAGATCGGTGTTGGCTTCAGCGGGAAGATCTGACTCGCTCGGATTGATACCGTAGCTACGATAACGAGCAAGATGCGCTCTGATGCCGTTGACAGTCTGGCCCACGGCGGCAAAGTAATTGCGAATCGATTCGTCTTTTTGTGCGGCGCGCGTCTGAAACGAATCGTCCAGCAAAGACTGTGAGCGCCCGTAGTTCCCTTCCTCGAGGTAAATACCGAGCAGCATGAGCGTGGCGACGTTGCGGAGTGTTACGTCGTTCCCTGCGGCACGAATGTTTTCCAATTCAGCAGCTGCGGCCTGAAGTTGGTGGACAGCCGCGAGCGCACGAGCGCGTTCAATGCGGCGAGCAAGCGGATCCCCCGCATCTTCGCTGGAGCCGGTCGACTGGCCCACCGCCAAAACGGCTGTGATTAGAACTAGAACTGTCGGGAGGATTCCATTTATGTAGGGGCGAAAAAAAGAAAAAGACCTCAAATTGCTGACTCTCCCTGCAAATAGAAAAGCGAGCCTAATGCTCGCTTTAGAGTTGGTATCAATTTGACGGAACCCATTATGTACGGATCAGGCCCACCGAGGCAAGCGTATCCACGGATTACGCAGATTGTTTAACAGAGTCTGTGTAATCTGTGGATAGGCACTATCGAATGTTAGAATGCAGCCATGAGTTCTCTGCCGGGAAATGATCTGATCGTGGCGGGAATCGAGGATTTGCAGTCCAACCGTGAAACAATTCCCGCACTGCTCGTCGCGATTGGCGCGCCAAAACTTCGCAGTCTAGGCCTCGAGCTGCCTGAAAGCTTGCCCTCAGATCCCGAGCACCGGCTCTACGATCTCTTAGCTGCGTCCGAACCTGATTCTGCCCACTCCAGATACAACGCCTTGATAAGGAAGCTGGTGAGCTTTGAGCGAGCATTTTCATGCGTGAGAAAGTAAGCGCAGAAAAGATCGAGCGGTTCATGAAGGCACTTAGCCGAGCTTGGACTATTGGAGCCTTCCAGGTTGCCGGAATTCTTTTCACAAATTGAGGATCGTCTTTACAAGTATCCGGCGATTGATCCTAAAAAATTTCGTGCTGCTTTGGAGACTTTCCTCAAAACTCTTTAGGTTCCTATGGCGCACCGGAGGCGCCGAGGCTTTTGATGATTTTGTCGCGGTAGGCGCGGGCGGCGGTTTTGATGGTCGCTTCGTCGAGGGTTAGGAGACGGCGATTGCGCATTACGATGCGGCCATTGATGATGACGCTCTCTACATCCGCGGCTTTGGTTGCGTAGACGAGATCGGAGTAGACGTTGTAGAGGGGGATTTGATTGAGCGTGTCGCGATCGATTACGAGCAGATCGGCACGCTTTCCGGTCTCCAGTGAGCCGATTTCCTTCTGGAGGTGCAATGCCTCGGCGCCGCGAATCGTGGCGAGCTCAAATGCCTCCTGCGCCGAGATCACTTTCGGATCGCCGCTGAACACCTTGTGCAATTTCGCCACCGTGTCCATCTCTTCCCACATGTTCAGGTCGTTGTTTGACGCGGCTCCATCCGTTCCCAAACCTATCTACAGCTTCTCCGTCAACATCTTTGGAACGGGCGCAACACCGGACGCGAGCTTCATGTTCGACTGCGGATTGTGAACGACACCGACTCCACGTCGCTTCAAAATCGCGATGTCACTTCCCTGCGGCCAAACCATGTGCGCTGCAATCACACGTTCGTTCAGGAAACCAATCCGGTCGAGATAGGCGACGGGGCTTGCACCCTTCGCTTTGACACTGTCGTCAACTTCACGTTTGGTCTCCGAAATGTGCGTGACGATCGGTGCGCCGGTGCGATCGGAAAAAGCGCGAACCGCTTTGAGATGGTCTTCATTGACTGTGTAAGGCGCGTGCGGCGCAATCGCCGCAACTATCAGTTCGTGTCCTTTCCAACGAGCAACAAACTTCTCGACGTAAGCCATGCCTTCGGCGTTGGTCTTATTGTCGGCGACGGGA
>DATNFX010000139.1:0-18460 GCA_035606195.1 Pyrinomonadaceae bacterium
AAGATCACTAAAGAAGACGTCGAGACGGCGTTGGGCGTTGCGGGCGCGGACATTCTCAAACGAATCATCGACAGCATTGCCAACAATAAACCCGCGGAAGCGATTGCGGCCGTCGACGAGATCGTGATGCGTGGTCATGACCTGCGCAACTTCTGTCGCGACCTGCTCGCGCACTTCCGCGACCTGCTCGTCACCAAAGTTTCCGGAAGTGAAGAGTTACTTGAAGCTGCTGTTTGCGAGCCACAGGAATTGAAGCGTCAGGCGGAGCTGTTCTCTGAATCCGATCTGGTGCGCTTCTTCCATTCGCTGGCTGACACGGAAACCAAGCTTCGCGCCGCCACACAACCTCGCTACCAGTTGGAGATCGGCATCGTAAAACTGATGGAGTTGCGTGGTGTTGAAAGTATTAATGAGATTATTCAGCGCCTCGCCGCACTCGAAAACAATGCCGGCGGCGCAGCACCTGTGACGCGAACGACTTCCGGTTCGAGCGGAAGTTCAAGCACGCCGAGTAAGTCCAGTCCGGAGCGACCGCCGGCGGGCTCACGCTCGGCGAGTTCGTCGTTCATGGCGACGGCAGTGTCGCCGGCGCTCGAAAGGCCCGTTGAAGAGAAGCTCGAAAGTACCGCGTCACCTGTCGAGCTCTCGACGATTGATCGCGTCAAGGCAGTGTTGGAGAAGCAGCGAAAGATGTTGCTGGTTACGGCACTCGAAGCGGCACAGGCAACGGTGTTTGAAGACGAGGAACTCTGTATCGAATTCGCGCCCGAGGCACGTCACTTCCGCGAAACGCTTTCCCGGCCCGACAACAACAAGTTCATACGTGAGGCATGTCGCGAGGTCACCGGAAGGGAAATGGGCGTTAGGATCGTCGTGAAGGATCCGACCGCTGAAGGTGAGCCCATGGGTCGCGAGAATGAAGCGCGTCTTGAAAAGCAGCGACTGCGGGAAGAGGTTGAGAGCAATCCGAATGTGCAGCAGATGCTGAAGACGTTTCGTGGCGAGATTTCCGGGATTTGGCGTGACGGTGACCGGTGAACGAACAAAACGCGCGCGGCTGTCGTATGAGGTTCCACTTGTGGAGGTAGCAAGAATACGATGCGCGACCCAGTCCTGGCAGGCATTCTGAGTTTGATTATTCCCGGCGTTGGGCAGCTCTATAACGGGCGAATTCTGGCGGGAATTCTCTGGCTGATTTTTACGCCGGGATTCTGGCTGGGAACCGGTGGAACGCTCGGCTGGATTTGCCACATCGTCGCCGCGTACTGCGCTTACTCATACGCGAAAGAGCATCCGGTTCGGGTTTGACGAACAAGAGTTAGTTAGACAGGATTTCAGGATTGACAAGATTTGAATCATGTTAATCCTGAAATCCTGTCTAACTGTTTACCGCGGTCTTTCCGGTTTCTTCGGACGAACCGCTTTCGGAATATCTTCAAGATCGACCGGCGTCTCACCACCATCCAACTTCGGTGGTCCACCTCTCAAAACCGGTGGTAACTTTCCAACCGGAATACTAACCGTAGCGATCGGATCGACACGCCGCAAGATCGCGCCACCTCGTCCCGCAACCCAGATGTTTGTGCCACCTCGATACGCAATCGCGAACAACGAAGTGCTCGTAATCGTCGGTTGCACTTCCCACGTCTGGCCCGCGTCTTTGCTGTGAATGATGTTTCCCTGTTCACCTACAACCAGCACATCGTTCCTGCTGGCGAGCGCTACTCCAAAGAGAGTTCCATTCACACCGGTTTCGAGATCTTTCCACGTTATGCCGCCGTCATCCGTTCGCAGGACGATTCCCTTTGCGCCGACGATGTAACCACGCTGCGCATCGGCAAATGCCAGCGCGTACAACCACTCCTTGAGGTTGCGATCGACACGCTTCCAGTTTTCGCCGCCGTCTTCAGTGCGCAGGATCGCGCCGCCTGATCCCACCACCACGCCATGCAAAGGATCGACAAACTTGACGTCCTCGAGCCAGTTGAGCGAATTCGTTTGCTGAAACTGCCAGCTCAGGCCTTCGTCTTTTGTGTGCCAGACGGCGCCGCGGGCGCCCACGACCCATCCTTCCGTTGGCGAAACAAATGAAACTCCAAACAGATCCTCAGTCGCCGGAGCGGGAACACGTTCCCACGTAACGCCAGCGTTGACCGAGTGCAGAATTGTGCCTTTGTCGCCGGCTACCCATCCCGACTTCTCAGTCGCGAAAGTGATCGCATTCAATGAAGTAGTGGATCCCGAAGGACGCACGGTCCAACTCTTACCGCCGTTACTCGTGAAGAGAATCTTGCCTCGCTCGCCGACGGCCCAACCGTGTGAGTTGTCGATAAAGAAAATGTTTGCGAGATCGTCACGGCCGCCTTCGGTTAGTCTTTGCCACGACAGTCCGCCGTCGTCGGTTCGTACGACGAGACCATTTGCACCGGCAGCCCAGCCGACCGACTCATCCGAGAAGTAGAGCGTTGCGAGACTTGGTCCGGTGCGTACGTTCACCGGCAACCAGATATTTCCGCCATCGCCGGTTGTTAGGACCACACCACTTTCGCCTGCGGCCCAGCCGTGCATCTCGTCAGTGAAGCAAACGGCGTGAAGGTCAGTTGTAATCAGACTATCTTTACTGAACCATGTGTCACCGCCGTCTTCAGTTTGCAGAATCGTGCCGCGATAACCGACGGCAGTGGCTTTCTTATCGGTAGTGAAGGTGACGCCGGTAAGTGGAAATTCAGTTAGTTTCTTGATCTGCTTCCAGTCGGCGCCGCCGTTTTTAGTAACGAGCAGGGTTCCGCGCGAGCCCGTGGCAATGCCGGTTTTTGCGTCCAGGAAGGCGACTGCAAAAAGATGGGCCGTAGTTTGGCTGGACTGTTGTTTCCAGGTCTTGCCGCCGTCAGTAGTCGCGATGATCGATCCGAAGCTGCCGACTGCCCAACCGAGCAACGGATTTTTGGGCGCGAAGGTAACGGCAAAGAGATGATCGCGGACGCCGCTCGACCGCAGCACCCATTTTTCACCGGCATTGTTGGTGGTTAAGACGACGCCACGTGCGCCTGTTACCACCACTCGCGAACGATCTTTAACGTACAAACTGTATAGCGTTGTGTTGGCAGAGCTCACCTGCTCTTCCCACTCGAATCCACCGTTATTCGTCGTCAGGACAACGCCATTCGACCCAACCGCCCAGCCGCGTTTTTTGTCCGGGGAAAACCTGATCGAATTGATTGAATTTCCCTGTGGCAGCGGGTTTTGCCATTGCCAGCCACGCTGTGGATCTTGTGCGCGAGTCGCGGGGACAGCCGCAATGAGGAGACAGAAAAGGAGCAGGGCTTGGTTTCTTTTCATTTGTTGAAAAGGGGAGAGCGGATTATATCAGCGCAGATCTGCGGCTTCAACGCTGCCTACCTGGTCTACAGCGTCGCGCAAAATCGACTCGTCGGCCTGGCCGGCGGCTGCAATCCGGCGCGCGGCGTTGTCGGCAGCTTCCTGCAGCAGGTGGCCCGCATGTCCACGAGTCCATTCCCAATGGACTTTGTGAGCCGATGCAGCGCGATCGAGTCGTTGCCACCACGGTAAGTTGGCCTTGCGCCGGAAGCGCCCATTCATCGTCTCGACAACATATCGTGAATCAGTAAAGACACTGACCTGGCAAGGCTGTTTCAACGATTCGAGCCCGACCGCCGCCGCCGCAATTTCAGCCTGCTGATTTGTCGCTTTGCCTAAATACTCGCCAACGGCACGCCAGATTCCCTTGTAGCCCAGCAACGCCACCGCAGCGGCACGGCTCACATCCTGTCCATTGCCGAGACTGGAACCGTCGCAGTAGATCGCTACCTGCTTCAACGCAGAAACTTTTTTGTCTTCACTTCGCACAGTTGAGATTATGACTGATGCGACGTAGCCTATCACAGCAAACGACGGAAACTGTATCCACAGATTACGCAGATTTGATTTAGAGAATCTGTGTAATCTGTGGATAGGCTTTGGAGAAATTAGTATGAGCACTGAACTGGATCGCATTCGAGATCAATTTCGTCGCGCTTTCGATGGAGAAGCGTGGCATGGACCATCAGTGCTGGCGTTACTGAATGGAGTGACTGCGCTTCAGGCCGCAGCGCATCCGATTCCCGGCGCTCACTCCATCTGGCAGTTGACGATGCACATCGAAGCGTGGGAGCGCGCCTGTCTACGACGTCTCAATGGCGACCCGGCTCAACTCACCGACGAGGAGGATTGGCAACCAATCAACGACACGAGTGACGCGGCATGGGAGAGTACAAAACAACGGTTGCTCGATACACATCGTGAGCTACTCGATGCGATCGCGAAAGCGGATGAGTCGCGCTTGAACGAGCCGATCATCACGAATGCAAACACGCCGTTCTCGAGTGTGTATGTGACTCTTCATGGCGGCGTGCAACACGATCTCTATCACGCGGGACAAATAGCAATTCTGAAAAAGGCGCTGGAGAATTTATGAGTGGATTATCAGCTAAGGAATGTGTGCCGTGCCGTGGTGGTGTACCACCACTGGAGGCGGAGGAGATTGCAAAACTTCTGCCCGAGCTCGATGGTTGGGAAGTTGTGAATAACCATCACCTGAAGAAGGGCTATCGTTTCTCAGACTTCCGTGAGGCACAAACTTTTGTAAATCGCGTCGGAGAACTTGCGGAAGAGCAGGGACATCATCCGGATATTTGTTTCGGCTGGGGACAGGCGGAGATCACGATCTGGACACACAAGATCGATGGGTTGACGGAGAGTGATTTCATTCTGGCGGCCAAGATCGATCAACTGACTAAATAAACCTGTTCAATCTCATCGACCATTCGGCTCAAGCTAAATCTTTTAGCCGCGGATTGGGCGGATGCTGTTGCTATGCGTTCGCGTTGCTGGGGATCTGAAAGCAGATTAACCACGGCTCTGGCGATGCTTTCCACGTCGCCGATTGGGACCAGCAAGCCTGTTTGCTGATCCTCGATTATTTCCTGAGCGCCTTCGGTCGCTGTTGCTACAACCGCTGTTCCGGCGGCCATCGATTCGACGATTGCGAGGCCAAACGATTCCGTTTCTGAGGCGGAAACAAAGACGTCCATCGCGCATAGCAGCTTATCTGCGTCGTTGAGCCAGCCGAGGAAATGAAAGTGATCAGATAAACACAGTTCCGCTACGAGCTTTTCGAGCTGTTTGCGTATCTCACCAACACCCGCAAGTACAAACTGAGTTTCAGGAAATTCTTTGAGGACCAGAGCTGCTGCGCGAATGAAGTCGTCGTGGCGTTTGAGTGTTCTTAGTTCACCAATACTTCCTACCAGATGCCCATCACCAGGATCTCCAACAGACACCCCAATAGATCGAAGAAACAGTCGAAGATCAAGTGCAGCACACGCTCTTTTAATTCTCTCGACATCGACACCGTTATGAATCACTACAATCTGATCATTTCTTACGACCTGAGAGGCTCTGAGTTCCCGTGCAACCGCCTGTGACACAGCTATTACACAAGCCGCTCGCGCAAGCGTGTGACGATGAAGTCGATTCAACTTGAACAAAACATGTCGCGTTGCGATGAATTTAGTTTGCCGGTTACGACGTGCGGCGTAGGAAGCAAGCGAGTAATCACGGGCCATGTGCGCATGAACCACGTCAATCGCTTTTCGTCGCACAAACTTTTCCAACTCTCGTGCGGTCTGCACGTCGAGAGCGTTTCGCAACGGCAGCGTAACGATCTTTTCAGGTGACAACTGCAACCGCCCCGGCAACGGCGATCCCGGCCGCACCGCTACGTAAACATCGTGACCTCGCGCAACCAGCGCATTCGTGAGATCAACAACGTATCGCTCGCCGCCGCCGAAGGACGATGCTGAACTAATTTGAAGGATGTTCACCGTACGAAAGCAATCCACCGATTACACACATGACACAAAAATCTGCGGAATCTGTAGATGGCACACCTGTTGCCGACGTGACAATTTAACAGAACTGTTTGTTGGGAGGATTGTATGGCAGCCAAGGCAAAATTAGTAACAGGACTATTTAAGAGCAAGATAGCCGCCGAATCCGCCGTTGACGCGCTGCTGAAGCGCGGTTTCAGTCGAGACGATATTAGCGTGCTCATGTCAGATGCGACGCGTTCAAAAGAATTTGCGCTGCAAACACGCTCGCATGCGGCTGATGGATTGGGAATCGGTGGTGCAGTTGGTGGAGCAGTTGGCGCGGTGCTCGCGGCGATCGCGGCGGTGGGAACTACGCTTTTTCTTCCCGGCATCAATCTCGTGATTGCTGGTCCAATTGCGGCTGCGCTGGCAGGCGCGGGTGCAGGTGGAGCAACAGGCGGATTGATCGGCGCCCTGATCGGCGCGGGCATCCCAGAATATCGCGCCAAGGTCTACGAAGCTGGACTGAAGGGCGGTGGAATCTTGATTGGTGTGGAAGCACAAACCGATGAAGAAGTGGATCGCATCGACGATCTGCTGACCGAGCTCGGAGGCGAGCACGTTCGCACAGAGTAACGATCACAAAACAACAGGGAGGCTAAGAAATGGGTTTACCGAATAGAGACGAAGTTGAAGGCAAATGGGATCAAGCGAAAGGCAAAACGAAAGAAACTATCGGACGCGCCATTGACGACGACGAGCTCGAGGCCGAGGGTGGCGCGGAACATGCAGGTGGAAAAGTTCAGGAAGGCTTCGGCAAGGCGCGAAGGAAAGTTGGAGAGGCAATCGAAGACGTTGGCGACGCCTTAGGCCACTAAAAATAAGGACTAGCCACAAAAAGTACAAAAGAAGTGCTTAACAAATAGAGGCGTCCGATTCATATTGAATTGGACGCCTCTACTCTTTAATCACTTTTGTGCTTCTTGTGCTTTTTTGTGGCTAAGCTGTTCCCACTTGCGATGCTCTCGATAACGATACGAGGGCATCGTCTTTACCGCCTCAACACAGCGAGCAAACATTTCCTGCGCTTCTTCCGGACGGCCGAGCTGTTCGAGTGTCTTGCCGTAGTGATAGAGACCTTCCGGATCGTAAGGTCGTCGATCGATAAACTTCGTTAACGCTTCCTGAGCTTCCGTAAACATCGACGCCGCCAGGTAAGTGGCGCCGACCTCACGCCAGATTTCACTCTGCGAGTGTTTTTCATCTTGTTCGAGCACGGCGCTGAAATGATTGATCGCGTCCTGCAACCGGCCTTGTTCGCGTGCGATGCGTCCGAGTTGGAAGTGTGCATCCGTTTCGTCGTGCGCGATCTCGACCGCTTTTTCGAAACGTGAGATTGCCTCGCCGTACTGGCGTCGATACTGGTAGATCAAGCCGAGTTGATAATGTGCGCCGGCGTCGCGTGGATTGATCGTGGCGATTTCCATTGAGCGGCGAAAGTTCTGTCGCTGTCGCAGAGAGTTGCCGATATCGCCGATGCCGCCACGAAACATCATGAAGGCGTAGAACAGCAGAAACGGCGAGAACAGGAATGGCGACACTGTCGCAAACAATTTTGCCTGCACGGAAAACGAAAGCGCCGCGAGTGACACAAGGACCAGATTCTTCGCGTAGTTGACGCCAAAGAGCATTCGCAGTCCGAGCGCCATCAGTAGTCCAAAACAGATCGCGCTTGTGGCCCAGAGCCCAAGCGCAGTCTTCGCACTAAGTCCCAAAGGCTCGAGCGCAAATCCGGCGAGAGTAAACGGGATGTGAGCCGCCGCCCACGCCATGAGTCCGCAGGTAAGTAGTGGTCCATAGTCACGGCGCAGGAGCACACTGAAGCTCGCATTCACGCCTGAGATCGCGACGAGCAGGATCAAACACGGAATGTACAAGATCGCCATACCGAGCACTGCGGTGAAAAAACCGGGCGGCGCGAATGAGACGAGCCACCAGCCACGATCCCCGACGAGCGGTAACGGATGCCGGTCATAGACGAAGTGCGGCCGCGCGACGGGTTCGTCGTCCTCCTCCCAGGGATCCGATGTCGCAACGGGTTCGGGCGGTAGTTCACGATAAACTGCCTCGACATTGTGATAGATCACGGATGTCACCGTCGCGTGGAACATCATCGACACCGCGGCCACGACCACCGCCGCATAAAGCCAGTGCCCCTCATCCACAATCCTGCCCATCGACGACACGGGACGATAAAGTAGGCCGAGGAGGAGTTTTGTGTTTTCCCAAATCATGATTAGCCACAAAAAGGCACAAAAAGCACAAAACAAAGGGAGAGGGTAGCGCAAAATGCCCTGGATAACCACGGTTTTACATTCCGTTTTGTGCTTTTTGTGCCTTTTTGTGGCAAGATCGGTTTGTGGCTCAACAATCCCCTGAACAATCCACGAAAACCAGAATAGAAACCGACTCGATGGGTGCAATCGAGGTCCCGAGTGATCGTTACTGGGGGGCTCAGACGCAGCGCTCGCTTCATCATTTCGATATCGGCTACGACCGGATGCCGCGCGAGATGATTCGCGCGCTCGGCATTCTCAAGAAAGCGGCCGCGCTCGTGAATGAAGAGCTGGGGAAGTTGTCGCACGACAAGGCCAGTTTGATCGTGCAGGCTTGTGACGAAGTAATTGAGGGACGTCTGGACGAACACTTCCCGCTGCGCGTCTGGCAGACCGGCAGTGGAACTCAAACCAACATGAACGCCAACGAAGTGATCTCGAACCGCGCGATTGAGATCGCCGGCGGCGTCATGGGAAGTAAGGACCCGATCCATCCGAACGACGACGTCAACATGTCGCAGTCGTCAAATGACACGTTCCCGACCGCGATGTACATCGCAGCCGCTGAGCAGTTGAACAAACTCGTTCCGCGTGTTCAGGAACTGCATGATGCGATTGATGCGAAAGCGAAAGAGTTTGCGGGTGTCGTCAAGATTGGTAGAACACACCTTCAGGATGCCACTCCCTTGACTGTCGATCAGGAAATGGGCGGTTGGGCCAGCCTCGTCGAACGCGATGTGGAACGTCTAAAAGCTGCCATGCCCGGAGTGCTCGATCTCGCGATCGGCGGCACGGCCGTGGGCACCGGACTCAATTCACATCCGGAATTTGGTGAACGCGCCGCAAAGAAGATCGCGGAACTGACAGGACTGCCGTTCACTTCGCACACAAACAAGTTTGCCGCGCTATCCGCACACGACGAGCTCGTCTTCGCCAGCGGTACTCTGAAGACGCTTGCCGCGTCGTTGATGAAGATCGCGAACGACGTTCGCTGGCTCGCTTCCGGACCTCGTTCTGGTCTTGGTGAACTCGTGTTGCCGGAGAACGAGCCCGGCTCGTCGATCATGCCCGGCAAAGTAAATCCGACGCAGAGCGAAGCGCTGACGATGGTCGCCGTGCAGGTGTTTGGCAACGATCTCGCGACGAGCTTCGGAGGTTCACAAGGTAATTTTGAGTTGAATGTTTACAAGCCGGTGATGATTCACAATTTTCTACACTCCGTGCGTTTGCTGCATGATGCGATTCACAGTTTTGTAGAGTTTTGTATCTCGGGAATTCAGATCAATCGGGAACAGATCGATAAGCACTTAAAACACTCCCTGATGCTCGTGACCGCGTTGAATCCTCATATCGGTTACGACAAAGCAGCCCAGGTCGCGAAGAATGCTCACAAGAAGAACATCAGTTTGCGCCAATCGGCCGCGGAGCTCGGTTATCTAACCGAGGAACAGTTTGACAAGCTCGTGATCCCGGAAGACATGACGCATCCCTGACCGTCGAATTAGTCGTGCCTGAAAAAAACGATAGAGTAAAAGAGAATATTGCAGGATCGTATTACGTGGATTCGTCGTGCATTGACTGCGACGTTTGCCGCGACACGGCGCCTGACAATTTCAGGCGTTGCGACGAGAAGAACTACTCGTTTGTCTACAAGCAGCCGGAGAATGATGAGGAGCGTGCGCTTTGTGAGGAGGCGCTGACGTGTTGTCCGGTTGAGGCTATTGGAAACGACGGATAGTTTTAGCCACAGATGACACGGATCTCAAATCCGGATTTTTGATCCGTGTCATCCGTGGTTAAATCAACTCGATAAGTCTTAATTTTCTCCGGTACAGTCAAACATTCCCCAGTCCGCACATCAAACTGCCACCCGTGTAATCCACATTCAACAATGTACCCGCACAGTACGCCTTCCGTAAGCCGCGCGCCGCGGTGCGGACAAAAATTATCGGTGGCATAGAATTCGCCACCCACATTGTACACAGCCACCTCGTTGCCGTCGGGCAACTCAAAACTGGTGCACGCACCAGGGGGCAGGTCTGTCTTAGTATCGAATGATTGCATCGGATGGATGGTAACAAAACACGACGTGCGCAACCACAAGCACAACTTGCCAGCAAGTTTTCGTCTCTCACGCGTTCTCTATCTTTACTGCCGGTTTCAACTCTCCCTCGGCTGTGAGATTCTAGGACCAGAAGAGGAGAGACTATGAAACGACTATTTTTTATCCCCGCGATGCTGGCACTTGTTCTCAGTGCCGCCACTTTCACCTGCGCAAAAGAAATCACCGTTCGCGGAAAACTTCAGAAAACCGCCGAAGCAGGCGGCTGGCTGATCGTCAACCGCGACAGTAAATACCTGCTCCTTAACGCAAAAGACTTTCAAAACAATTCGTGGTTTAAAGAGTCGTCAAACGTCGAGGCGGTTGGCGAAACCAAAGAGGTGATGACTACATTCATGGAAGGCACTCCGTTCGAAGCCAAGTCGCTGAAAGCAGTCGAGCAACAGGCAGCGACCGCGGGTGGTGGCGATAATCGACGCGTTACGCGTGTAAATGTTGTCGGCGATTCCATCGTTCAAGCGCAGCCAGACACGGCAATCCTGACGATCTCCGTCGTCACACAAGCCCGAAATGCACTCGACGCGCAACAACAAAACGCAACTAAAACGGATGCCGTCGTGCGCGCTCTGAAAGCTGCGGCAGGCACGGGCGCGGAGGTGAAGACGAGCGGCTACAACCTGCAACCGCAGCGCGTCTACAAAGAAAATCAGCCGCCCACGATTACGGGCTACGAAGCGCGCAACAGCGTCACTGTTACGACGAGCGATCTAAACAAAGTCGGCACGATCATCGACGCGGCAGCGCAAGCGGGCTCGAACGAAGTTTCGGGCATCGCCTTCACGTTGCGCCAGGATCGTCCGGCTCGCGACCGGGCGTTGAGTGAAGCAACGCGTGTAGCAGTCAGCAAAGCTCAAGTAATCGCACAGGCGTTGGGTGGACGAGTGGTGCGTATTATCGAAGTCCAGGAAGAGGGATTTCAACAACGACCGCCCGTGCCGTATCAGGCGGAATTCGGGATGAAGTCAGCAGTAGCAGGAGTAGCAACTCCGATTGAGGTTGGATCTTTGGACATCACTTCGCGAGTGCAACTTATCGCGGAGGTCGAAATGTAACCCCCTGAGCCCCCTATAGAACAAAGGTTCCTGGTAAGGAGGGAAGCAATGGCGAGATATAGAAATGATATGGATGACGAGAGGGACTACTACGCGCGTGAGGACCGCCTGAGAAGAGAAAACTTCGGCTCCTACGACGAGCAGCAGTATCGCCCGCGTCGTCAATTCGATACGGAGCGCCGGCCTGAATATAACCAATATAATCGTGGCCGCTTTGGTGAACGCGCAAATTACGAATCGGACGAACCCCGTTATGCCGAAAATCGCGGCGAACGTCTTCGTGATGACTGGCAGCAGCGTAGTTCACTCTACGAAGGGCGCGATTTTTCGACCGCTCGAGAGAGAGAGCACTACGCGCCGGAACGTTCTCGGCTTCGCTGCCGCGACATCATGACTCGCGATCTGGCTGTCGCCACACGCGACACGACGCTTCCGGAAGTCGCGCTGATGATGAAACAGGAAGACACGGGCGTGATTCCGGTGGTCGAATATGACACGCAGAGTGGAAACGGCAGAACAGAAACTACGGAACGAAAATATGAAGGTCGCAATTACTCACGCGGCAAACTAATTGGCTTAATCACTGACCGCGACATAGTCGTCCGCGCTGTCGCCGATAACAAAGATTGTGCGAGCGTTCGGGCCGAAGACATCATGTCGGTCGATATTCACACCGCTAAACCGAACGATCGTGTTGTCGATGTAATTCGGAAAATGGGAGACAAACAGGTACGTCGTATTCCGGTGTGTAACGACAACGGCTATCTTACGGGCATGATCTCAATGGCCGACATCGCTGTGGAAACACGACAGGATAGCGAACTCGCAGACGCTATCGAGGAGATCTCGAAGGGTTCGTCGTTCTGGAACCGGATCTTTGGCTAGATTTAGTGTTTAGGTGCGAAGGATAATTGCCGATTTCCAATTGCCAATTGCCGATTCTTCAGAGGTCCAGTCTAAATTCGCAATTGGCAATCGGAAATCGGCAATTATCTGGTCGCGCTTTTCACTATTCTGGTTTTCAACTATTCTCTTGCTATGCGAAACACGAATCGTGAGTTCTCGCTGATCCGTGCGGGTCGGCGAGTGGTACCGTCTGGCCGGCTGTGGAATCCGGCGGCAGACGTTTACCAGTCGTCTGAGGGTTGGATCGTAAAAGTGGACCTCGCGGGCGTTTGCAGCGACGAGCTGGAGATCGAACTGCGCGGTTCACTGTTGAGCATTCGTGGCTGTCGACGCGACACACATTATCGTGAAGGCTTCGTTTACCATCAGATGGAAATCACCTACAGCCGCTTTGAAAAGTCGATCGAGTTTCCGGCGCCGATTGAAGGAGCGTCGATCAGACATGACTACAGTGATGGTTTTTTGATCATCGACGTGCGTAAGGAACAGGATTAGTTATGCCGGAACCTCTTGAAAATGCACCGCCAGCCCCCGTCACAACGTCTACCACTAGCGGGACGCAAACTCTTTCAGACGACGTCTTGAGGTCCGCCGCACGGGAACCCGGTCAACCTTTCGAGGTCGCCGTGTTGGCTCTGCAGAACCTCACGATCTTCCCGGAAACAGTCATACCACTCGGCGTCGGCCGGCCCCGCTCGCTCGCTGCCGTTGAATCAGCACTCTCGACGCCGGAAAAGCTGCTTTGCTGCGTCACTGTGCGCCCGGATCGATCTGACGATACAGACGCAAAACCTGCCGATCTTTACGACGTCGGCACGCTCGTGATGATCAAGCGCATGGAGCGAACTCCCGATGGTATGCGCATCATCGTGCAGGGCACCGACCGCGTGCGTGTGTCGCAGTGGAAACAGGAAGATCCGCATTTGGTCGGTGTCGTCGAGATCCTGCCCGATCCACGTATCGTCGACGCGGAGGAAGTCGAGGCAGGCAAGCGCAACCTGCAACAGATGATTACGGAGGCTATGGCGCTGTTGCCGAACGTGCCTGCTGAAGTGCGAATCGCGGTGCTGGGCCAGGTCGATGCCACCCGGCTTTCATATTTTCTCGCGTCGATTCTCAGTCTCGGCGTCGAGGAAGAGCAGAAGATGCTCGAAGCAAATACTGCCGACGAGCTCGTCCGTCTCGCGAACGCCAATCTCGCTCGTGAAGTCGAGATACTGCAACTGCGTTCGAAAATCGCTTCGGAAGCGCAGGTCGAGATGGATAAAGCGCAGCGCGACTACGTGTTGCGACAGCAAATGCGCGCGATCCAGAAGGAACTCGGCGAAGACGAAACCGGCGAGGCTGCGGAAACCGAGATGCTCCGTGAGCGCCTCGAAAAAGCCGAACTTCCCGAAGAAGTACGCGCCGAAGCAGACCGCGAGCTAAAACGGCTGCAACGTCTGCCACCTGCCGCGCCGGACTACCACGTCATTCGCACCTATCTCGAGTTTATTCTGGAATTGCCGTGGCTGAAGTCTTCCGAAGACAAGCTTGATCTGGGTGAGGCGCGACGCATTCTTGATGAAGATCACTACGGGCTGGAAGACGTAAAGGAGCGCATTCTCGAGTTTCTCGCCGTGATCAAGCTCCGGCCTGACACGAAGAGTCCGATACTGCTGTTTGTCGGTCCGCCGGGAGTCGGCAAGACGTCGCTCGGCAGGTCGATTGCGCGTGCTTTGGATCGACAATTTGAACGAATGTCGCTCGGCGGCGTGCGTGACGAAGCGGAATTGCGCGGCCATCGTCGCACCTACATCGGCGCGATGCCTGGTCGGATCATTCAGTCGATTCGCCGTGCGGGAGTCAACAATCCCGTGCTGATGCTTGACGAAGTGGACAAGCTCGGCAACGACTATCGTGGCGACCCGGCCGCCGCCCTGCTCGAGATTCTCGATCCGCAGCAGAACAACTCTTTCCGGGATCACTATCTCGATCTACCGTTCGATCTGTCGAAGATTTTCTTCATCGCGACCGCGAACCAGCTTGGTCCGATTCCCGCGCCGCTCCGAGACCGCATGGAGATCATCCGCCTGGCGGGCTATAGCGACCGCGAGAAACTCGAAATTGCGCGCCGCTACCTAATCCCGCGGCAGACAACTGAAAACGGCCTGAACGGCGCACAGCTCAAGATCAACGACGATGCTATCGAACTGATCGCGGCGCGCTACACGCGCGAGGCGGGCGTGCGCCAGATGGAGCGGAACGTCGGCAGCATCGCTCGGAAAGTGGCACTCAAGATTGCGCAGGGTCAGGCAGAGTCGGTCACCGTTACTGCGGCCGACCTTCGTGACTATCTCGGAGCGCCACAGTTTTATCCGGAGCAGGCGCGCAAGGAACTCCCTGCTGGTGTCGCCACGGGTATGGCCTGGACCGAAATGGGCGGCGAGGTTCTCTTTATCGAAGCGACGTTGCTGCCAGGCGGGCGCGGCTTAACGATTACAGGGCAGCTTGGCGAGGTGATGCAGGAGTCGGCGCGGGCGGCGCAGTCGTATCTGTGGTCGCACGCGGCAGAATTTGGCATCGAGCCGGATATCTTCAAGGAGTTTGGAGTTCATTTACACGTCCCGGCTGGAGCGATTCCCAAGGACGGACCGAGTGCGGGTGTAACGATCACTTCAGCGCTCGCTTCGTTGTATACGGGACGTCGCGTGCGGCCTGACACGGCCATGACCGGCGAGATTACGTTGTCGGGTCTCGTGTTTCCGATTGGTGGCGTTAAGGAGAAGGTTTTGGCAGCGCATCGTGCGGGGATCCGGCGAATTATTTTGCCGAGCCGTAACGAGGCTGACGTCGACGACATTCCCGAGGACGTCAAAAAGGAATTACAGATAGTTTTTGTGTCGGGAATCGGTGAGGTGCTCGATGCGGCGTTGGAGGTACTGGTAGCTAACCCACCACCCCTGTCATCGACAGGAGCAATGGATCGCGGACGGCACACTGACCCCGAGCCGCAGCCACTCTCAGTTAAGGGTTAAAGCCCGCGAAGCGGGCAACAGCATAAAGCCTGGGGCGCAAGCCCCAGGTAAGGAAATCAAAATAAAAACCAAGCCCGCGGAGTGGGCGACAGCCGGTGAGCTGCCGCCCGCTTCGCGGGCTTAAATTTTCTTGCTACATAAACCTGGGGCTTGCGCCCCAGGCTTTATGCTGCCACCTGCTTCGCAGGTTTACGGCAGGGCTTCAACGTTGAAGAAGAACTTGAACGAGCCAGTGGTCTGCACACCCAGTACGAGTTGCAGATTGATGCTCGCTCCCGGAGCTAACGGCTGAAGCAACGTGATGACACCGGTGGTCGCGCTGGAGTTGAAACCGCCGCCCAAAGGTTGGGCAGGTGGTGTCTCCAGCGTCGTTCCACGAATGACTACCGTACAAGGCGACGACGGGAAGCCCGACGCCGTACACGTGGCTGGATCGCCCACGGTATCGGTAGTGTCGCCTGAAGTCAGCAACCGCAGGTCAGCAACGCCGCCGCCCGATACGAAGGTGGTACTGATATCCACCACGCGGATCCGCAACTTCGTCACCGGCGCACCGGTGTTGTTCTGGAAGCGACGTCTAATCGACAGTGTGCCGGTAGCCGCATTCGGTCCCATCGCACTGGCCGACGTATCGCGGACGCGATTCGGATTACCCGCAGCTCCCTTGGTTGAATCGAGCAGGAGCGCTAATACGTTCAGCGTGAATCGCGGACTGCCCAGGTTCTGTGGACCCGGAGCTCCCAATCGACGTCCCATGATTGTTGCAGTTGCATTCGTGTCAGCGAAGATGAAGTCATCCGCGTTGACATTCGAATCCTGAGTCATGCCGCCGGTCGGACAGTTACCAAACGTCGATGGGTTGCCCTTCTTACCGCACTCATCGCGGAAGTAGCTGTGCTCGAGCGGCGTACCGTTGGTCGCTGTTAGCGTATTGCCTTCGCGGAACAGATCGCACGTGGCGCCCACGTTGCTGCCGAAGCCGACAGCATCGAGACGGTTCGCGCTTCCGATCTCTCCCACTGACCCGGTCTTGAAGAGTGCGACGTTGCGGTCATTCTCGATGTCTTGCGCCATCAATTGATCGCCAGCCGCCGCTCCACTACCGCCGTAGTTGGCAAGACTGTAAGCAGATCCGACAAAGAGGTAATGTCCACGAGCCGGAATGATCGTGCCATTCGGAATGACACCGAGGAGAACCGGCGTTGCACTGCAGCTACCGCCAATCTTGAAGAGGCCATAGCCGCCGCCTGTGCCGTTGACGGTATGTGGCGTATCCGAGTTGTTATAGATTTCCACAAAGTCGTCGCCCGCACCTGCAGGTCCACTCGTTCGAATCTCGCTGATCAGGATTGCTCCTGGTACGTTGTTTTCGATAATCAATCCATTCGCAGTGCCATCATTAATCGTCAGGTTCACTGGATTCGATAGCACTACCTGGAACGACTCGTTGTTCTCACCCTTCTTGTTATCGGACTTGATCGACACCAGGATCGTCTTGAACTGTTCGCCGGCGGCGAAGTTGACCGTTCCTGATGTTGCGGTGTAGTCCTGACCCGCCGTCGCTGTGTTAATCGACGCCGGTATGATGTCCTGCGTGGTGTAGTTCACTGACGATCCACCAGCAGGCGCCGGAGCACTCAACGTGACCGTGAAGATCATGTTGGCTGTTCCACTCTGAGGCTCGAACAGCGACGCATCCTGGATGCTGACGAGGCTGACACCTACTTGAATGTTCACAGTGTCAGTGTCGCTGAGCGGACCACCCGAACCGGTGTTGCCCAGGTCGTTCGTTGTGATCGTCAAGGTGGCCGCGCCGGTAAAGCCAAGCGTCGGCGTGTAGGTCATGCCGTTAAGGGCTGCATTGATGTTAGCGATGGTGCCCGTGAAGGTCATCGTCGCATCGGCCGTGCCGTCACCAACTGTAAACGCCAGACCAGACGTACCGCTGAGTGTCAACGTTCCGTCCGTGGCCGTGAGCGTTACCTGGATGGCGTTCGTTCCCGCATCGACATCAGCAACCGCGATCTGGTTGCTGTTGCCGCTCGAGAATGTCAGCGGCGTGTTTTGGTCGGTACTCTGCGGACCCGGCACAGTATTCACCGGCGCATCATTCACGGCATTGATGGTGATTCCCTTCGTAGCCGTGTTGCTGTCGACCAAACCATCGTTAACGGTGAAGCTCACCGTTCGCGATGCCGTCGGGTTATCGCTGCTGTTCGAATAAGTCACTGAACGCAGCGCCGTCTGGTAGTTAGCGACCGAGGAGGAACCGGACAGTGTCAGCACGCCGGTGCCACTGTTGTAGTTACCGGTGATACCGTTCTGGTTCGTGAACGCCAGCGTGTCCTGAGTGCTATCGAAGCCACCAGTAATCGCTACCGTTGCATTTGCCAGGTTGGCACTGTCGCCATCCGTGACCGTCAGGCCAGTATCGACCGCGACCGCCGCACCATTCTCTGTAAAGCTGGTGTTGCTGGCGCTGGTCGTGACAACTGGCGCATCGTTGACAGTGGTAACCGTGATGTTGACAGTGTCAGTATCAGTCAACGGACCACCCGATCCGGTGTTGCCCTGATCATTTGAAATGATCTGGAGTGAAGCCGCGCCGTTGAAGTCCGGCGTCGGGTTAAACGACATACCATTCAGCGCAGTATTCACCGCCGATAGTGTGCCCGTGAACGTCATCGTAGCGTCGGCAGTGCCGTCGCCAATGATGAACACGAGACCCGCGGTCGTGGCAAGCGTGATGGTGCCGTTCGTTGCCGTCAACGTGATCTTGATTGGGTTTGCACCCGCATCGACATCAGCGACGGAGATTTGGTTGCTGTTAGCGGCCGAGAACACCTTAGCGGTGTCTTCGGTTGTGCTCTGTGGACCAGGCACAGTGTTCACTGGGCCATCGTTCACCGCAGCGATAGCGATGCCACGCGTTGCCGACCCGGGCGTGCTGATGCCATCAGTCGCCGTGAAGGTGATTGTTCGCGAGGCAGTCGGGTCGTCGCTACTGTTCGCATATGTCACTGAACGCAGCGCCGTTTGATAGTTAGCTACTGTCGTCGTACCGGTCAGTGTCAGCACACCGGTTCCGCTGTTGTAGTTACCGGTGATACCGAACTGGTTAGTGAATGCGAGGGTGTCCTGAGCACTCACGAATCCG